>JAKDMO010000067.1 GCA_030452305.1 Alcaligenaceae bacterium | reverse complement strand
CTCATAACCGGCCACCGCCGCCACCAGGAACTCGCGCCCGGAGCGCCCCAGCGCCTGGGCTGTTGCCAGGGCAGGTGGGAAAACCACAGCAGCGGGATGAAACACTGAGCCGTTGTGGACGTCGTCTTGCTCGACCATATGCGCTGCAGCCGCATTGACCATTGCGGCGAACAGCGGGCTGGTACCGGTCTGCCCGACCAGATTTTCGCTGGGGCCATCGACCGGCCCCATCATACGTGCATAGCGGGCCAGGGTTTGTACCGGGCGCTCGGGTGCCCCGGCTAAAATGGAGCCCAGGCAATCCAGCAGCAGGTCTTCGGTACGCCGCAACACAGGTGCCGGGATATCATCGAACCGCAGTTCGGCCACAAAATGGGATAAGGTCGCACTGAAATCCTGCATGGTCGTTCCTGGAAATCAAAATCTTGCCTGATTCTGCATCGCGCGATTCTGTTTGCCTATTCTTGTTTGCTTAGGGCCGGCTTCAGCATTTCAGAGGAGAACCACCATTATGGCTACACATATCGACCTCACCGACATGCAGTTGATGGTGCACGTGGCCAGTGCCCTGAGCCTCACCAAGGGCGCTGAGCGCACGCACCTGTCACTGCCTGCCGCCAGCAATCGGGTCAAGAATATGGAAGCCTATCTAGGCACACAGTTGCTGTATCGAACCAGCCAGGGGGTCAGCCTCACGCCATCGGGTGAAGCATTGGTCAAGCACGCCCGGCTCGTGCTGCGCCAGATGGAACACCTGCGCGGCGATATGCATGAATTTACCCGCGGCATCAAGGGACGTGTACGCGTCTATGCCAACACCACTGCCATGAACGAGTTCCTGCCCAGCGCACTCGAACGCTATCTGGTCGCCCACCCCGACGTCAATATCGAGCTGCGCGAGCGCCTCAGCCACGAAGTGGTACGAGCTGTGGCTGAAGGCATGGCCGACATCGGCCTGACCGCGCAGGACAGCGGTGGTGCCGGGGTGCGCTTTTTGCCATATCGTACTGACAAGCTGGTGCTGGTGACCCATGCCGGCCACCCGCTGGCACAGCAGAGCAGCCACCTGTTTACAAGCCTGCTGGATTACGACTTCGTCTGTCTATTTGAGGCAAGCGCCATCCACTCATTCCTTCAGCAGGCTGCCGAGGACCAGGGCAGGCTGCTGAAAAAACGGGTCGAAGTAAGCAATTTTGAGACCAGCTGCCGCCTCATCGCCGCACAGGTAGGCATAGGCGTGATCCCCGAATCTGCTGCCCGACGTTATGGCAGCACCATGCCACTGGCCATTCTTGCGCTCGAAGACGCCTGGGCCCTGCGCAAGCTGCACATTTGTGTACAAGAGACCACCGAGCTGCCGGCATTTGCTCGCGAACTGGTCGATCTGCTAGTGGCCGATGCGGCTGCAGCACGCCAAAAATAACGGCGATATTAACGGTAATCAAAGCCGACGTTTGCCAAATACAGATTGTCGCGGGCAGCAGATTGCCGCACCCTTAGGGCTTGCCATGCAGTCTGACCGAGGGAACCATGCACCGAGACACCGACAAACACCAGGATATCCGCGACGCAATCCGCGATTTGTGCGCGCAATTCGATGACGCGTATTTTCGCAAGATCGACGAGCAACGTGGCTACCCCGCCGAATTTGTCGATGCTCTGACACAAGCCGGCTGGCTGGCGGCCCTGATCCCCGAAGAATACGGCGGGTCGGGCCTGGGGCTGACCGAGGCATCGGTCATCATGGAAGAAATCAACCGATCCGGGGGCAACTCAGGCGCCTGCCACGGGCAAATGTACAACATGGGCACAGTGCTGCGCCATGGCTCAGAGCGCCAGAAACGCGAATGGCTGCCCAAAATTGCCAAGGGCGAGCTGCGCTTGCAGTCCATGGGAGTCACCGAACCCACCACCGGTACAGATACCACACGCATCAAGACCACGGCGGTCAAAAAAGGCGACCGTTACATCATCAACGGACAGAAAGTCTGGATTTCACGCATCCAGCACTCTGACCTGATGGTCTTGCTCGCACGCACCACACCACTGGAACATGTCAAGAAAAAGTCGGAAGGCATGTCCATTTTCATGGTTGACTTGCGCACGGCGATTGGCCAGGGGCTGGAAGTACGTCCCATTTTGAACATGGTCAACCATGAAACCAACGAGCTGTTCTTTGAAAATCTCGAAATCCCCGAAGAAAACCTGATTGGCGAAGAAGGCAAGGGGTTCAAGTACATCCTGGATGGCCTCAATGCCGAACGCACCCTGATTGCGGCTGAATGCATTGGCGATGGGTATTGGTTCGTCGACCGGGCCAGCAAATACGCCAATGAACGGATCGTGTTTGACCGGCCCATCGGTCAAAATCAAGGTGTGCAGTTCCCCATCGCCAGAGCCTGGGTGAATGTAGAGGCCGCAAGCCTCATGCGCTACGAAGCTGCGGCACGCTTCGATGCCCACCAGGACTGTGGCGCACAAGCCAACATGGCCAAGCTGCTGGCTGCCGATGCTTCGTGGGAAGCCGCCAATGCCTGCCTGCAAACGCATGGCGGTTTTGGCTTTGCGTGCGAGTACGACATCGAGCGTAAATTCCGCGAAACGCGCCTCTATCAGGTAGCCCCTATCTCGACCAACCTCATCCTGTCTTACGTGGGCCAGCACGTGCTGGGCATGCCACGGTCATTCTAAAGCGAGGAATCCATGCGCCCCCTCGAAGGCATCACTGTTATTGCTTTGGAACACGCCATCGCAGCCCCGTTTTGTACGCGCCAGCTGGCTGACCTCGGTGCCCGCGTGATCAAAATCGAACGGCCTGGGTCAGGCGATTTTGCACGTGGCTACGACCAGCGTGCCAACGGCTTGTCTTCCCACTTTGTCTGGGTCAACCGCTCCAAGGAAAGCTTGGCCCTCGACCTGAAAGCCGATGCCTCGGCCGAGGTACTCGAGCGCCTTCTGGAAAAAGCCGATGTACTGGTACAAAACTTGGCTCCGGGCGCAGCGGCGCGTCTCGGGCTTTCCTGGGAAGCCCTGCACGAACGCTTTCCGCGCCTGATCGTCTGTGACATCTCGGGCTATGGCAATAATGGACCTTACCGCGACCGCAAGGCCTACGATCTGCTTATCCAGAGTGAGTCAGGCTTTCTATCCGTATCCGGCACACCCGACGAGTTGGCCAAAGCCGGCTGCTCGATCGCCGACATTGCAGCAGGCATGTATGCCTATTCGAATATTCTCGCGGCCTTGATCGAGCGGGGCAAGACCGGGCACGGTCGGCATGTCGAGATCTCTATGCTGGAGGCCATGGTCGAGTGGATGTCCTATCCCCTGTACTATAGCTACAATGGGGCTACGCCACCATCGCGTCATGGCGCATCACACTCGACCATCTATCCATATGGGCCAATGACCGCCGGAGACGGCAAAACCGTCATGCTGGGCCTGCAAAACGAGCGCGAGTGGCGTACATTTTGTGAGCACGTCCTGCAGCAACCCGAGCTGGCCGATGATCCGCGCTTTGACAGCAACTTCAAGCGCTCGGCGGCTCGGACCGAATTGCACGCACTCATCGTACAGGCCTTTGCAAGCCTCACAGCCGAGGAAGTCATCCAACGGCTCGATGCGGCAGGTATTGCCAATGCACACGTGAATGACATGGGCGAGGTCTGGCAGCATCCACAACTTCAGGCTCGCAAGCGCTGGGTGACCGTTTCGAGCCCGGCCGGCGACCTGCCCGCGCTACTGCCGCCAGGCATCAATAGCCCAGCCGACGCCCGTATGGGTGCCATACCCGCGTTGGGTGAACATACCCAGGCGATTCTTGCTGAACTTGGCCTCGACACATCCGGCTAAATCCGGTCAAAAAATATCAGGCATCCAACACGATGCAGTCGCGCAACCCCGAACCCGAAGCCAGGTGATCGAATCCCTCGTTGACCTGGTCAAGCGTAAACGCCTGACCCAATAATTTGTTCACGGGCAGCTTTCCGCCCAGATAGAGGTCCATATAGCTGACAATATCAATGGCGGGCACACCAGAGCCCAGATAGCTGCCACGGATGTCGCGCTCTTCGCCAACCAGTTGGGCCAGGGGCAAAGAAAAAGTGGATTTCGGATGCGGCAGACCGGACGTGATCGTCGTCCCGCCTCGCCGCGTAAGCCGATACGCCGCCTCAAACGCCGCCACGGCCCCGGCCATGTCAAAACCGAAATCAACCGGGCCACCAGCGGCCTCGAGACGCTCGGCATCCGAGGAGATGTGGCGGGGATTGATCACATGGGTTGCACCCAAAGATTTCGCCAGATCCAGTTTTTCATCACTCAGGTCTACCGCAACCACCCGCCGGGCGCCTGCAGCGATAACCGCCAGCAGGGCGCTGAGGCCCACCCCACCGAGCCCCACGATCGCAGCGGTTTGCCCTGCCTTGATATGGGCACGGTTGATGACGGCACCTGCCCCAGTGAGCACAGCACAGCCAAACAAGGCTGCCTCGCGATGGGAGATCTCGCGCAACACCTTGATGCAGGAGTGCCTGGACACCACAGCGTGGTCTGCAAAGCACGACACCCCGACATGGTGATTCAGGGCTTCGCCGTTCGCATGCAATCGGCGTGAACCACCCAGCAGCACGCCCTGCGTGTTGGCCGCCGCACCGGGCTCACACAAGGCTGGACGACCCTGGCTACAAGGCGTGCAATGCCCGCAGGTGGGGACAAAATCGGTGACCACGTGATCCCCGACCTTGAGGTCCAGCACCCCCTTGCCTAGCTCTACGACTTCGGCCGAAGATTCGTGCCCCAGCACCATGGGCATGCCACGTGGTCTGTCGCCATTGATGACCGACAGATCCGAGTGGCATAAGCCGGCGACCTTGATCTTGATGAGAACTTCACCAGGACCGGGCGGGTCCAGATCGACGTCTTCGATATGGATCGGTTGGCTTTGGGCGTACGGGGCAGCAAGGCCCATCTGGCGCAAGACGGCGGCGCGAATTCTCATAGGGAGGGACTCCTGGGTAATAACGATTGGCCATACAGTGGAAAGTGGTGACACCTAACAACTGAGCCTTCCTTACCCGCCCGCCCTCGCCACAATACGCCGTGCGCGCTCGATGACGGGCACATCGACCATACGACCATCGAGCTTGAACGCCGCCGTACCGGCTTGCTCGGCATGCGCCACCACGCGGCGCGCCCAGTCCAGATCGTCGGGCGAGGGCTGGAATGTCTGATGGACGACCTCGATCTGCGCCGGGTGGATGCACAGCATCCCGCAAAACCCCATGTCACACGCGTTCCGGGCGGCAGCCGCCAGGCCCTCGAAATCGGAAAAATCGGGATAGATGCTGTCCAGGGGTGAGCCTAGGCGATGCATGCGGCTGCGCACCAATATCTGAAAACGCAGCTGATTGATCACAATGTCGGCGCTGGGGGTGCCAGGGGTCACTCCCAGATCCAGCAGCAGGTCGAGCACGCCAAACGACAGGCGGCGCACGCCCTCGACGCCGGCAATCTGGTCGAGCACCTCTATACCGCGCGCGGTTTCAATCATGGGAATCACGGCCTTGCCCGCACCCACGACGGAATACGCCTGCTCGGCGGTTTCGGTCTTGGGCAGGACGATTCCCGAGATGTTCGGCAGTTCCCGGCAGGCCGCCAGATCGTCATCAAACCAGCGCGTCGCCCCATCATTGATCCGGACCAGAAACGAGGCATCCGGATTGGCTGCAGCGAATTCCTGCAGATCACGCCGTGCCCGATCCTTTGCATCGTGCTCGACCGCGTCTTCCAGATCGATGATCACCGCGTCGGCGCCGCTATCCAGGGCCTTGGCAAAACGGTCGGGCCGGGATGCAGGTACGAACAGCGCGGACCGCAATTGTCTATGCACAGCCATGTCTACTCCTTGAACTGAAGATTTGCCTGATGCGCCAGAGTGCCGTTTTGTTCGGCCCACAGGCCGGCACCGGTGGCCCCGTCCAGACACCCCGACACATGAAATGCCCGCGGCACGATCAGCGGGCGCAAGCCGCGATAGGACATCGACCCGATGACCCGGCCAGGGTTCGCACGCACACAGGCGCGAGCCATCAGCGTGGCGATCAGCGGCCCATGCACCACCAGGCCCGGATACCCTTCGTTCTGGGTCACATAGGGCTCATCATAGTGAATCCGATGGCCATTGAAGGTCACGGCTGAATAGCGAAACAGCATCACCGGATCAGGTGTGATGGTCTCGGACCATTGCGGCTCGGGCGCCGCCTGATCGCCGATCAGCTTGGGCGCAAGCGGCTCGCGATAGACCAGGTCCTGTTCCTCGGACAGGCATAGGTTGCCTTCCTGAGAGTATTCATGTGCAACCGTGACGAACAGCAGTTTGCCCGTCCGCCCGGTCTTTTCGACGACATTGGAAATGGTTGAGCAGCGCTGGGCGGGCACGCCGACACGCAAGGGCCGGACAAAATCCAGACGTCCGCCCGCCCACATGCGGTTGCGCCCCTCGGCGACGGGCAGGAATCCACCCGGCCCGGCATGGCCATCCCGGCCCAAATGTTCGTAACGTTGGGCCGCGACAAACAAGGCCCAGTGCCACAGCAGGGGCAAGGCATCACCCACGCCGGGCGCGTCCTCGTCCAGGGCCAGGGCGACACGCGCCACATGCCCGATGTCGATATTGTCATCACACGTTTCAGTGCGCCCCACCCAGGTGTCCGGCCCATCACTCGACATACAGCCTCCTTCCACGTTACCGGATCAGATCACCCCTGTGATCCCGATCGTCACTTTCCCTTCCAGACCGGCTTGCGCTTTTCCGCAAATGCGGTTGCGCCCTCGCGGGCGTCTTCGGATACGAATACATGGGCGATACGCGGGCGCTGCATATCGAACATATCGGCAGGACGCCAATTGCGCGATTCGACAATGATGCGCTTGGCCGCCCGCACGGCCAAGGGGCCGTTGGCGGAGATCGTCCGGCCCAGATCCAGCGCGGCCTGCAGCGCGCCACCCGGTTCAACCAAGCGATTGACCAGACCGTACTGGTGCATACGTTCGGCATCCAGCATCTCGCCTGTAAGCACAGCCTCCATGGCAATGTGATAGGGGATTCGCGATGGCAGGCGCAGCATGCCGCCCGATCCCGGGACCAGGCCGCGCTTGACTTCGGGCACCCCGAAACGCGCGCTGCGCGAGGCCACGATCAGATCGCAGGCCAGCGCCACCTCGCAGCCGCCGGCCAGGGCATAACCCTCGACTGCGGCAATCAGGGGCTTTTCGGGTGGGTGTTCGCACAGACCGGCAAAGCCGCGATCCCCCACATAGGGCCTCTGGCCGCTTTGCGCGAAGGCCTTCAAATCCATCCCCGAACAGAAGGTCTGCGCGGCCCCGGTCAGAATACCCAGATCCACATCATCACTGGCATCCAGCGCATCCAGCGCCTCGGCGATTGCCTCAGCCGTTTCCAGATTGACCGCATTGCGCGCCTGCGGCCGATTGATGGTCATCACCTGGATACGATCGATAATTTCGACATTCAGACACCCACTCATTGACCCGTCCCCCTACATTTCATATCACTATGTCAGCCTATCCGATGCCTTTCAAGTTTACCCGTGTATCGTGCGAACAGGCACGCCGGTCGCGACGCCCGTAAAATCACCCAGGCAGCACCCCAAACATTCAGCGAGGCAAGCATGAAAACAATCGGCATGATCGGCATCGGCATGATGGGCCACGGTATCGCGAGCAATATTGTCAAACACGGCCACTCGATGATTCTTTTCGAGCACCCTGGGAACCAGCCTCTGAATGATCTGATTGAGGCCGGGGCCAGGACCACGCCCAGCCTGAAGGCGCTGGCTGACGCTGCCGATGTGATTATTCTGTGTGTCACCGGCACACCCGAAGTCGAAGGCATTCTTTTTCGCGAGGATGGACTGCTGCAAAGCATCCGGCCGGGCACCCTCATCATCGACTGCTCGACCGCCCTGCCCTCATCCACGCGCCGCGTCGCACTCGAAGCGGAAAAGGCCGGTGCCAAATTCATCGACGCGCCCATGACCCGTACACCCAAAGAGGCCGCACAAGGCCGCCTGAACCTGACGGTAGGCGGGGATCGCGAGACCGTCGAGCAGGCCAGGCCGCTGCTGCAATGCTATGCAGAGAACATCACCTACGCAGGCTCGGTCGGCTCCGGCCACCAGCTCAAACTGGTTCACAATTTCGTATCGTTGGGATTCTCGGCTGTCCTCGCCGAAGCCGCAGCCTGCGCCCAGCGCGCCGGGATCCCTGCCGAGGTGTTTCTGGAAGTGGTCGGACAGGGCGGCGGCGACAGCGTCGTGCTGAACCGCTTCCGACCATTCCTGGAATCACAGGATCACACGGCCTTTCGCTTTACCCTGAAAAATGCCCTGAAGGACATGAGCTACTACACAACCATGGCCCGCGAGGCGGGCGCCAGTCACGATATGGCCGAAAGCATACGCCATGCCTACGAACAGGCGACTCATGCGGCCGACCCCAAGGCCACTGTGCCCGATCTGATCGGGATCCTGGCAGACTCTGGGCACTGATTCGCGCCACAAAGGGCCGGCGGCAACCAATGCCATGAATACCGTTAAAATGGCCCATCCGGCCGGCCCTTGCCTCGCAATCGGGCGCGCCGAACCCAACGACCTTAAAACAAGACTACGCCCCGCCCATGCTCACCTTCCAGCAACTTATCTTATCCCTCCAGCAATACTGGGACAGGCAGGGCTGCACTCTATTGCAGCCCTACGACATGGAGGTCGGCGCAGGCACTTCGCACACCGCAACTTTTTTGCGCGCCATCGGGCCCGAGCCCTGGCGCGCAGCCTACGTCCAGCCTTCCCGGCGCCCCAAGGACGGGCGCTATGGCGATAACCCAAACCGCCTGCAGCATTATTACCAGTTCCAGGTCGTGCTCAAGCCGGCCCCACCGGAAATCCTGGATCTGTACATCGGATCCCTGAAGGAACTTGGCATTGACCCCATGCAGCACGACATCCGCTTTGTCGAGGACGACTGGGAAAACCCGACCCTCGGCGCCTGGGGGCTGGGGTGGGAGGTCTGGTTAAACGGCATGGAAGTCACCCAGTTCACGTACTTCCAGCAGGTCGGCGGCCTGGACTGCAACCCCGCCACGGGCGAGATCACTTACGGGCTGGAGCGCCTGGCCATGTACTTGCAGGGGGTGGAAAGTGTCTACGACCTGGTCTGGACCCGCGATGCAAAGGGGCGCACCGTCCTGTATCGCGATGTGTTCCACCAGAACGAGGTCGAGCAATCCACCTATAACTTCGAGTACGCGTCCACCGACATGCTGTTTGCCCACTTCAACGATTACGAAAACGAGGCCCGGCGCCTGATCGAAGTCCCGCTGGCACTGCCCGCATACGAGGCCACCCTGAAGGCGGCCCATACCTTCAATCTGCTGGATGCGCGCGGCGCAATCAGCGTCACCGAGCGCGCGGCCTACATCGGCCGCATCCGTAAGCTGTCGCGCGCCGTGGCCCAGGCCTATTACGAATCCCGCGAACGGCTGGGCTTCCCCATGCTGGCTTCACAGGAGGCCGCAGCATGAGCCAGGCCACCGAACCCTCGCGCGAACTGGTCCTGGAACTGGTCACCGAAGAACTCCCGCCCAAATCGCTGGATGCTCTGGGTCGTGCCTTTGCAACAGGCGTGCACGATACGCTGGTGCAGCTCGGGCTGCTGGCCCAAGAATGCCGCGTCACTGATTACGCAAGCCCGCGCCGCCTGGCGGTGCATCTGTCGCATGTACTGGGCCAGGCACCCGACCAAGCCTTCAGCGAAAAGCTCATGCCGGTAAAGATCGGCCTGGACGATTCCGGAACGATCACGGCTGCGCTGGCAAAGAAACTGGCCGCCAAGGGGCTGTCACAGCTTTCCGCATCCGAACTCGTACGCCGATCCGACGGCAAGCAGGACGTGCTCTACGCCGAAGGCTCGGCGCCGGGCAGCCTGCTGGCTGACGGCCTGCAGGCTGCGCTGGACCACGCACTGGACACCCTGCCCATACCCAAGGTCATGCAATACCAGCTCGCCGATGGGCACACCACGGTCAAGTTCGTGCGCCCTGCCCATAAACTGCTGGCCCTGTGGGGGACTGACGTCGTACCGGTCAACACACTGGGCCTGACCGCCGGGCGCGAATCCATGGGCCACCGGTTCATGGGGCACAGCACACTGTCAATCGAATCGGCCTCATCGTGGGCACGGCAACTGCTGGACGAAGGCATGGTGATCGCCGGCTTTACCGAGCGCCGCGACACGATCGCACGCCAACTGGCCGAACACAGCGCCGTGCTGGGCACAATGATTGGCGATGCCCCCGAAACCCGGGCATTGCTCGATGAGGTCACCGCACTGGTGGAATACCCCACGGTGTACGCCGGGGCGTTTGACCAGGCATTCCTCGATATCCCGCCCGAGTGCCTGATTCTGACCATGCGGCTGAACCAGAAATACTTTCCGCTGTTCGACCCGGAAAGCGGCGCACTCGTGCATCGTTTCCTGATTGTCAGCAACATGCGCCCGACAGATCCGCGGCACATCATCGAGGGCAACGAGCGCGTCGTGCGTCCGCGCCTGGCCGATGCGCAGTTCTTTTTCCAGACCGACCTGAAGACCCCTCTGTCCGATCGCGTCCGGGACCTAGCCCACAGCGTCTACCACAACAAGCTCGGATCACTGCTGGAACGCACCGAGCGGGTGCGTCGGACTGCCGGTTGGCTGGCAGAAACCCTGGGTGCCGATACCGCCCAGGCCGAGCGTGCAGCACAGCTCGCCAAAGCCGACCTGGGCACAAACATGGTTGGGGAGTTTCCCGAACTGCAAGGCATCATGGCCGCCTACTACGCCAAGGCGGATGGCGAGCCGGACGAGCTCGCCCAGGCCCTGCGCGACCAATACCGGATCCGCCTGGGCGCGGCCATTACGCCAGACACCCTGGTCTCGGCCGTCCTGTTCATGGCCGAACGCGCCGAGACACTGGTCGGCATATGGGGCATCGGGCTGGCCCCCACTGGCGAGCGCGACCCCTACGGCCTGCGCCGTGCGGCACTGGGCCTGATTTCGGCCTACGAGCAGTTGACGGCCGGCGGTTACCTTTCGGTCAACCATGACAGCCCGGCACGCCTGTCCGCATTGCTGGCGCAGGCCGCCGACACCTTTGCGCCGGGTCAGCTCGCAGACAGCACCGTCGACGAGGTGCGCGCGTTCGTCTATGAACGCTACCGAAACCTGCTGATCGCGGATTTCGAGCGCCGGCCGGTGGATGCCGTACTGGCCCTGCAGCCCCCGCTGCACCAGGTGCACGCCCGAGTCGCCGCCTGCGTCAGCTTCGCTGCACGCCCCGAGGCACAGGATCTGGCTGCGGCGAACAAGCGCATCACCAATCTGCTGAAAAAAGCGGAAGGCGATATCGGCGAACTGCCCGCCTTCGATCCAGCGCTGGCCACCGAACCCGCCGAGCAGGCCCTGTACACGTGCATCGAACGCCTCGCGCCGATTGCCCGGAAACAAGCCGAAAGCGGGGATTTCCCGGCCAGTCTCAGCACCCTGGCGCAGGCCCGCGACACAGTTGACGGGTTCTTTGGGGACGTCATGGTCATGGCCGAGGATCCACGCCTGCGCGCGAACCGTCTGGCCTTGTTGCGCTCGCTGCATGATCTGATGAATCAGGTGGCGGATCTGTCGAAACTTGCACATTAGGGGTATGGCACGGCGATCATGAACAAATTGATCATCCTGGACCGCGATGGCGTCATCAACCATGACAGCGACGCCTTCATCAAGTCGCCCGACGAATGGATGCCTATTCCCGGCAGCCTGGCCGCAATCGCGCAGCTCTCGCACGCAGGCTGGCGTATCGTCGTGGCGAGTAACCAGTCAGGAATCGGGCGGGGGCTCTTTACCATGGATGCCCTCAACGCCATTCACGCCAAGATGCGCCGCGAAGTCGCCCAGGCGGGCGGCCAGATCGACGCCATATTCATCTGTCCACACCACCCCGACGACGGCTGCAAATGTCGTAAACCATCCAACGGCATG
>JAKDMO010000259.1 GCA_030452305.1 Alcaligenaceae bacterium | reverse complement strand
TTCGGGGGCCCGGCGGCCCCACCCAAATGCGTAAGCCGCCTAGACAGTCTTGGGCATCGCCTGGGTGGGTGAACGGATCGGGTTGAGGGGTGTGGATATACTGGCGTATTCCAGTTTGGTGGTTTTGATATGAATGTTGTGTCTGAATCTTTTCCGCTGCGTCGCAGTCATCCCGATGAACTGATCGTGGGGCTTGTGTCGGTGTCTGACCGCGCCAGCAGTGGGACCTATGAGGATCGTGGAATTCCTGCGTTGACGGATTGGCTGAGGCGGGCGTTGACGCGGGCGCCGCAGGTGGTGTCGCGCCTGATTCCGGATGAGCGTGCGGGTATTGCCGCGACGCTGCGTGAGTTGGTGGATGAGGCGCGTTGTGATTTGGTGTTGACGACGGGGGGCACAGGGCCGGCCCGGCGGGATGTGACTCCAGAGGCGACGCTGGATGTGGCCACGCGCGAGATGCCTGGTTTTGGTGAACAGATGCGTCAGGTGAGTCTGCGGTTTGTGCCCACGGCGATTCTGTCGCGGCAGGTGGCGGTGATCCGCGAGCTGCCCGATCATGCGGCCCTGATTATCAATCTGCCGGGTCAGCCCAAGGCGACTCAGGAGACGCTTGAGGGTCTGCGTGGCGAGGATGGGGCGATTCAGGTGCCGGGCATTTTTGCAGCAGTGCCTTATTGCCTGGATCTGATTGATGGCCCTTATGTGGAAACGGTGGATACCGTTGTCAAGGCATTTCGGCCCAAGGCAGCCCGGCGGGGATAGCGGGGCGGCGGCTGTTTCCGTGTTTTGGTTACAAAGACACAAGTGTTTCCGAATTGACAACTTGCCACTAAGCGGCGCAGACTAAAAACGTAACAATAATAAAAGCTGCGGGGATAGGGTCGGGCGACACGTGTGCGGTGGTCGGGATCTATCCGTGGGCATGAGGATTCTTCCAGTCAATACTCGCAATTGCGTCGTTCGCAAATTTGGCGATTTGGAGGAACCAATGAACAGAAGCCATAATGTCTCAACGGCGATCAGCCGACGTGCAGCACTGAAAATGGCAGCGACGATGGGTGTGGCGGCAATCGCGGCACCCCGTATTATTTGGGCTCAGGGAGACCAGCCGGTCAAGCTCGGCGTGGACAATCCGCTGACGGGCACCTACGCCATCACGGGTAAAAATGAACTCAACGGCATGGAACTGGCCGTAGAGGAGATAAATGCCAAGGGCGGCATTCTGGGGCGTCCTGCGAAGCTGATTGTCGAGGATTCCACCAGCGGCGATGCTGGTGTCGCGGTTCAGAAGGCGCGCAAACTGATCGACCGCGACAAGGTTGATTTTCTGGTGGGAAATGTGAATTCCGGCCTGACCATGGCAATGTCTGCCGTGGCCTATGAAAAGGGCGTTTTCATGATGGACCCGGGCGGCCATGCGGACCCGATCACGGGAAAGAACTGCCATTGGAATGTCTACCAGGTCGATCCGTCCACGACGCTGCTGGTCAATGCGATTGCGCCATCGCTGGTCAATCGTTTTGGCAAGAAATTCTACTTCCTGGTGCCGGATTATGCGTTTGGGCACGGCTTGCTGAGCGCCTATGAGGCAAACCTGAAGAAACTGAGTGCGACCAATCTGGGGGCGGACCTTATTCCTCTGGGTACGACGGAGTATTCCTCGTATCTGATTAAGGCACAGGCCACCAATCCGGACGTGATCGTCATTCTGCAGAATGGCGAGGATCAGACCAATGTCCTGAAGCAGGCGGTGCAGTTCGGTCTGGACAAGCGCTTCCACATTGCAGGTGCCAATATCGAGCTGGAAACGCTGGAGGCCCTGTCCCCGGATGCGCGGATCGGCAACTGGGTAATCGAGTGGTACTGGAACCAGCCGGATGTGCCGCATGTGAAGGAATTCGTGGACGCCATCAAGAAAAAGACGGATCGGGTGCCAACCGCCAGGACCTGGTTCGGCCACACGGCGATCCATGCCTGCGCACTGGCAGCCAATACGGCCAAGTCGCTAGAGCCCGTCAAGATGGCAAAGGCGTTGAACGGCATGACGTTGCCGCCGGAGGTCGCCTTGCAGCCGCATCCGGCAACTTTCCGGGAGAACCAGCATTTGCTGATCGGAACGCTATGGGCTGGCCATGCGCAGGCTTCGGGCGGTGCGCCTGACGATCTGTTCCATATCGATGAAGTCATCGACAGCAAGACTATCGCGCCTACTGTCGAGGAGACAGGGTGCAAGATGACATGGCCGACCTGAGCTGAGGGAGGCGCGGTGTGACTCAGCTGGTCCTTTTCAATATATTCAACGGACTGGTCATCGGCGCGTTCTACGCGCTGATGGCCCTCGGCCTGTCCCTGATCATCAACCTGACGAATGTCATCAACTTTGCCCATGGGGGTTTCCTGGCGCTGGGTGCCTACTTTGCATATACGCTCCAGCCGTACCTGGGGTTTTGGGGTGCGTTGATTATCTCGCCATTTTTTGCGGCGCTGGTCGGGATCATCGTGGAGCGTGTGCTGATTCGGCCCTTGTATGTCCGTGATCCGCTCTACAGCCTGCTGCTGACATTCGGGCTCGCGTATGTCATTCAGGATTCCGTGCGCTATATCTGGGGGGATCAGGGCCTGCCCTTCAAGGTGCCGGACATTCTGCAATCGGCGCTCAGCCCGACCTTGTTTTTCCTGACTGGGTACCGCGTTTTCATGGTCGTTCTGGTGGCCGTGGCGGTGGTGGTGCTCTTTATCATTCTGAAGAAAACCCGCCTGGGCATGCGTATCCGTGCCGGGACGCTGGATCTGGAGATGGTTGCCGCGCTGGGTGTGGATGTGCGGATTTTGCGCAATCTGAATTTCGGCCTTGGTATTTTTTTTGCGGGTCTGGCCGGGGCACTGGCTGCCGGGATGCTGGGGCTGACCCCCACTATCGGTAATCAGCTGATCATGCCGAGCTTTGTTGCGGTCATCGTAGGTGG
>JAKDMO010000007.1 GCA_030452305.1 Alcaligenaceae bacterium | reverse complement strand
TGTGGTAGCCGCTATTCTGACGGTCTGGTCGATGTGCTATTACCTGAAAAAGGCCTGGCCCGAGATCCGGGCCAGGGGGCACTGAGGGCTGCGCCTAGGTGTGGTAGGGCGAGGATTCGCCCAGCAGCGCTGTGGGATATAGCGTGATGCTCGATAGCTCTTCGGCGTTCTTCTTTAGTTCAGGCAGAAATTCCTTGGCCCGTTCTTCGGTGAATCGGCTTGATGGGCCCGCCAGACTCAGAGAGCCAATGATTTTTCCAGTAGTGGGCTGGGTAATCGCTACGGCAATGGCGTTCAGCCCCGCCATGGACGCATTCAGGTTCAGGCCATAGCCGCGTTTGCGCGCAGCCTGCAGCCCTTTCAGGAATTGCTGGATGGTCATGGGTGCATTTGGGCCGTGTTGCTGCTGCTGGAAGGTGAGATCCTGTCGGGAAATGATCCTCAGGGCCTCCTCATCAGACAGGTTCAGCAGCCAGGCCTGCCCGCTGGCCGTACAGTACAGCGGGGCTTCCTGGCCCGCATCGGGGTCGTAGCGCAGCCCGTATCGGGGCACCGCCGCCTTGGCGATGAACACCATTTTATCGTCTTCGATGATGCCCAGACGAACCAGTTCGCCGGTCTCGGTGGCCAGCCTGTCGAGGATGGGCTGCGCCACGCCGTTGATACCCGTGTTCGCCAGCCCGATCAGCCCCAGTGAGGCCAACTTCAGGCTCAGGTAATAGTCGCCGTTGTCCTTGACCTGATTGATGAAGCCGGCTTCGGCCAGAATACCCAGTATCCGATGCACGGTGGTGGGTGGGCCATTGACACTTTGCGCGATATCACGCAAAGGCAGGGGGTGAGGCGTGGTTGCGAGCAATTCCAGAATTGCCATGCCACGCTGCAGGCTGCCGCTCATGGTGAACTCTCCTACATCGAGCTGGTTGGGTGATACAAGGGCTTACATGATACGACAGGTGGTCAGCGTAGGGGCGAGAACGGCGCGGGCATATAAATTGTGGATTCCATCGTGGTCAGATTGGCCGGGCCGCCCTTGGGTGGCCAGATGCCTTGGGCCACCGCTTCGCCGCGAATGCGTGATCGGTCGTTCAGGCTGGCATATGGCCAGATGTTCAGGAACCGAGGTGTCGTGCCGTCCAGCGCGTACATGGCGCCCACCAGGTGCGAGAGCTCGGTGCGCTTTGGAATGGAGTCCTCCCACGCGTCGATGGTGGCCTGCAGGCCTGTGCCGCGTTTGATGCCGTAGACGCGCATTTCGTAGATTGAACCGAACTCGCCGTGGCGAATGGCGGGCAGGAAGGGGAAGTGGGCGTAGGTGCTGATATCGACGTCGGCGATCAGGCCGTCGGTGCCGAAATAGGTTCCGTCGAGCAGTTGTGCCTGCCGAGCCGCAACCAGTTCCTCTGCGGACTCAAAGCTGCGCAAGACCATGACTCTACCCAGTTCCCCGATATCCGAGAACCATATTCCGTGCAGCGTGGCGCCTTTGGCCGGCGCAGCATCGCGTACTCGTGCCATCACGTCGCCGGTGGCGCCCATGTTGACGGTCAGTGTCACGACATCGTATAGCGTAGTCATAGTGTTTCCTCTTGAAGTGGTGAGTTGCTTGGGTCTGCAGAAGCTTGCTGCGCAGGGGTTCCGGCCAAGTGCTTGCCGATGATGTAGCCGAAGGTCATGGCCGGGCCCAGGGTGATGCCGCCGGCAGGATAGTGTCCGGCCATGATGCTGGCGCTGTCGTTTCCGACTGCGTACAGCCCCTCGACGAGTTCGCCTGTTTCATTCAGCGCCTGGCCCAGCGCATTGGTTCGAATGCCCGAGAACGTGCCCAGGCTACCAGGATAGATGCGCAGGGCGTAATAGGGGCCCTGGGCGATGGGTTTCACGCAGGGATTCGGGCTGTGGGCAGGATCGCCCTGGATGCGGTTGTAGGGCGTCGTGCCTCGGCCGAATTCTGGGTCCAGGCCCTGGGCGGCGTGTGCGTTGTAGATCGAGACTGTGTGTGCCAACCCCTGCGCGTCGATTTCGCAGACCTGGGCCAGTTGGCCAATGGACGAGGCCTGATTCAGGTAGCCGGAGCGCACATAAGGCGATGTGGGAAAGGGGAAGGGCTTGGATACACCCAGACCGTAGCGGCGCTGGAATGGATGGTCGCAGATCAGCCAGGCTTCGGCCGGCTGCCCTTCGGGGGTGGCCGCGATCAAGGCGGCGATGAAGTCGTGATACGAGCCGGCCTCGTTGACAAAGCGGCGACCGTCGCGCATCACGGCAATCAGGCCGGGCTTTGCGCGCTCGATCAAATGCGGAAAATGTGCGACTCGCCCGTCGCTGCGGTGAACCAGAGATACCGGCGCCCACGCGGCCGGGCTGGCCGGCTGATTATCAAAGTATGCACCCGCCGCCTGTGCCAGCCGGATGCCGTCGCCCGTGTTTCCACGGGGCGCGGCCGACCAGTGTTCATGCCCGGTCGGGGTGTTTGGAAATGCCGTCCGCTGGCGCTGATGATCGTGTGGAAAGCCGCCGCAGGCCATGACCACGGCGCGGCGGGCGTGGATTGTGTCCACCCGGCCGTCTATCGATACCCGCGCACCGGCGACGCGGCCGCCTTCCTGAGTCAACTCATCGACATGCGCTTCGGTGACCAGTGTCACACCCTGGTCAAGCGCCGATCGCAACAGGCGTGCCACTAGTGCGTTGCCATTGACCAATGCCATGGATCGGCCGTGCACAATCAGGTCGCGGGCGAAGGCCAGCAGGCGCTTTGTGACATACCAGGCGGATTTCGGCGCGCGGGACGCGTTGAAAAAATGCACCATGTCCTGGCCGGATGCAATCGCCAGGCCGCGCAGGGTGGTTTCGTCCAGTGGGCGCCGCAGCTTGTGAATCAGAGGGCCGAGTTGCCGACCGTCATACGGCGCGGATCCCACCGAGCGCCCACCGCGGCCCGAAGCTTTCGACGTATCATGGAAGTCGGGGATTTTATTGCCGTCTATGAATCGCACCGCCGTGCGCGTCTGAAAGAATTCGACCATTTCCGGGCCGTTTTCCAGGAAGGTATCGATCCGGTCAGGGTCAAATCCGTCGCCCAGTTCATCGCGAAGGTACTGCCTGGGCACCTCGATGTCTTCCTTGATCCCGGCAGCGACCGCCAGTGGGTTGCGTGGAATCCACATCCAGCCACCCGACCAGGCGCTGGTTCCGCCCAGCACCGCTTCCTTTTCCAGGACGACGACCTTCAGGCCCAGTGTGGCGGCCGTGACGGCTGTGGCCAGGCCGGCTGCGCCCGAGCCGATGACCAGTACATCGCATTGCTGCATTGAAGTCCCCATTCATATTTTAATTGAATGCTATTCCGTTTTTGTATTATATTCAACTTTTGCAGAATGGAATACCATTCTGAAATTGAAGACGCGTTTAACGAGGGAGGCGAGTGATGACGGATAAGCTGGATCAACTGGGACAGGATGCTGAGTTTGATGTCGTGGTGGTGGGTGCGGGCAACGCCGGCATGTCGGCGGCCCTGTTTGCTGCAATGGACGGCGCGCGCGTGCTGTTGGTGGAGCGTACCGGGTATGTGGGGGGCAGCAGCGCCTTTTCCGCAGGCACGACCTGGATTCCGAACACCAGGCATGGTGCGGCGGTCAATCAGGACGACACCCCTGGTGCGGTGCGGCGTTATCTGGATCTGGCGGTCGGGGATCGCGCGCCCGCCGCATTGCGTGAGGCCTTCATACAGAACGGTGCCAAGGCCGTGGAACGCATCGAGGGCGGGTCCGAGGTCAAGTATCGGGCGCGACCGTTTCATCCGGACTATATCTCTGATCTAGAGGGCTCGACCCTGCGCGGGCGCTCGCTTGAGCCCCTGCCGTTCGACGGGCGCAAGCTGGGCGATGCGTTCAGGCTGGTGCGTCCGCCCATTCCCGAGTTCACGGTTCTGGGCGGAATGATGGTGGATCGCGACGATATCGCTCATCTGCTGAATATGAAGCACTCGCTGAAGTCCCTGGCCTATTCGATCGGAATCATTGGTCGGCATGCCATGGATCGTCTGAAATACCCGCGCGGTACGCGGCTGGTCATGGGCAATGCCTTGATTGCGCGGCTGCTGTATTCCCTGATTCAGCGCGGCGTGACCATACTGTGCAATACCGAATTGGAAGGTATCGAGCGCGGGGCCTCGGGGATTGAGGCGGTGACGCTGAAACAGCAGGGCACACAGGCGCGCATCGCCGTGGGCCGGGGCCTGATCCTCGCCAGCGGCGGCTTCAATCGTCATCCTCAGCGGCGTGCCGAGATGTTGCCTGGCGCCAATCCGGAATGGTGCCCCGGTGCGCCCGGACATACCGGCCGCGCGCAGGATCTGGCCCTGGAAATCGGCGCGCATTTTGGCTCGGGGGGCTTGAGCAATGCATTCTGGGCGCCGGTGTCGGTGCGCAAGCGCAAGGACGGCAGCACGGCTGTGTTCCCTCATTTCCTGATGGATCGTGGCAAGCCCGGGATGATTGTGGTCAATCAACAGGGCCGGCGCTTTTTGAACGAGACGACGTCCTACCACTTGTTTGGAATTGCGATGCAGGCAGCCAACCAGGATGTGCCCAGCATTCCCGCCTATCTGGTTACGGATCAGGCGGCCCTGCGGCGCTACGGGCTGGGCATGGTGCGCCCGGGCGGCAAGGGACTGGCGCCGTTTTTGGCGGATGGCTACCTGGTGCAGGCCGATACGCTGGACGCGCTGGCTGCGAAGCTGGGGGTCGATCCAGTGAACCTGAAGGACAGTGTGGCAAAGAACAATGAATACGCCCGCACGGGGGTCGACCCCGATTTCCATCGTGGCGAAACCGATTATCAGAAAGGGAACGGCGACGCGACATGGCCGGGTCCGAACCCGACGCTCGGGTCCATTGAGCAGGGGCCGTTCTATGCGGTACGCCTGTATCCGGGCGATATCGGTGCGGCGACCGGCCTGGTGACCGACGAGTTGGCGCGCGTCCTGGATAAGGATGGGCAGCCGATAAGCGGCCTGTATGCCTGCGGCAATGACATGCATTCGATCATGGGCGGTACCTACCCTGGACCGGGGATCACCCTGGGGCCGGGCCTGACCTTTGGGTATATCGCGGGAACTCACGCGGCTGGCCGGGCAGTGCAGCCCGGCCAGGCGGCCGTAGCCTAGTCCAGGCTTTCGATCAGGCGGCGCGAGGCCTTCAGGGTCTCGTTCGCCCAGGCCTGTGGCCCCATTTCGGCGCAGCGCTTGTCGTGCGGGATTTCCACGCTGATCAGCGTGTCCGCAGGCAGGCGTTTGAAAATATCCGCCAGGGGCAGCCCGCCTTCGCCGGGCAGCAATCGTTCGCAGCGGGCCGTATGGATCAGTTCCTCGGTGCTTGCGGGAATACCGGCCGGGCCATCGCAGATCTGAGCATAGTGGATCATCGAGGGCGGCAGCGCAGCCAGTTCGTCCAGGGTGCTCTTCGAGCGGGCAAAGTGCAGGGCGTCCACCAGTACGCCGCCGTTGCTCTGCCCGGCTGTGGCGACGACGCGCTGCGCCTTGGATAACGAGTCCACGCCGATCCAGGGCATGAATTCGATATCGGCGGTCAGGTCATAGGGCAGGCAGGCCTCGCACAGTCGTGCAAAGGACTCAGTGACGCGCTGCTCGTCAGGGTCGTCGCCCGCGACCAGGATCTTGCTCGCGCCGAGTTGTTGGCCGACCTCGAAGAATCGTTCATAGTCCTTGGGGTTGAAGTGCTCCGCGAGGCGAATAATTTCGATATCGCCGATCAGGACACCAGTGTCCGCCATGCGGGCCAGGGTTTCCTTGAGCATCACCGGATCGTCCATCAGCCGGTAGGCGACCCCGCCGGGTGCGACCGGCAGCAGGCGTAGTCCGCAGGCTTGGTAGCCGGCCTTTGCCGAGGCGGTCACCATTTCGGGTGGTGAAAGTTCCAGCGTGGTGAGCTGGGCCAGTGAATAAATACGTGACATGGTTGAAGTAACTCCTGATAGATCGATGGGCTGGCGTGTCAGGCCTGTGAGCCGAGCGTGACTGTCTGTCCGGTGAGGGCCGCCTGATGTATGGCCAAAGTGGCCTCTAGTGTACGCATGCCGTCCAGGCTTGAGCATAACGCCGATTCCCGTCCGTCGATCATTGCGGCGAAGTGGTGCAGTTGTTCAGCGTAGGGGTTGCCCAGGTGCGGGGTGCTGCGTTCCTGGGTGAGGGGGGCGTGCCAACTCTTTTTTTCGTGATAGCGCCAGATATCGAGCCCGGGGAGAGAGAGCGATCCGTCTGATCCGCTCAGGAAGTGGGTGTTTTCGGTCTGGCGCGGGTAGTGGGCTGCTTCGCCCGCACAGAGGTCCCAGTTCCACGGCGCAACCGTGGTGTCCGATGTGGTGACTGCGCCGATGGCGCCATTGCAAAAGCGTAATACCGCGCCCGCCGTATCTTCTACCGGATAACCGCGGCGTGCATTCGATGTCATGGCCTGGACGCTGTCGATATCCCCGACCAGGAATCGCAGCATGTCGATGTCATGGATCAGGTTGATCAGTATGGGGCCGGCCCCGGCTTCGCGGTGCCAGGCAATGTCGAAGTAGGCATCGGGCTTGAAGAATGTGGCCATTGCCGTCACGGATACGGGCTTGCCCAATACGCCTGAATCCACGATGTTGCGCGCCTGCCTGAGGATGGGGTTGTGCCTGCGGTGGTGCCCCACCAGCACCGGGATGCCGGTACGGGCTTCGGCCTCGACCAATTGCAGTGCCGATGACAGCGTGTCGGTAATCGGTTTTTCCACCAGCACCGGGATCTGCCGATCCAGGCAGGCCGTGGCAATGTCGCAATGCGTGGTGTTCGGGGTGGCGACGATCACCCCATCCGGATGGTCCGACTCCAGCATTGTCTTGTAATCGGCATACCACCGGATGCCTCTGGACTGGGCCAACGCCTTGGCTGCCTCAGAGGGATCGACCAGTGTCGTCAGTTCAAAGTCCGGGCTGTTTTCGGCTATCTGAATATGGGTGGCGCCGATCGCACCCGCGCCGATCAGCGCCAGCTTCTTTTTGCTTTGCATTGTCATGTTGATCATAGGGTTATCTATAGGTTCCGATTTATTGAATAGCGTTCCGGTTTAGATTATTATTCCAAAAAAATAGAATACACGCCGACGTTTCGATTGACAACTTCTTCACACCCCCAGGAGACTCATAATGCAAGATTCAAAGAAGGAAGGTTCGGGTAATCAGTGGTCCCGCCGCCGCGTTCTGCAGGCAGCAGGCGCGTCTGTGGCCGGTGGTGGCCTATCCCTGGCCATGCCGGGTATCGTCCGCGCCCAGGGTTCGGGTCCGATAAAGCTCGGCCTGGTGTTCGCAAAGCAGGGCGTCTGGACCGTTCAGGGCCAGCAACTGGCGGACGGTGCCAAGATGGCGCTGGCCAAACATGGGAACAAGATCCTCGGGCAGGACATTGAAGTCCTGTGGTATGACGAGCCCAATCCCCAGGGTGCCCAGCAGAACGTACAGAAACTGATGGCAGAGGACAAGGTCGCCGCAGTGATCGGGGGCTCGAACAGCGGTACGGCACTGGCCATGGCTTCGGTTGCTGCGCGCGTGGGTGTGCCGTTCCTGACGCCTAACGCCGCCGCCGCCGCCGTCACCGGTGCGGACTGCAACCCCTATACCTTTCGTACCCTGACGACCACCATGGTTGCCAGTCGCGCCATGGCGCCGGCACTGCTGGAGCTGGGCAAGAACTGGTATTACCTGACCGCCAATTATGCGTATGGCCAGGATATTTATCGCAGCATGTCGATGTTGCTGAACGAGGCTCAGGGCAAGGAGCTTGGACACGACAAGGCGCCGCTGGGTACGACCGATTACAGCTCGTTCATTCTGAAGGTGCGCCAGGCCAAGCCTGAAGTCCTGATGCTGGGCCTGCCTGGCGGGGATCTGTCTACCTTCCTCAAGCAGTGGACCGAAATGGGCATGAAGGGCAAGATCCCGGTTGCGTGCCCCATTATCGGCGATGCCGATCTGTGGTCGGTGGGCCCTGAGGCGGCTACCGGGTACTACGGCAAGCCATGGCATTTCAGCACCCCCAGCAATCCACCCGCCGATCAGGAATTTGCGGCGGCCTATCTGGCCGAGCACGATTCCCCCGCGCCGGATAAGGCGTGGCTGGGCTGGTTCACCATGCGCGCCCTGATTGCTGGCATCGAGAAGGCCGACTCCTTCGAACCCGCAGCGATCGCGGCCGGTCTGGAAGTTGCACGAATTGACGATGGTGGCGTGCCCGCAGGCTATCGGGCATGGGACCACCAGATGCTGCGTCAATGCATGGTGTTCAAGGTCAAGGACCAGATCACCGACGAATGGGACTGGCTGGACCTGGTCGCCCAGGAGCCCAAGAACCCAACGCCGGAAAACCTCGATGCGCTGTTCGGCAGCAAAGAGGAAATCGGCTGCAAGATGGCTTCGCGCTAAACGGCTGGGCTGCTGCGTCTCTACCGCGGGCCGATCGGCATCTGTGTCGATGACCGGCTCGCGGTTTTCTCGTTTCTTCGGAAAGCGCCATGTTAGAAATTCTGCTGTCCCAGTTGGCCAATGGCCTGGTGCTGGGCTTTCTCTACGTACTTCTGGCCATCGGCCTGTCGATCATTTTCGGCTTGCTTGGTGTGATCAATTTTGCTCATGGCGCCTTCTTTGCGCTGGGTGCGTATTTTGCGATCACCCTGCAGTCCACCTTTGGATGGTGGTCCGTCCCGCTTGCGCCGATCCTGACCGCCGTGGTCGGCATAGTCGCCGAGCGCTTGTTGATCCGTCATCTATATGGCAAGGATCCGCTCCTGAGCCTGATTCTGACTTTTGCGCTGGCGCTGTTCATGACCGCCATGATCCGCCTGATCTGGGGCGCCGGCGGGATCCCCTTTGGGGCGCCGCCGATTTTCTCGGGAGTATTCGAATATGGGCCCATCTTCCTGACGCGATATCGGGTTGCCGTGCTCGTGATTACGGTGATCCTGCTGATTGCGCTGTGGGCATTCCTGACCTTTACACCCTATGGACGAATTCTGCGTGCCGGTAGTCGCGACCCTGAAATGGTCGGGATGCTCGGCATCAATCTGCCACGGGTCCTGACCGGCGCCTTCGGCCTGGGATGCCTGCTGGCGGGTGCGGGTGGCTTGCTGGCCGCACCGCTGCTGACCGTGACACCGGACATGGCCTCGGCCGCCATCATGCCGGCGTTCGTGATCGTCACGATCGGCGGGCTGGGATCCTATCCCGGCGCGATTGTGGCAGGGGTTCTGGTGGGACTGGTGACGGCGCTGACGGTGCAGTTCATGCCCGCCGCCTCGGCAGTGTCCATGTATGTCCTGATGGCCGTTATTCTTCTGATCCGCCCGCGTGGCTTATTTGGTGAACGTTGGGAGCGCTTCGAATGAAACCCCTGTATTGGCGTCATCCTATTATTGTCCTGGGGGTTGCCCTGCTTGCCGTATCGCTGTTGATGCTGGCGATCGGCACACCACTCAGCCGCGTCGTCCAGATTGCCATCTATACGCTGTATGGCATGGGCGTGAACCTGCTGGTCGCGTATACGGGCCTGGTTCCGTTCGGCGCATCGGTCTTTTTCGGGACTGCCTCGTACGTCGTGGCGATCTCGATGCTGCATTCCCTGAATAACGAGTTTGCAGCACTCGCGCTTGCAGTGGTTTTTTCGGGGGTTCTGGCTGCCTTGCTTGGTGCCTTGATCCTGAAGCGGCGAGGACTGTATTTTTCGCTGCTGACCCTGGCCTGCTCGCAGATCGCCTTCGAGATCGCATTTCGCTGGACGGATGTCACCGGCGGGGAAAACGGCCTGCAGAATGTGCCGCGCCCCTCTCTGGTTTCGCCGTTCTCGTTTTATGTCTTTACCCTGATCACGGTGCTGATTGCGGCCTGGTTGATGTGGCGCCTGGTGCATTCGTCCTTTGGCCGGGCCATACAGGCGATGCGCGATAACGAGCAGCGCGTGCTCAGCCTGGGCTACAACACCTATGGGCTCAAACTCGTTGCGTTCATCTTTTCAGGCGCATTCATTGGTTATGCAGGCGGGCTGCTGAGCTTGCTGCTGCGGGGCGCCTATGCCAATAACCTGAACTGGGAACACGCGGCCGACCCCTTGTTGATGACGGTTCTGGGCGGTGTGCACCATATGCTCGGACCTTTGTGGGGTGCGGTCACCTTTATCCTGTTCGAGGACAACCTCAGCGCCATTACCGAGCACTGGTGGCTGATTTTCGCGCCCGTCATCATGCTGTTCGCACTGCTGTCGCCCGAGGGCATCCAGGGGCTCTATCAGAGGTTGCGCGGAAAGTCCCACTGGACTTTGATGCGCGAGGGAATTCCCCCGCGCCCGGACCATATCGCTCCATGGATCGGCACCCCCCAGGATTCGGATGCCTCCAAGCCCATCCTGTCGGTGCGCGGCCTCACGAAACAGTTCGGGTCGCTGGTGACGGCCAAAAGCATCGACCTCGATATCTACCCCAATCAGCTTCATAGCCTGATCGGACCGAACGGCGCGGGCAAAACCACGTTTTTCAATATGCTGGCTGGTGTGCTGCCGCCGACTGCCGGGAAGGTCATTTTCGAGGATCAGGACATCACCGCCTTGCCCATGCACAAGCGCGTGCGTATGGGGATGGGGCGCTCGTATCAGATCTTGAGCGTTTTCCAGAATTTGACCGTCTTTGAAAACGTGCGTGTGGCTGTCCAGGCGCATATGAAGCCCAGGCTTGGGTTCTGGCAGGATGCCTACGACATGGATGAGGTCAATGCCCGGGCCTGGTCCCTGCTGGCGGCCGTCAAGCTGGACCATCGCGCCGAGATGCCGTGCGCAAGCCTTGCGCACGGTGAACAGCGTCTATTGGAAATTGCCGTCACGCTGGCGACGGATGCGCGACTGCTGCTGCTCGATGAACCGCTGGCGGGTTTGGCCGAGGCCGACCGTGTTGTGGTGGCAGAGCTGATCCAAAATCTGGCCAAACAGCGCGCCGTGGTTCTGATCGAGCATGATATGGATCGTGTGCTGAGTATCTCGGATCGTGTGACGGTGCTGCATCGTGGCAAGCTCGTTGCCGACGGCACACCTGGCGAGGTTGCCGGCAATCCGCAGGTGATCGAGGCGTATCTGGGTGGCGAGCGCCCGAGCCTGGACGTGGATGTTCGCGCTGCGCAGTCAGGCCGCGCGACCGAGCCCCTGCTGGTCCTGGATAAGGTCCAGGCGGGCTATCACGGCAGCCGTATCCTGAACGATCTGAGTCTGACCGTGAACAAGGGTGAGGTCCTGGCGCTGCTGGGGCGCAATGGCGTGGGCAAGACGACCGCACTGCATACCTTGATGGGTGTGGTCCATGTCAGCGGTGGCCGGATCAGCTTTGACGGGCGCGATATCACCGGCTGGAAATCCTATGCCATCAATCGGCTGGGCCTGTCGATCGTACCCGAAGGGCGGCGCCTGTTTCCCAACCTGACGGTGTACGAGAATCTGCGCATGGCTGCGCGCAAGGGCGGCATTACAGTCGAGGAAGTCTACGAGATGTTCCCTCGGCTCAGAAATCGGCGCAATATCAAGGGTGAGAGCCTGTCCGGCGGCGAACGTCAGATGGTCGCCATTGCACGTGCCCTGATGGTACCCAGCAAGATGATTCTGCTTGATGAACCCTTTGAGGGCCTGGCCCCCGCGATTGTGAAGGAGGTGATGGATGCTGTGGTCAAGCTGCGCGAGCGAGCAAGCCTCATCATCGTCGAACACAATGCCGAGTCTGTGCTGGCGATTGCCGATCGGGCCTGCATCCTGGTCAATGGGGTTGTGGCGTATGAAGGATCAGCCGCTGATCTGGCGGCTGACGAAGCCACGCAGGCGCGCCTGCTGGGTGTCGCCAACCAAGACGACTAGCGCCATTTCTTTACTTATGAATAGGACGTTCTGATGTTTGCCTTAAGCGGAAAACACGTGTTTATTTCATCATCGGTGACCCGATTGCGCAGGTGAAGTCGCCTGCCGGCATGACGGCAGGGTTCGGCGCGCGCGGCATGGATGCCGTGGTGGTGCCCATCCACGTCACCAGCCGGGATCTGCCTGCATTTCTGGAAAGTGCCAAAGCCCTGCAGAACGTGGATGGTGTGATTGCGACCGTCCCTCATAAGTTCGATGCCTATGGCTTTTGCAGTGCGGCCAGTGATCGGGCCCGTTTCCTGGGCGCGGCCAATGTTTTGAGGCGCAGCGACGATGGTGGCTGGTATGGCGATATGGTCGATGGCACGGGCTTTGTCGCCGCCTTGCATGAGGCGGGCGGCCAAACCCAGGGGCGCCGTGCGCTGCTTGTGGGGGCGGGCGGCGCCGGGTCGGCCATCGCGCATGCGTTGGTAGAGTCGGGGGTCGCGTCCCTGGCGGTGTGTGATGCCGATGCCGCGCGGCGCGATGCGCTGGTCAGCCGCTTGGCCGGCCTGAATCAAGCGCGGATCGAGGCCGGCACCGATGATCCGGCCGGCTTTGATCTGGTGGTCAATGCCACCCCGATGGGGATGAAAGAGGGCGATCCGTCGCCGGTGCGTGTCGATAATCTGGCGGTGAATGCCTTTGTGGGTGACGCCATCACGGTGCCCGAAGTATCACCGCTGATTGCCGCCGCGCGAGCAAACGGGTGCGGCACGGTGACCGGGCTTCAGATGTTCGCCAGCGTATCGGCCCGCATGTTGGATTTTTATTCCGAGCCGAATCCATAAAGCACCGCGCCCCGGTCATTTCTGCCGGGGCGCGGTACGTAGGCTGAATTACGGCGTACGGATTACAGCTTGCAGTCGCCCGATGGTGCCGGCACGATCGACGGATCGAAACGGCGCATGATCACAGGTTCGAGCTTGCCGTCGACTTCCTGGACCTGGCCGATGTAGTTCGGCAGGACCAGTTGGTGATCGGCGGCACGCATGGTGACCTCACCGTAGATCGAATCAAAGGTTGCGCCTTCCAGAGCCTTGGAAATTTCAGCCGGCTTGACGCTGTGGGCCTTGCGCACCCCTTCGAAAATCAGTTGCATACCGTTGTAGGTCTGACCTTCGTTGTCTGTAGGCGGGCGATCGTACTTGGCCTCGAAACCGGTGACAAAGGCTTTGTTCATGGGTGTATCGATCATCGAGCCATAGCCCATATTGCCCCAGATGCCTTTGGTCGCGTCGCCTGTGGCATTCACCACGAAGTTCATGATCATGGCATGACCCAGGGTGGTCTTGGATGTCAGGCCGAAGCTTTGCGCCTGCTTGGTGTAGGCAATCAGATCGCGGCCGACCAGCGCCACCCAGATACCGTCGATGCTGGGGTCAGCCTTAATCTGCGAAATATAGGGTGCGAAGTCCTTGGTGCCCAGTGGCGGAAACAGCGTCAGTGCAACGTTCTTGCCCTGTGCCTCGGCCGATTCCGTGAAGGCCTTGGCCGAGTCGCGGCCCCATACGTAGTCTGCGGCGACAATCGCAAAGTTCTTTTGCTTGATGTCCTTCATCCACTCGCCGAGCATGGCCAGATCCATGGCGTCGGAGTGGTTGGCGCGGAACATCCTGGCTTTGCACGAATCGCCGGTGATTTTGTCACTCTTGCTGATGACCACGGTTTGCATGGCGTCCCAGCGCTGCAGGTTCTGGCCGATGGCCATGGTGATTGATGAGGCGATGGGACCGATCAGCAGGTTATAGCCTTCGCGTGCCAGTTTTTCCGCTGCCCGCAGCCCTGCCTTCGGCGTGCTTTCATCGTCGCCGGTCTTCAGTTCGACCTTGCGCCCATCGACCCCGCCTTTGGCGTTGGCTTCTTCGACGGCGAATTCGATGGCACGCATGACTTCCTCGCCTTGCTGTGCGAACACACCTGAAATTGAGGTGACGGCGCCGATGCGCACGGGTTCCTTGTCCTGCGCCTGGGTGGCCAGGGGGATGAGTGCCGTTGCCGCCAGTGCGGCAAGCGACAGTTTGAATAAGCCTTTGGTCTTCATGATGGTGTCTCCTTTGTGTACCTTGATGTTTAGGGGTAAAGCATTGGGCGCCTACGCCGCGATATGCGTGCGCAGGCCCGAAATATCGTCTGGATCAATGGTGCCCTGCGCCACGACAGAGCCCTTTTCGACGGCGTAATAACGCCGGGCGACGCGGGCGACCAGGCTAAGGTTCTGCTCAATCAGCAGCAGGGCCGCACCCTGGTCGGCAACGTGGTTGAAGATATCGGCCAGTTGGTCGATGATCACCGGGGCCAGGCCTTCAGTGGGCTCGTCCAGGATGATCAGGTCCGGGTTGGCCATCAGCGCGCGCCCGATGGCGAGCATCTGTTGCTGCCCGCCTGACAGGGCGGTGCCCGGGGTATGGGCGCGCTCTTGCAGAATGGGAAAGAGCTTGTAGATGGCGGATACGGTCCATGGGCCCGCCCGATTTGCGGCCGAACCCAGTACCAGGTTTTCTTCTACGCTCAGATTTGCGATGATGCATCGCCCTTGTGGGACGATGGCCACCCCCAGGCTGGTCGCGATATAGGGCCTGGGTCGCTTGATGGGGGTCTGGTTGACACTGATTGTGCCGGCCTTGATTTGGGCGATGCCCAGTAGCGAATTGGCGATGGTGGTCTTGCCCACGCCATTGCGCCCGATTAGGGCAACACGCTCGCCGCGTTCAACTTCCAGGTCGATGCCGTGCAGGATGTGCGCCGCACCGTAGTAGGCGTGGATGCCCTCGAATTTCAGCAGACTGCTCATGCCGCGCTCCCCAGATAAGCTTCGCGCACCCTGGGATGCGATCGTATGGTCTGCGGGTCGCCGCCGGCGATGACTTTCCCGAGTTCGAATACGGTGACCGAATTGGAAATTCCAAACAGAATGTCCATATCGTGTTCGACGAGCAGCACGGATACGTTCCATTGCCCGGCGAGTACCTTCAGGTGCTGCGCCAGATCCTCGGATTCCTGCGCCGACAGGCCCGCCATGGGCTCATCGAGCAGCAGCACCGAGGGCTGACCGACCAGCGCCAGCGCCAGATCCAGCCGGCGTTGCTGGCCGTAGCCCAGTTCGCGGGCCTCGACATCGGACATGTCCAGCAGATCCAGTTGGCCGAGCACATCTCGCGAGTTGGCCTCGGGGTCGGCTGCGCCCACCTTCAGTGCCGCCAGCCCGACCTGATCGCCCACGGTCATTTCGGCAAATACGCTGGTGCGCTGGAACGATCGTGCAAGGCCCCGCCGCCGGCGTGCAATCACATCCAGCTTCGAGATGTCTTCGCCCTGCAGGGTGACGGCACCCCGTGTCAGCTTGCGGCGCCCTGTAATGGCATCGATCACCGTTGATTTTCCTGCGCCATTCGGCCCGATCAACCCGTGAATTTCACCCTTGCGGACCTGGAACGTCACGCCGTCCACCGCTTTGACGCCACCGTAGTGGATGGCGACGTCCTTGACTTCCAGGACAATATTGTTTTCCATTGCCATGACTCCTAAGGCTTGACGGCAGCGACGGCGCCATTTGCAGGCCCGCCTTTGCGTTTTTTGTGGATCAGCCGGTTCAGGGCACCGCTGATGCCTGCGTCGGTAAAGACCACCACAATGATCAGCGCAATCCCGAACAGTGCCAGCCAGTGATCCGCGTAGTCGCCGATCCAGTCCTTGGCCAGGAAAAAGACGATTGCGCCAAAGGCCGGGCCCCAGACCAGGCGATAGCCGCCCACCACAACCATCATCAGGGCCGAGCCCGATACGCTCCAGTGCAGGCTTTCAGGGGAAATGAAGCCGGTATTCACCGCAGAGAGTGCGCCGGCCACCCCGACGATGATTGCCGAGACAGCGAAAATCAGGGCGCGCGGGATCAGGGTCTGGATGCCGATGAACGAGGCGCGTTCGATGTTGTCACGGATGGCTTCGCTGACATGCCCGAGGCGGCTGTGCCGCAGCCAGGCCAGGGCGGCCAGCGACAGCACCAGGGCAACCCAGCATATGCCGAACAGCACATGCTGATCCAGCAGGGTTGAAAAGCTCACGCCAAAGAGCGAGTTGGGCCAGTTGATGGTCATGCCGTCGGCCCCGCCCGTCAGGCTGCGGGAGTTCGAGGCAAGCTGGTAGAACAGTTGGCCGAATGCCAGGGTCAGCATTGCGAACGCAATACCTGGTACGCGTACGATCACCAGGCCGAGCAGGAATGCGAATACCGCAATGCCCACCAGGGCCAGGATGACGGCGGTTTCGGCCGAAACCGCGCCATCGTTGAGCAGGATCGCGATGATGTATCCGCCCAGCCCAAAGAACGCCGCATGGCCAAAGCTTGCCACACCGCTTTGGCGCAGCAGCACGCCGATTCCAGAGGCAAATATTGCATAGATCGCGGCCTGGGTCAGCAGCGACAGCATGATGGCCGAAGAGATCGCCATACTGCCGGCCAGGCCGATGGCCACGGCCAGCACGGACCACGGCAGGATGCGGCTGCGGCTTGTGCGAGTTGATTTCATGTGCGGTTCCCGGCAAGCCCTGCCGGCCTCCATAGCAGGATGGCAATCATCAGGAGAAAGGGAAGCAGTGCAGAGATATCGGGCAGATAGATGGCCCCCAGTGTCTGGACCTGACCCAGGATCATCGCGGCAAAGAACGCGCCGGGCAGACTGCCCAGGCCGCCGATGACGACCACCATGAACGAGTCGATCAGGACGTCGCCGCTCATCGAGGGCGACAACGACAGGAAGGGTGCGGTCACCACGCCGGCAAACCCCGCCAGTGCGGTGCCCAGGCCCACGACCAATGCGCTGAGACGGTCGGTGTTGACGCCTTGCATGGCCGTCGTGGTCGGGTCCGTGCTGGCCGAGCGCACGAATAGGCCCATGCGTGTGCCGCGCAGCCACAGGGTCAGGCCCAGGGCGACGGCCGCGCCTGCCACGACCACGGCAATGCGGTAGGTCGGCATGGTGGTGCCCAGGATCTGGATCGATGTGTTCAGCAGTTCCGGTTCGTCCAGCGACAGATTGCTCTTGCCCCAGACGGTTTGCACCACGTCCTCGATCACGAGCAGCAGTCCGAAGGTCACCAGGATGACGCTGAGCGGGTCGCGGTCCTGCAGCAAACGCAGGCCATAGCGATCCAGCAGCATGCCGATGACCCCCATGATCAGCGGGGCAATGATCAGGGCTGCCCAGAAGTTGCTGTGCAGGGCGATCGAATAGCCGATATATGCCCCCAGCATGTAAAGCGATCCATGGGCGAAATTCACGACCCGCCTCAGGCCGTAGATCAGCGCCAGCCCTGAGGCTACGATGATCAGCAACGAGCCATAGACCAGGCCGTTCAAAATATTGATGGTCAGCATAGGAAGTCCTCTAGCGGGCTAATGTGCGCCGGCCTCAAGCGCGCTTTCAGGCGCCCCCAGGGCAAGCCAGCCACCGTCCACATTCAAGGTGGTTCCGGTAATGAAGCTGGATTGTTCTGAAACCAGGAATTGAATGGCCTGGGCGATTTCCTCGGGGCGTGCGAGCCGGCCCATCGGGGTCCGTGCCGCAATGGCTTCTGTGTCCAGTGCCTGATCGTGTTCAAGTTTTTCAACCAGCACGGTGCGGACATAGCCCGGCGCCACAGCGTTGACGCGTACGCCGCGCCGTGCCCACTCACAGGCCATGGATCGGGTCATGGCCGAAATCCCCGCCTTGGCCGCTGCGTAGGCGTTGCGCCCCGGTATGCCTGCCAGTCCGGCGATCGAGCTGAGGTTCACGATGGCGCCTGCACCTTGGTCGAGCATGATCCGGCCGACGTCGCGGCTCACCAGGAACGTGCCGCGCAGATGCACGCTCAGCACACGATCGAATCCCTCGGCCGTCTGCTCGATGGTGCCTGTGGATTGGTCGCCGATCCCTGCGTTATTGACCAGGGTATCCACGCGCCCGAAGCGCGTCATGACTTTGGCGATGGCCGCCTGAACCGAGGATTCCGAGGCCACGTCGCAGCCTGTGCCGAAATGCCCGGGGCCCAGTTCCTGGGCGCGCTGGGTGGCCGCGTCGCCATCCAAATCCAGAATGGCCAGTTGGCAGCCGTCGGCAGCGAGTCGCTGCGCAGTGGCCCAGCCTATGCCGCCCGCCGCGCCGGTCACGATGGCGATCCGGGTGTCGGAATGTGCTGCCGTATTCATGCAAGGTGCCTCATGCTGGGTAGGTCAATGCGCTTGATCAGGCGATTTTCCTGCGCGGTGATCAGCTTTTCCGATGCCGCCAGATAGGCCGGGAAGTCCGGGTGTGTGTCGCGGCGTTTGGCGCGCTCTTCGAAGTCGGCCAGGTCCTTATAGGCCCAGAGGTGGACCAATTGGTTCAGGGGGCCGACCTGGCTGACATAGAATCCCATAGGATTGCCCAATGTTTCGAGCAGGACCGGCATGGCGAGGCGATCGAAAACGTCCAGGAACTCGGGCATTTTCCGTAGTGCGATGGTATAGATGCGATGATCGATCAGGGGCAGTGAATTATCGATAGGCATATGGGGTCTCCTTTGGTGTGTAGGGTGTCGGCGGCTTCAGTCCTGGGTCTGGGCCAGGTGCTTGCCGGTGATGTAGCCGAATGTCATGATGGGCCCCAGCGTGATGCCTGCGCCCGGGTAGCTGCCGCCCATGACGCTTGCGCGATCGTTACCCGCTGCGTAGAGGCCTGCGATGGCTTGCCCCTGGTCGTCGAGCACTTGCCCGGCAGGCGTGGTATTGATGCCGTTGAATGTGCCCAGGTCGCCCATCAGGATCTTTAGCGCGTAGTAGGGGCCTTTGCCTATGGGTGCCACACATGGGTTTGGTTTGTTCTCTGGGTCGGCCAGATAGCGGTTGAAGGCGGTCGTGCCACGGCCGAACTCCGGGTCCTCGCCCTTGGTGGCGTGCTCGTTGTACTGCGTAACGGTTTGCTTCAGGCCTTCCGCATCGATGCCTGCGCTGTGCGCCAGTTCCTCCAGCGTGCGGCCGCGATTCAGGTAGCCGTTGCGGACCATGGGTCCAAGCGGCATGGGGGCGGGCTTGGCATAGCCCAGGCCGTATTTGCTGATCGTCGCCTGATCACAGATTAGCCACATATTGGTGTCGGGCTCGTTGATACAAGCCTTGATCATGGCTTCGCCGACATCATGATAGGAATTGGATTCGTTCGTGAATCGCTTGCCGTTGCGGCCTACACCGATGATGCCGGGCTTGTAGCGGTCGAGCAGGTGCGGGAATACGCCGAATTCACCGTTTTTGAAGGGGACCTTTGACACCGGCATCCACGCGCAGGCATTCGGATAGTCCATCTGCAGCGTGGCGCCCAGTTGTTCGGCCATGCGGATCCCGTCGCCTGTATTGCCTGTGGGCGTGGGCGACAGATGTACGCCCCCGCGCGCGAGGTGCGGATAGTTTTTCCGGATGCGCTCCTGGTCGTGCGGGAAGCCGCCCGCCGCCAGTACGACAGCCCGTTTGGCATGGATGGTGACTTCGCCCTGGGGCGTCGCTACGCGTGCACCGACCACGCGCTCGCCCTCGCGGATCAGTTCGCGGGCGGCGGTATCGGTGTAGATCGGGATGTTCAGGTTCAGCGCGCTTTTGACCAGGCGTGCCGCCAGGGCGTTGCCACTGGTGACGTTCGTGCCACGCCGGTACATCGCAAGCTCTTTCAGGTGGTTCGCCAGGCGCTTGACCACATACAGGAATGAGGTCAGCGATTTGGTGACGTTAAAGAAATGCTTGATATCGGCGTTCGAGGAATTGAACATCATGCCGATGAAGGTGATTGTGCGCAGCGGTGGGCGTAGGCGCTGCATGTCCGGGCCCAGTGCGCGAATGTCGTAGGGTGCCGCCAGGATCGACCGGCCGATGTCCACGCCGCCGGGGCGATCCGGGTGATAGTCGGGGTACAGGGTGGGGACGAACTGCACTTCGGTTTCCCGTTCAAAGAACTCCACCATCTCGGGGCCCGTGTCCAGGAACGCGTTGACGGTGGTTTCGTCAAAGAACTCGCCGGCCTCGTTTTTCATGTAGGTGACGGCGGCTTCGCGGGAATCCGGGATTCCGGCTTTTTTGGCCAAAGGGTTGCCGGGGATCCAGAGGACGCCGCCCGAAAACGCCGTCGTGCCGCCAAAGACCGGCTCCTTTTCAATCACGACCGGGCGCAGCCCGTTTTTTGCTGCTGTGATGGCGGTGCTCAGTCCGCCGACGCCGGCGCCGATGATCAGCACGTCGCATTGCGTGTGTTCATCCAGGATAGGTGTGCTCATGATAGGGGTCTCTGATTTGAAGTGAATGGGCCGGTTCAGTTCGTCGCGGCAGCGGGGGCGTTGTACCCGGGCCGCGGAACCATATCCATCAGCATGGCGCTCATGCCGCCATCGACGCGAACGTCGGAGGCGTTGACATAGGCTGATCTGGGGCTGAGCAGGAACATCGCCGCGTTGGCGATATCGAGGGGCTCGCCCACGCGCCGACTGGCGGTCATGGCGGAACGCGCCGCCTCGATCCCGGGTACGGCATAAAACGGGGCTGACAACTTGGTGCGGATCATCCCCGGGCTGATCGTATTGCTGCGTATGCCCTGCTCGGCCCATTCCACCGCGATCTGCTGCGATAGCAGCAGGATCCCGGCTTTCGAGGCGCTGTATGCGCCGCTTTGGCTTTGTGGATGGCGCGAAGCAATCGAGGCAATGTGCACCATGCTGCCGCCGCCGGCCTTTTGCATGGGTTCGGCAAAGGCACGGGCTGTCAGCAGATAGCCCGTCAGGTTGATGCCGATGATCTCATTCCACTGGTCGATGTCGATGTCCTTGAGCGCGCCGGCGCGCAGAATACCTGCATTGTTGACCAGCGCCGTGCACGGGCCGAGTTCGCGTTCGACAGCCTGGGCTGCCCGTGCGATGCTGTCCGCATCCGATGCGTCACAGGCAATGGCAATGGCTTGACCCCCGGTTTCACGCAATTGTGCGGCCACCGTCTGCGCGGCGGCCTCGTCGCGATCCAGCAGGGCTACGCGTGCGCCGACCCTGCAGGCCTGTTCGGCGATGGCTGCGCCGATACCGCCGGCGGCGCCGGTTACGACGCAAACGCGATCAGTCAGTTCGAGCCAATCCTGTTGGTTCATGGGTGCTCCTGTGAGTTTCCTGGCCGGGGGGATACGAGGGCGCGGGCGAGTTGCCGGGGCGTCGGTAGCCGAATATTTGGGTACCCCTTTATATTGAAGGGCGATTGGGTTCTTTAGAATTGACAATTCATGCGAGTGACAGGACAATTCGTGCATGGAAATTCAGGTTTCATAGACATCATGCGGGTAATCCCTAGATACGGTCTGTATGCCACACAGGGTCTCGGAGACTGGGTTGATTCGCTTCATATCGAGTGGATTCCAACCCGGTCCGGGCCAAACCACTGGAAAATCAGCCCCCATACCCATAAATCGTTCATTCAGATCCTGTATCTGACTGCGGGTGGCGGCCGGGTGGAAATTGACGGTCGGGTCTGGCAGGTTACCGCTCCGTGCATTGTGTCAATACCAGAACAAACAGTGCATGGATTCCACTTCACCAACGATGTGGACGGGCCGGTCATCACCGCAGTCCAGCATTTGCTTGAAGTGTTTGTGGGGATGAGCGCGCCCGATCTGGTGCATCTGATTCATCAGCCTGCCGTGATCGAACTGACGCCCGAGAACAGCCACGAGGGCGAATTGATGCCTTTGTTCAGGGCGCTACAGACCGAATTCCATAATCGCGACCTCAGCCAGGCGGGGATCTGCATGTCGCTGTTCACCGCGCTGTTCCTGCGCATTGCCCGCATACGCTATAGCGAAGGCGCGCCCAGGCGCCTGGGTAGTACCCGCAAGGCCGAGCAGATTCAGAAATTCCAGAATCTGGTCGAGGAGCACTTCAGGCAACGCAGGCCTGTGTCCGCGTACGCTGCGGAACTCGGCGTCACCGTCGGGCACCTGTCACGTCTGTGCCGCGATGCACTGGGGGTGTCTGCCCTGGCGGTCATCAACGCGCGTGTGCTGCACGAGGTCCAGCGCGATCTGATCTATACCGTGACGCCGGTCAAGGTGGTAGCGGGCACGTTCGGCTTCGATGACGATGTCTACTTCAGCCGGTTTTTCCGTAAGCACACCGGCTTCAGCCCCACCGAGTATCGCGAACACGTCAGCAACCAGTTGGTACGCGAGGCTCAGGCTGCGTAATGCAAGCTACTGGCGCAGTGTGCGCGCCTGGCTGATGCGTTTGGGTTGGTGATTTGCGCGCCATGGGTTGATATCCAGGCCACCACGGCGCGTGTAGCGCGCATAGACAAACAGCGATGCAGGCTCGCAGCGTGCCATGATTTCCCCGTAGATTTTTTCGACGCACAGCTCGTGGAACTCGTTATGGTGGCGCAGCGACACGATGTAGGCGAGCAGGGCGCTGCGGTCGATCTGTGGGCCTTCGTATTGAATCTGCAGGCTAGCCCAGTCGGGCTGCCCGGTGACGGGGCAGTTGGTCTTCAGCAGTTCCGAGACCAGGGTTTCATGCACGATGGACGCCGGATCGCTGGTGTGCAGCAGAGCGGGGGCGGGATCATAGGTTTGTATATCGATGTCCTGATCGTCGATACAGATGCCCGCCATCGCCTGGCAGCTCAGTTCGTAGGCCGGGCGCAGGGGCAAAATTTCCACGAGCACGGGTTTACCGCCGGCGCGCGTCAGGTCCAGCTGCATGCGCTGACGCACGATATCGGCCAGTTCAAAGCGCTCGTCGTTATAGGAATTCAAATAGAGCTTGAACGATTTGGATTCGATCAGATTGGGGCTGTCGGCAGGGAAGGTAAAGCGCCCCATGGCGACGACAGGTTTGCCGTGTGCGTCCAGCCACGAGAGCTCGTACGCGTTCCAGATATCGCCCCCGTAGTCGGCTGCGGGTACCTCCATGCCGCTACGCGTTTCGGCGCGTGCGATCGGGTAGAGCAGGGCGGGGTCGTAATGAGAAGGTTCCTCGACCTTTCGGCCCAGGGGGCTGTCGGTGTATATCGTTGCGGGCATGACTAGTATCCGTTAGAGGATTCGATTGTAGCCTTCGTCGTGCGGGGCCTTGTGTGCCGCACTGATTTCAGATTGTGAATTTCACGTTCCATATTGTGAAAAACGAATGTTGCGATGCGCTATCGGATATTTCATAATCGAAAATATCGTTTCGCAACATGAAAATTAAATTTCAATTCTATGATTAATAAGGATAATATTTTTTATCTTATATAAGACATAAGTCATGTGTGCACTGCGTCATCAGGATAGACTGTTTCCAACGATTTCTTTTTTCTTTATCCAGGAAGACCATCATGACGACACGAGAAAACGAAGTTCGAAATCTGCAACGGAGCTGGGCCGAGGATCCCCGCTGGCAGGGCATCAAGCGCGACTATAGCGCCGAGGAAGTCGTGCGGCTGCGCGGCTCGGTCATGGTCGAGCACACCCTGGCGCGGCGCGGGGCTGACAAGCTCTGGGAATTGCTGCACACAGACGACTTCGTCAATGCGCTGGGCGCCCTGACCGGCAATCAGGCGATGCAGCAGGTCAAGGCCGGGCTGAAGGCCATCTATCTGTCGGGCTGGCAGGTCGCGGGCGATGCCAATATCGCCGGCGAGATGTATCCCGACCAGTCGCTGTATCCGGCCAACTCGGTGCCCAGTGTCGTGCGGCGCATCAATAATTCCCTGGCCCGCTGCGACCAGATCCAGTGGATGGAAGGCAAAAATCCGGGCGATGACGGGTATATCGATTACTTTGCGCCGATCGTGGCCGATGCCGAAGCCGGTTTCGGCGGTGTGCTCAATGCCTTCGAACTCATGAAGTCCATGATCGAGGCGGGTGCCGCCGGGGTGCACTTTGAGGATCAATTGGCTTCGGTCAAGAAATGCGGCCATATGGGCGGCAAGGTGCTGGTGCCCACCCGCGAGGCGGTCGCCAAACTGGTGTCGGCGCGCCTGGCGGCCGATGTGCTGGGTGTGCCCACGCTGCTGGTGGCGCGTACCGATGCCGAGGCGGCTGACCTGCTGACCAGCGATATCGATCAGAACGACGCGGCCTTCATTACCGGTGAGCGCACCGTCGAAGGCTTCTTCCGCGTGCGTTCGGGCCTGGATCAGGCCATTGCACGCGGCCTGGCCTATGCGCCCTATGCCGACCTGATCTGGTGCGAAACCTCGACGCCCGATCTGGAGCACGCCCGCAAGTTCGCCGAGGCGATTCACCGCAAGTTCCCGGGCAAGATGCTGGCCTATAACTGCTCGCCTTCCTTCAACTGGAAAAAGAACCTCGATGATTCGACGGTGGCCAAGTTCCAGCGCGAACTCGGCGCAATGGGCTACAAGTTCCAGTTCATCACGCTGGCCGGTTTCCACGCCTTGAACTACAGCATGTTCGAACTGGCGCATGGCTACGCACGCAATCAGATGAGCGCGTTCGTCGAACTGCAGGAAAAGGAATTCGCCGCAGCCGACAAGGGCTTTACAGCCGTCAAACACCAACGTGAAGTCGGGGTGGGTTATTTCGATGCCGTGACCCAGACCATTGAGGGCGGTCAATCGTCCACGACGGCTTTGACCGGCTCGACCGAGGAAGCTCAATTCGAGGAAATAGACGCAAAAGCAGGGAGCCTGACAGCCGCATAAGTCCGGCTTGCACAGAATGATGGGTGGAACTCCGCAGTAGTCATATTCTGCGGTTCGGGAGGCGCAAGCCTCCCTTTTTTTGCGCCCACTCTGCGCAGCGTGGGGCACAAACACATTAGGTTTGATTTTTATCAATATGAGGCGCGTGTGGTTTCTCTATAGTGCCGGTCATGCGCAAATTGTCCATATTCAGCCCTCCGCCCCAGTTGCCCGAGGCCGCTCGCCGTGCGCGCCGACACATGCTGGCGCGTTGCGGGCTGGCGTGGCTGGGCATGATGCAGGTCATGATGTTCGCGTTTCCGGGCTATTTGCGCTCGGGCGCACGAGGCCCTGAATCCCAGGCCTCGCTGGACCAGGCGATCATTCTGATGAACTGGATCAGCCTGATACTGACGGTGCCTGTCGTCCTGTACTGTGCCTGGCCGGTCTGGCGCGGTGCCTGGCGCTGCCTGCTGCGCCTGCGAGTCGGGATGGACGTACCGGTCGCCCTGGGTATTGCTGCGGCCTTCCTGCCTAGTGTGATCAGTACCTGGCGTGCGTCGGGCGAGGTGTATTTCGATTCCGTGACGATGTTTGTCGCCTTCCTGCTGACGGCGCGTTACCTGGAGCTTTGTGCGCGCCAGGCGGTCGATGGGCCACTGCTGGGCATGAGCACGGATACCACAGCGTTGTTTGCATCGGCCAATCGGTTGGCGTTCTGGTTCGTGCTGATACAGCTTGCGCTGGCTGCGGTCGTGGGCCTGTATTGGTTGGGTGCCGCGCCTGATCGTGCGGCTGCCGTGACGGTGGCACTGCTGGTCATGAGCTGCCCTTGCGCGATGTCGATGTCCGTCCCGACGGCAGTGGCGGCACGGCGTGCTGTGCAACTGCGCCTGCCGGCACTTGGGCGCGCCGAGGCCTTGCTGCTGGATGCGCAGATGGCCCGGGTCGCCCGGCAGAACCTCTACGGATCGCTCGCCTGGCACATCCTGATGACGCCCCTGGCCGCCTTCGGCTGGGTGCAGCCCTGGCTGGCCGCGATCACCATGTTGATGTCATCCCTGGCGGTTGCCGCCAACGCGTGGCGCCTGTACCGCCAGGCCTTGGCGCCCAAGCACACGGTCTGGTACGGCCAGGCGGCCTAGGAGCAGCGCCATGGATATTCTTTTTTTGCTGTTGCCCATATCACTGATGTTTGTGCTGGCAATCGGCGCAGCATTCTGGTGGGCGATATTCGCCGGCCAGTTCGACGACACCCAGGACGCAGCCACGGCCATCCTGGATGACGACGATTCACATTGTTAGAAACGATAGTCTTAACTTGTTTTCAAGGGGAAGTTCATGGGCATGTCCGACACGGTCGGGGCACCGGTGGAAACCTTCAACTACGGGGTAGTCAGGCAGTTCACAATCGCGACCATCATCTGGGGGGTCGTCGGAATGGCTGTGGGCGTACTGATTGCTTCGCAGTTGATTTGGCCGGGCCTCAATTTTGATATTCCGTGGCTCAGCTATGGCCGCCTGCGGCCTTTGCATACCAATGCCGTGATTTTTGCCTTCGGCGGCAGCGGCCTGTTTGCCACATCTTACTACGTCGTGCAGCGCACCTGTCAGACACGCCTGTTTTCCGACAAGCTTGCGGCCTTCACGTTCTGGGGCTGGCAGGTGGTGATCGTGGCCGCGGTGATCACTTTGCCGCTGGGCTACACCAGCACCAAGGAATACGCCGAACTCGAGTGGCCGATCGACATCCTGATCACACTGGTGTGGGTGGCGTACGCAGTCGTGTTCTTTGGAACGATTGCCAAGCGCCGGGGCAAGCACATCTATGTGGCCAACTGGTTTTTTGGATCCTACATCCTCACCATCGCCATCCTGCATATTTTCAATAACCTTGAACTGCCCGTCAGCTTCTGGAAATCGTACTCGGTGTACGGCGGGGTACAGGACGCCATGGTGCAGTGGTGGTATGGCCATAACGCGGTGGGTTTTTTCCTGACCACCAGCTTCCTGGGGATGATGTACTACTTTGTGCCCAAGCAGGCCGGGCGGCCCATCTATTCCTATCGCCTGTCGATTGTGCACTTTTGGGCGCTGGCATTCACGTATATGTGGGCGGGGCCGCACCACCTGCTGTATACCTCGCTGCCCGACTGGACCCAGTCGCTGGGCATGGCCTTTTCGCTGATTCTGCTGGCGCCGTCCTGGGGTGGCATGATCAACGGAATCATGACGGTATCGGGCGCCTGGCACAAGCTGCGCACCGATCCGATCCTGAAGTTCCTCGTGGTGGCGCTGTCCTTCTATGGCATGGCGACCTTCGAGGGCTCGATGATGTCGATCCGCACCGTCAACGCCTTGTCGCACTACACCGACTGGACGGTGGGTCACGTGCACGTCGGCGCGCTGGGCTGGGTGGCGATGATTACCTTCGGCTCGTTGTACTACCTGATTCCCCGCCTGTACGGTCGCAAAAGCATGGCGAGCGTCGATTTGATCAGCCTGCATTTCTGGCTGGCAACGCTGGGCGTGGTGCTCTACATCAGCTCGATGTGGATTGCCGGGGTGATGCAGGGTCTGATGTGGCGTGCCACCGCCGCCGATGGCACCTTGATGTACAGCTTTGCCGAGGTCGTGAAATCGACTTATCCGTTCTACACCATCCGCATGATTGGCGGCCTGTTTTTCCTGGCCGGAATGGTCGTCATGGCCTGGAACACCTGGATCACGGTCAAGGGCCAAGCCAGGGTCAACCCGCCGGTGCCGTTGGGGACTGCGGATGATGTCCACAGTCCGGTATCTGTTTCGCCTGCCATGGCATAAGGAGGGTCCGTCATGACCAGTACGAAAAAGAAGCGCTTCTCTCATGAACTGCTGGAACGCAATGTCGGATGGCTGATTTTCTTTAGCATCCTGGTGGTTTCGGTCTCGGGCCTGGTGCAGATCATTCCGCTGTTCTTCCAGCACTCCACGACGACCCCGGTGGAAGGCGTACGTCCGTACGAGGCGCTCAGCCTGGTGGGGCGCGATGTCTACATCCGCGAGGGATGTGTCGGCTGCCATTCACAACAGATCCGCATGCTGCAGTCCGAAGTCCAGCGCTATGGGCCGTATTCAATCGCGGCGGAATCCATGTACGACCATCCCTTCCTATGGGGATCCAAGCGCACAGGTCCGGACCTGGCGCGTGTGGGGGGGCGCTACTCCGACGAGTGGCATCGCATCCACCTGCGCGATCCGCGTGACGTCGTGCAGGAATCGAATATGCCTTCGTATCCCTGGCTGCAGCACAATGCCGTCGATGATGTGAATGTACGGGTTCGGATGCGGGCGCTGCGCACACTGGGCGTGCCCTATACCGACGAGCAGATCGGACAGGCGCCCGGGCAGTTGAAGGGCAAGACCGAGGAAGACGCGATCATCGCGTATCTGCAGGGCCTGGGTGTGGGTGGGCGCGATGCGGCCCGCGCGGCAATGGAAGCAGGGAGTCACTGACATGGTCGGCATAATCAACGGAGTGATGACGGTGCTGGGAATGGCGACCTTCCTGGGGATCGTGTGGTGGGCATGGTCGGCCGGCCGCGCCGAGGCCAATCGCCAGGCATCGATGCTGCCTTTCGCACTGTCGGAGGAATTTCACGAGGATACGAACACCGGGGGCTCTCATGAGTGATTTTTTCAGCGGTTTCTGGAGCATCTATATTGCGGTGATCTCGCTGGGCGGGATTGCCTGGTGCATCTATCTATTGTTTTCGCAACGCGCCTGGCTGAAAAAGGATGTCGAGATCGTCGAGAACACCGGCCACGTATGGGACGGCGACCTGACCGAGCTCAACAATCCCGTGCCGCGCTGGTGGACAGTCATGTATCTGGGCCTGTGCATTGTTGCGCTGGGGTATCTGGTGCTGTACCCGGGCTTGGGCTCCTACGAGGGCCAACTCGGTTTCACGGCGGGCAAACAGCTACAGCAGCAACAGCAGGCGTTCAACGAACGGATCAAGCCGGTCTACGAGCGTTTCCAGGCCATGCCGATTCCTGATATCGCCGCTGATCAGGAAGCCCGTGAAATCGGCCAGCGTCTGTTTCTGAATAACTGCGCCCAGTGCCACGGATCCGATGCCAAGGGCGGGCGGACCTTTCCCAACCTGACCGATACGGACTGGCTGTGGGGGGGCGAGCCCGAGCAGATCATGCAGACCATCACCAAGGGGCGTCACGGCATGATGCCGCCATGGAAGGCCGCCATCAAGCCCGCTCAGGCCTCGGATATCGCCCAGTATGTCCGCTCGCTGTCCGGCTTGGCCCACGACCCCTTGCGGATCGTGCCCGGCAAGCGCGGTTTCGATACCTTTTGCGTGGCCTGTCACGGCGCGGAAGGGAAAGGAAACACGGCACTTGGGGCACCGAACCTGAGCGATGACATCTGGCTGTATGGCAGCTCGGCGGCGACCATCATCGAGACGATTCTGGAAGGTCGCGACAATCGGATGCCTGGTCAGGAGCATATCCTGACCCCCGAGCAGATCCGGCTGCTGACCGCCTGGGTTTGGGGTCAGTCGAACTAAGACTATCGGCACTACAGGACAGCGATCACGTCATGAGCAAGGAATCCTCCGACACCAAGGCAACAGTTCCCGCCTGGCAGCCGCCCAGAATCTCCAAGGGTTCCGGCGGGGCGTCGCCACAGGTCGAGCGCGCCCTATCCGAGGTGCGCAGCAAGATCTATCCGCGTTCGGTTTCCGGGAACTACGCGCGTATCCGCGTTGCGATGGTGTTCCTGACGCAGCTGATTTTTTATGGTTTGCCGTGGCTGCAGTGGCACGGGCGCCAGGCGGTCCTGTTTGATCTGGGCGCCCGGAAGTTCTATTTGTTCGGCATGGTCCTGTGGCCACAGGATGTGATCTACCTGGCCGTCCTGCTGGTGCTGTCGGCCTTCGCGCTGTTCCTGTTTACGGCCATGGCCGGGCGTCTGTTCTGTGGCTACGCGTGTCCGCAGACGGTGTATACCGAGATCTTCATGTGGATCGAGAAGCGCATCGAGGGCGATCGCCTGGCGCGCATCCGACTCGACGAGCAGTCCTGGAATGCCCGGAAACTGCGCCTGAAGGCCACCAAGCACTTTCTGTGGATCGTCGTGGCTCTGTGGACGGGCTACACATTCATCGGCTATTTCGCACCGATCCGTAGCCTGGGCGCCGACTTGATGAGTTTTGCGCTCGGCCCGTGGCAATGGTTCTGGATGCTCTTTTACGCCTTTGCGACCTGGGGCAATGCGGGGTTCATGCGCGAGGCGGTATGCAAGTATATGTGCCCGTATGCGCGCTTCCAGAGTGTCATGGTCGATGACGATACCTTTGTGGTCACCTACGATCACGTACGCGGCGAGCCGCGTGGCGGGCGCTCGCGCAAGATCGACCACAAGGAAGCCGGCATGGGCGACTGCGTGGACTGCAGCCTGTGTGTGCAAGTCTGCCCGACAGGCATCGATATACGCGATGGCCTGCAATATATGTGTATCGGCTGCGGCGCCTGTGTGGACGTCTGCGACCAGGTCATGGACAAAATGGGCTACGAGCCCGGGTTGATCCGCTATACCTCTGGCAATGCGATCACCGATGGCCTGACGCAAAGCCAGGTACGCCGCCGCGTGCTGCGCCCGCGCATTCTGGCCTACAGCGTATTGCTGGGTGTGATCGCCATCGGATTTGTGATCTCGCTGGCCACACGCACCACCTTGCGCATGGACGTCATACGCGATCGCGGCGCATTGGGCCGTGAGGTGGCCGGCGGCATGATCGAGAACGTCTATCGCCTGCAGGTGATCAATACCGCCGAGGCCCCGTTGGTGCTGGATCTGAGCGCGACCGGCGTGCCCGGCCTGACAATTCGTACGGCCGATGAGGGGCAGAGCCGTGTGCGGGTTGATAGCTCGTCCAACCGTCTGGTGCCGGTGGTGTTGCGTGCGCCTGCGGAATCCCTGAAGCCGGGCCTGTACGATATTCAACTCAAAGGGGTGGGGACGCGCGCACCCGACGATGTGGATACAGTCGTCGAGCAGTCCAGCTTCTATGTGCCCCGTTAGCCCTGTCAGGAATCGTCCGGTATGAAAAGCGATTTGCCCGAATCATGTGAAGCACGCCAGTCGAAGCGGCCCTGGTGGCGCGAGCCCTGGCCGTGGCTGCTGATGCTGGGGCCGGCTGTGGCAGTGGTCGGGTGCGTCGTGACCATCGTACTGGCGTTTCAAAGCTACGGCGACCAGGCCATACAGGACGGTGGGGTCAAGAACGGCTTGCATGTCAGCCGGCCCGCACCGGTACAATCGGCGCGCTGAGCCGACCAGAAAGAGGGAGTTTCAGAATGAAAGCTCGTCAACTGATGTGGATCCTGTGGCCATCGTTTCTGGTGGCGGGTGTGACCAGTGGAATTGTCTTTGCCCTGGTGGATCCGCAGGATGTGCTGTTCTTGGACCATCTGCGCGGCAGCCGGCAACTGGTCTACGCGCTGGGTTTCTTTTTGTTCTGGGCGATGGCGGCGGGATCGAGCGCGCTTAGCCTCGCCATGGCGCCGCGCGGTGTGGTGCTCGATGAGTTCGACGAGCCGATGAGTCATTAGCCGGGCGCGGCGCACCTGCTGCGTTCAGCCGCAGTCGGTGCCCGACAGAACCCGTAGCGCGTCCATGTCCAGGATTTGGACCTCGCGCTGCTGGACTCGGATCAGCCCGTCGCGTGCGAAACGTGAAAACAGACGGCTGACGGTTTCCAGCGTCAGCCCGAGGAAATTTCCGATTTCCTGGCGGCTCATGCGCAGCAGGAATTCGTGGGGCGAATAGCCCAGCGTGCTCAGCCGTTGCGACAGATTCAGCAGAAACGCCGCCAGGCGCTGTTCGGATCGCAGGCTGCCCAGCGTCATCACCAACTGGTGTGATCGGGTGATTTCCTTGCCCATCAGCCGACGCAACTGTGTTTGCAGCACAGGCAGTCGCGGGGCGAGCTCGTCCATTTCATCCAGGTGAATCACACAGACTTCAGAGTCCTCGAGGGAGATGGCGTGCGAGCCGTGGCGCTCGTCGCTGAGGCTGTCCAGGCCGACGACTTCCCCTGGCAGCAGAAAGCCTGTGACCTGCATTTGCCCGCTTGCGTTCTGGACCTGGGTTTTCAGCGATCCGTAGCGTATGCCGTAAATGGCCTCGACCGGATCCCCCAGCGAGTAGAGCGCGGCGCCCTTGGCCAGGCGCACACGTTCCTTGATCAGCTCGTCCATAACCAGCACATCGTTGCGTGACATGCCCAAGGGCAGGCAGATTGCATTGAGCATACAGGTGGAACAGCGTGTCGCGTCGGGTGTCAGTGCGATTCGTTTCCGCATACGTCGATTGGTGACCGATGAAAGAGGGTTGTGAGGGCCGCCTGGGCGAGCATCGCAAATATAG
>JAKDMO010000258.1 GCA_030452305.1 Alcaligenaceae bacterium | reverse complement strand
TCCGGTAGGGCGACGATCGAATCCGCCGGGACTTTCATATATTTTGCGTGGGCTCCGTGGCCGTTTGCGCCAAAAATGATCGCACCCTCGTCGCACATCTGGGTCCAGCCCGATCGGCAGGGGTTGCAGCAGCCGCAGCCCGAGTAGTGATGATTCATCACCCGACGTCCAACCCGGGCGAGTGGTGAGGTGACGCCCGGTCCAAGCTCGCAGACAACGCCGCAGGGCTCGTGGCCCGCAATGAAGGGTTCGTTGGACGAGGATGCAAAGCCGATCGCGCTGGCACCGTCTTTGGCCCGATAGTATTTCAGATCCGTGCCGCACATGCCCGAGGCCTTGATCTCCAGAATGATCTCGCCCGGTCCGGGCGTCGGGTCGGGCACATCCCTGATTTCGATCTGTCGATTGCCAAGAAAATAAACGGCTTGCATCGGCTCCCCTTTTCTGTATTGCGTTTTCTGCGACGCGCGGCATCACGGCTGCGATTGCACAGGCCATGCGTCGAGCGCTCCTGTTTCTGGCCCTTAATGTATTGATGTGGACTGAATTCGTCTAATGGATAGTTGTTATGTGAACATCATCGATGCTGATGATGGTTGGGCATCGCCGGAGAGCGATATAGCCCGCACGAATACCGTCATATGAATTGTCCGTTGGGCTTGGCCGTAGGATCTTGCGATGATTCAGTTGACACATCTCTTGTGCCCCCGGTTTCCATTTCTCGGCCCATACCAACCCATGACACAGTATTTTCTGCATCAACTCATAGAATTGCTTGGCAAGGATATCGTGACCACCGATGCCTGCGAGGTCTCCCCCTGGCTGACCGACTGGCGCGGTGTATTTGAGGGCAAGGCGCAGGCGGTGGTCCGCCCGCTCACGACACAGCAACTTGCCGACTGCGTACGCCTTTGCAGCAAGCACGCCATACCGATCATTCCGCGCGGAGGAAATACAGGTCTGTGCGGCGGCGCCACACCGGATGCGTCTGCGGAAAATGTAATTGTTTCGCTTGATCGCATGAATCGGATTCACTCGATCGATGCACGGGCCAACACCCTCGTCGCGGATGCGGGCTGCATCCTGGGCGACCTGCGCCGTGCTGCGCAGGAATCGGATCGTTTGCTGGCAGTCAGCTTGGCGGCAGAAGATTCCTCGCAAATTGGCGGTAATGCGGCCACGAATGCCGGTGGAGTCAATGTGTTGCGCTACGGCATGATGCGCGAACAAATTCTGGGCATTGAAGCAGTGCTGCCCGATGGCAGGATCTACGACGGTTTGCGCAGCCTGCGAAAGGACAATACCGGCTACGATCTCAAGCAGCTCTTTATCGGCTCCGAGGGCACCCTGGGCATCATCACGCGCGTTTCGCTCAAGCTGCATGCGCGCACGCACATACGTTGTGCGGTGCTTGTCGCGGTTGAATCAGCAGCGCACGCGCTTGGTTTGATGCAGCAGGTGGTGGGCGCATGCGGACCGCGTTTGCAGGCATTCGAGTTTTTCACAGCGCAGTGCCTGGATCTGGTGCTTGGGCACACTGAAGGGGCGCAAGCGCCCTTCGGACGAACTTATCCGGCCTACGTGCTGATCGAACTGGCTGATACGAGGAACGAAGACGCCCTGATGGCTTTGCTTGAGGAGGTCATCAGCCAGGCGTTGGAGCAGGGGTTCTGCCAGGATGCGGTGGTCTCGGCGTCCATGACCCAATTGCAGGCCCTGTGGCGTTTGCGCGAAGACATTTCTGAAGCCCAGCGGGCCGACGGCCCTCATCTGAAGCACGATATTTCCCTGCCCATTGATTCCATTCCCGAGTTCATGTCGTCGGTCGAGCAACGCTTGCGTGCCGTTGTGCCTGATTGCCGCCTGTTTGTATTTGGTCATTTTGGCGATGGCAATCTGCATTACAACGTGTCGCGCCCCCCCAATGCGGAAAGAGCCTGGGCTGCAGATTGGGAAGATCGGGTCGCTGATCTGGTTTTTGCCGAGGTCGCCTCATATGGCGGCAGCATCAGTGCCGAACATGGCATCGGGCAGTTGAAGCGCCGCGCATTTTATGAATACAAGGATCCAATGCAAATTGCCTTGATGAAGCAGATCAAGCAACTATTCGACCCGAACGGGATCATGAACCCTGGGAAACTGCTATGACCTCTGATTTCCGCTTGAACCGAGCATGGTGCGCAACACCTGATTGAAACGACCTGCGGCCTCGAACTGAACCCAATGCCCCGCATCGGGGATGATCCTCAGCTCGCCGAATTGTGGGGCTTTCGACAGGCTCGCCTGGATGGGGGCCATGTCATTGCGGTGCAAGGCATCGTCGCCGCCCCATATGCCCCAGACGGGGCATTGCACAGATGGCATCAGTTGCATCAGGACGTCGGTCTTGAACAGTCGCCTTTGAGGGATCCTGTCGCGTTCGGCATCGGCCCCATAGATGTCGACGGCGAATTCAGTGGCGGATTCTTCTGTAGCAAGCATGATTGTGTGCAGGTTGTGTCGGTGTGCTTCACGCACTTTGCCCTGGTATTCTGGTGCGCGCCAATTCCTGATGGCCAGTCGGGCGCCCGGCCCCTGGGTCAGGGCTGGTGCTCCAACCAGAATCAAGCGATCGACTTGTGACGGATTCCGGGCTGCAATGAATGTGGCGACCATCGCGCCAAACGAAAAGCCTGTCACGCTGCAGCTTGCCTGCCCCAGAAGCTCGTCCAGGCCCGACACGATCCATTCAGTGTGCGCATCCGCGTCAAAGCCGGCAGGCGGCAGGTCCGATGCGCCAAAGCCGGGCAGATCGGGTACATAGACCGCATACCCGTCATGAACCAACGCGCTAATATTGCGGCACCAGTGCACCCAACTGCCTGACCCACCGTGCAGCAGCACCACCGCTGGACCGGGTCCGCCCCAGATATGCCAGATGATTTTTCCTGAACCGCAGGGTGTGGACTTGCGGCGGGCTGTCGAGGCCAGACCATCCAGGGCTTGGTGGCCGTCGATGTGA
>JAKDMO010000257.1 GCA_030452305.1 Alcaligenaceae bacterium | reverse complement strand
GCAGCCATTCAAAGGCGGCGGGGATATGATTTTGTCGGTGACGTTCGAAAAAACCACCTACAATGCCATTCCGCACAAATTCGAAGCCGGTACGCCTCCGATCGCGGCTGCGATCGGGCTCGGCACCGCGGTTGATTACTTGTCCGCGCTAGGGTTGGACGCCATCGCGGCGCAGGAAACTGAACTGCTAAACTATGCGACCGAACAGATAGGCCCATTGCCGGGCGTGCACATCATTGGCACGGCTGCCATGAAGACCGCCGTGCTGTCGTTCAAGGTCGATGGCATACATCCGCATGATATCGGTACGCTGCTGAATCAGGAAGGGGTCGCGGTACGTACGGGTCACCATTGTGTACAGCCGGTGATGTTGCGCCTCAAGGTACCGGCGACGACACGCGCCTCATTTGCGTTTTATAATACGATGGCCGAAGTCGATACATTTATCGCAGGCCTTCGCACGGTACAGAAGATTTTCACCTAATGAATACAAAATCGCTCTATCAAGAGGTGATCCTCGATCACAATAAAAAGCCCCGCAATTACGGTACGCTCGACAAGGCAAGTCACCAGGCTGTCGGTCATAATCCGCTATGTGGCGATCATCTCGACATTGCGCTTGATCTCGACGGGGAGCGCATCGATCGCATCGCGTTCCACGGTGAGTCGTGCGCGATCTGCAAGGCGTCCGCCTCCATGATGACCGCCGTTGTCAAGGGCAAGACGCGCACGGATGCCGAAACATTGTTTCAGGAATTTCGCGATATGGCGATGGGTAAGCTTGACCTTGACAGCCCTCATCATCTGGGACGACTTACGGTATTTGCGGGAGTGCGCGATCTGCCGACGCGCGTCAAATGCGCGATTCTGCCGTGGCACACGCTGCATGCGGCGCTCCATTCCGTTACGAGTATCTCGACGGAGTCTGAGGATGATCCGATGCACGCCGCGATCGGTGATGCCTGATCCGACATCTGGCAGGAGGAGAAAATGCCGAAAATATCTGAAATAGAGGGTACGCCAAACCGGAACGCATTGAAATTCATCCTCAAGGAGCCGTTGACGTGGGGAGTGACGCACTCGTATGACAATGCCGAGCAGGCCAGGGACGATCCTCTGGCTGCGGCGTTGTTTGACATCGATCATGTGACCAACGTGTTTTATGTCGATCGCTGGATCACGATCACGCAGGATGGCGGCGCCGACTGGCAGGATCTGGCCCGCGAAGTCGCCGATCCGATCCGCGCCGCTCCCGCGGCGAATGCGCAATCGGCCGCGACAGTTGCGGCGGCATCCACCGCTATCGCCGGTTTGAGCCCCGAGGACCAGCAGCGCCTCGACGCAATCAACGAAATGCTTGACGAGGAGATACGGCCCTATCTGCAAAACGACGGCGGCGATCTCCACGTGCTCGGTCTCGACGGAAATAAACTCAACGTACACTATCAGGGTGCCTGCGGCACTTGTCCAAGCTCGATCTCAGGCACGCTGAGGGGCATTCAGAATATGTTGAGATCGATAGAACCCGATATCGAAGTTATCGCGACGTAAATGGGGTCAGACACGATTATTTCTGCTATGCTATACTCCACGCATTTAGTTCCGATGAACCGCCATGGCCCGCCTTCCACGCTACACCATTCCCGGCCAACCGCAGCATATCATCCAGCGCGGCAACAACCGGCAGGCAATCTTTGTTGTTGAGGCAGACTATCAGTTTTTTCGCAATGCCTTGGTAGAAGCGGCCAGCAAGCACGGCCTCGCCATCCATGCCTATGTCTGGATGACCAACCATATCCATCTATTAGCGTCGCCGGAATTCGACGATAGCATCAGCAAAGTCTTCCAGGCCGTCGGTAGACGTTACGTGCAATACTTCAATTACACTTACCGGCGCAGTGGCACACTTTGGGAAGGGCGCTACCGGGCAACAATCGTGGATAGTGAACAATACCTGCTGACCCTGATGCGGTACATCGAGCTCAACCCGGTGCGGGCAGGTATCGTTGCTTATCCCGAGGATTATCCCTGGTCGAGCTATCGCTACAATGCACAAGGCGAACCGGGATTAAACGCGAACTGGTTGGTGTTGCACGAGGAGTATTTGCGCTTGGGACGCGATGAGGCTGATAGACAACGTGCCTATCGGCGATTATTCGAATCGGTCATTTCCAACGATGATCTGGCGGAGATTCGCGAATGCACACACAAGAGCTGGGCCTTGGGAGAGGAGAGATTCAAAAAACAGATTGAGGCAGTTGGTCAACGCCGTGCCACATCCAAGGGAGTGGGCAGGCCAAGAAAAAAGGATAATCGTGTCTGACCCCATTTTATGGATAAAATCGCTACATATCATTTTCATGGTGACCTGGTTTGCCGGGCTGTTTTATTTGCCGCGTCTGTTCGTCTATCATGCGATGAGCGATGACGCGCCCGGCATCGAGCGTTTCAAGGTGATGGAACGCAAGCTCTATTATGGCATCATGACACCGGGGGCGGTGCTCACTATCGCCTTTGGCCTGTGGCTCTGGCTGGGTTATGGTATTTCCGGCGGCTGGCTGCATATCAAGCTTGCGCTGGTGGTCGTGCTGATCGCCTATCACCTCTACTGCGGTAAACTGCTCGCCGATTTCAAGCATGATCGCAACCGGCACGGTCACGTTTATTATCGCTGGTTCAATGAAATTCCGGTGGTGATCCTGTTTGCCGTGGTAATGCTGGTGGTAATAAAACCGTTGTAAGTATCACTCGCTATTTCTCATTAATTCCCAAAGGGAAGGTACGCGATCTCCGGCGGCTGCCAGCCAGATTCAGGAGAACGACGAAACAGGCGTTTCGAAAACAATAAAAACCATGCAAACGATTACAGTAGGTCTTACCTCCGCGTCCGGTGAGCGCAGCTACCCGATCCATATCGGCAGCGGCATTCTGAGTCAGCCTGAACTTATTCTGAACCATTTGCCGCGAAAGCGGGTTGCGATCGTAACCAACACTACCGTGGCG
>JAKDMO010000256.1 GCA_030452305.1 Alcaligenaceae bacterium | reverse complement strand
CGCGAGGGCATCACCTTCAAGCAAACCCCTTACGCGCTGGAGGTATAAGCCATGACTACGTTCGCGCCGAAAGTCTATCAGCAGCAGGTGCTTGATAGCGTGGAAAGCTATTTCAAGGCTTGCCACGAACTGCCTTCTCCGTCGATTGCTTTCATGACCACCACGGAGTATCTATGGGGGTGTGGCAATCCGTACAACTCACTGTCTGGCTTTCCGGCAGAAATGCCGTATTTTTGCCTGCGGGTGCCTACGGGTGGTGGCAAAACTTGGTTGGCGGCGAAAAGCGTAGCTCTGGTCAACACACATCTGATGCGATGTGAGCACAGCGTGATTCTGTGGCTGGTGCCGAGCAAGCCGATCCGCGAGCAGACGCTACGTGCCTTGCGAGGCCGCCTGCACCCTTACCATACTGCTCTGCGTGAGGCTGGGCCGATTACGGTACTGGATCTGGATGAAGCGAAGAGCGTGACTCGCGCCACGCTAGACACATCGACCACCATCATCGTGGCTACACGACAGGCGTTTCAGGTAGAGGATGAGGAGTGCCGCAAGGTATATCAGTCCAGCGGTGCGCTAATGCATCACTTCGACAATCTTTCGCCCACCCAGCGTGATGAATTGCTGAGTGAAGGTAAGGGAGCAGACCGTACGACGCCGTATTCACTGGCAAACGTGCTACGCCTACGCCGCCCTTTCGTGATCGTGGACGAGGCGCACAACAGTCGTACAGAACTGGCTTTCGACATGCTGGCGCGTTTTCGGCCCAGTGGCGTAATGGAACTAACCGCCACGCCCGATCTAGAGCGCACGCCCAGCAATGTGCTGCATAGTGTATCGGCCGCCGAATTGAAGGCAGAGGAAATGATCAAGCTGCCGGTGGTGCTACAAACTGAGCCGAACTGGCAACAGTGTCTGGCCGATGCCATTGGGCGGCGAGATGCCTTGCACAAGTTGGCGGATGACGAGTTCCGGACCGGCGCGGCGTATATGCGGCCACTGGTGCTGATTCAATCGGAACCGCGCCGAGCGGGAGTAGAAACGCTGGATTTTGAGAGGGTTCGCAACGAACTGATCACCAACCACGGAATTCCGGCCAGCGAGGTCATCGTCGCTACGGGCGAAGAAAAGGGGTTGGAGCAGGTTGACGCTGATTACAAGCTGGGTATTGCCGACCCAAGCTGCCCTGTGAAGTTTGTCATTACCCAGAAGGCACTTGCTGAAGGGTGGGATTGTCCCTTTGCCTACATCCTGGTGAGCATGGCGTCGTTGTCATCGGCTACAGCCGTGGAGCAGTTGCTTGGGCGTGTGCTGCGGCAACCAGGTGCCAGCCATAGGCAGGCCAGTGCGCTGAATCAGTCCTATGCTTTTGTGGTGTCGCGCAACTTTACTGAAACGGCAGGTGCCTTGCGCGACCGCTTGGTGGCTGGGGCTGGATTCGAACGGCGCGAGGTGGCCGAGTTCGTGACCGCCGCCCGTGTTGAGCAAGGGCGGTTGGACCTTGAGGGCCACGCCGGGCGCGTTGTTGTTCGGCCAGTGGCGATTACATTGTCGGAAAAGCCCAATCTGAAAAGTGTGCCCAAGCCAGTGCGCGATAAGGTGAGTTGGGATGGCAAGCTCAACACCCTGACAATCAGCACGCCGTTGACTGAAGATGAGGCCGAAGTCCTAAAGGCATCGGTCACCTCAGAAACAGCAGCGGCGGCAATTGTGGAAGCCGCCGAAGTCAGCCGCACCACGGCGATTGAGTTCTTTCAGACCCCGGCCGAGTTGGGTGAGCGCTTTTGCGTGCCGCAGTTGGCATTGCGCGTGCAAGGCGAGTTGCAGCTGTTTGATGACCTGGAAGTGCTGGAGTATCCATGGGATCTGTCACCGTATGGCGCGGCACCGACCAATGATGACATGACGGTGCTGGGTGCCGGCCTGAAAGTATCTGAAGGCGGCGAGATTGATGTCGATGGCGAGAGCGGTAAGGTCTTTTCGCGATTTCTGCCTGATTTGCAGCGCGATTTGGGGCTGGTTTATCAGCCCGAGCACTGGGACCAGGTACGCATCGCTACTTGGTTGTGCAACAACCTACCCGAGCCCTCGCTGACTCATACCAGCAAGCAAGCTTTTGTTGCCGCGTGGCTGACCGAATTGCTGCAGCGGGATGGCTTCACCCTGGCTCGGGCCAACCTGCAGAAGTTTATGATCCGCAATCGGCTGGAAGCTCGTATCCGGGCGCTGCGCAAGCTCGCGGTCGGCGAGGCCTTCCAACAGACGCTCTTTGGCGATGATGCTGCATCCCGTGTTGCAGTGACCGACCAGTTTGCTTTTGAGTTCAATGCCCAAGCCTATGCTCCCAGCCGCGATTACGATGGTCGTTTTGGCCACTTCGATTTCCGCGAGCATTTCTACGGGCGCATTGGTGACTTTGACAGCAAAGAGGAATTTGAGTGTGCCTGCTGGCTGGACACGCAAGCCCAACAGAAGAAAATTCAGTTCTGGGTGCGAAATCTGGTTCGACGGGAAGGCAGCTCGTTCTTTCTGCAGAAAGCCGATGGGCGTTTTTATCCCGATTTTTTATGCCAATTGCCCAGCGCTGATGACAGGCAGGGGGCGGTTCTTGCCGTTGAGTACAAAGGCGCTGACCGCTGGGATGGGGCCGAGGATGACCGATTAATCGGTGGCCTGTGGGCTAATTTGTCCGATGGGCGCTGTCGGTTTGTGATGGTCAAGGACAAACGGTGGGATTTGGTTGAGGAGCAGATGAAGCCGCAACCTTAATGCGACTGAGCTCTATGGTGCTTATGTCGCAACGTTTTTCTCGTTGCGCAATTTCTGTGATCTATTTATATAACTGGGAAGCTAGTCGGAGATTAAAATATGGCAGAAAATTTACCTTATAGCACTTCAGTAGGAACGCTGGAGAAGATGCTCGAAAAAATTAAATCAGCATCAGTACCAGAGAGGTTTACACAGGATTTTGTTCACACAAAACTCGCTATGAAGGGGGGGACAGCAAATTCCTGTATACCTTTACTGAA
>JAKDMO010000066.1 GCA_030452305.1 Alcaligenaceae bacterium | reverse complement strand
CAATGCCGTGGTGGTCCTGATGTGGGGGGATGGCGAGCACTGGCGGGCGGTCGCGCTGGTCTGGAGCGGGCTGCTGATCTGCTTTGTATTGATCGAAATGTACCTGCAACGCATGATCGGGTTCAGTTACCGCAGCACGGCCTTGCCGTTCGTGCTCGTGCTGATCATTTTCTTTATTGTGCTGGGGGGATTGGCCTATAGCTTTTTCCCTTATCTGGTTCTGGACAACGTGACGATCTGGGATGCGGCGGCGCCCGTCGAATCCCTGCGCTTGAGTCTGTCGGCCACGGTGCTGGCCCTGCCGATCGCGCTGGTCTTTAACCTGTGGGTGTACTGGCGCATGTTCGGCCGCTCGCGTGCGCCTGATCGCCCGGATTACCGGCCTTAGCCCGCGTCGTCGGCGCCGGCCAGCTATGATAGAGGCTTGACCCACACCCATCCGGACTTTTGGCGGACATGAGCCTCACCCCCCTGGAAACCCTGCAGCAGATTTTTGGCTACGAATCCTTTCGCGGCGTCCAGGCGGACATCATCGGCCATGTTGTCGAAGGCGGAGACGCCTTGGTGCTGATGCCCACAGGGGGCGGAAAATCCCTGTGTTATCAGATTCCGGCGATCGTGCGCGAGGGCGTGGGTATCGTCATTTCCCCGCTGATTGCGCTGATGCAGGATCAGGTCGATGCGCTGCTCGAACTCGGCGTGCGCGCGGCCTTCCTGAATTCCACCCAGGATCGTGCCGAGGCCCACCGTGTCGAGCAGGCCTACCTGTCGGGTCAGCTCGACTTGCTGTATGTTGCGCCTGAGCGCCTGCTGACCCCGCGCTGCATGGATCTGATCTCGCAAGGGCGGGTGGCGCTGTTCGCAATCGACGAGGCGCATTGCGTATCGCAGTGGGGGCACGATTTCCGGCCCGAGTACCTGGGCCTGTCGGTGCTGGCCGAGCGCTGGCCCAATGTGCCGCGCATTGCCCTGACGGCCACCGCGACCGAGACCACCCGGGCCGAGATCGCATCCCGCCTGGCACTGGAATCCGCCCGGCACTTTGTTGCGGGCTTTGATCGGCCCAATATCTGTTACCGGATCATCGAAAAGAACGAGGTCCGCCGACAGCTTCTGGCCTTCCTCCAGGCCGAGCACGCCGGCGACTGCGGCATTGTCTATGCCCTGTCGCGTTCGCGGGTCGAGGAGACCGCCGCGTTCCTGTCAAAGAACGGTATCGAGGCGCTGCCCTATCATGCGGGGCTCGATGCGGCGACTCGCGCACGCCATCAGGCTCGGTTCCTGCGCGAGGACGGCCTGGTGATGGTGGCCACCATTGCCTTTGGCATGGGGGTCAATAAACCCGACGTTCGTTTTGTCGCGCACATCGATCTGCCGAAATCAGTCGAAGGCTATTACCAGGAAACAGGTCGTGCAGGGCGCGACGGGCTGCCCGCTACCGCGTGGCTGGCCTACGGCCTGCAGGATGTGGTGCGCCAGCGCCGCATGATCGACGATTCAGGCGGTGAGCCGGCCTATCAGCGGCGTCTGGTGGCCCAACTGGATGCCATGCTGGCCCTGTGCGAAACTATATCGTGTCGTCGCAAGAACCTGCTGGCTTACTTTGGCCAGACAATCGAGCCCTGCGGCAATTGCGATACCTGCCTGCAGCCGCCTGTTTCCTGGGACGGCACTGTAGCGGCCCAGAAAATGCTCTCGGCCATTTACCGTTTGTGGCGCGAGCGCGGGCAGCGTTTTGGGGCAGGCCACATCATCGATGTATTGCGCGGCCAGTCTACCGAACGCGTTCGCCAGTACGATCACCAATCGCTCAGCGTGTTCGGGGTGGGCGCGGACCTGTCTGTGGCCGCTTGGCGCGGGGTGCTGCGCCAGTTGCTGGCGCTGAGTCTGGTGACAGTCGATCTGGAAGGCTACGGCACGCTGGCACTGACTGCAGACAGCCGCGAGGTCTTGAAGGGCGAGCGCACGCTGATGTTCAAGCGCAGTGCCGAGGCCCCGCGCCGCCCTGCGGGCCGACGTGCCGGATCAGCCGCAGCGATCGTGCTGCCGCCCGATGCACAGGCGCGTTTCGAGGTCTTGCGTGCCTGGCGATCCGGCGTGGCACAGAATCATGGGGTGCCGGCCTACGTCATTTTCCATGACGCAACCTTGCGTGAAATTGCGCTGGCCCAGCCGCAGTCCCTTGAGGATTTATCGGGCATCAGCGGGGTCGGGGCGCGCAAGCGCGAGGCTTACGGTGAGGAGATCCTATCCTGCGTGAGCGTTTGATTCCGATACGGAATGGGGCTGGCTCAATCGAGCAGGTCGGGGGTGGTGCCTGAGCCTTTCAGGCCTAGGTGATGCCAACTGCGCTGTGTGGCGGTGCGCCCGCGCGGCGTGCGTTGCAGATAACCATGCTGGATCAGATAGGGCTCGATCACGTCTTCGATCGTATCGCGTTCCTCGCCGATGGCGGCGGCCAGGCTGTCGACGCCCACCGGGCCACCGTCGAATTTGTGAATGATGGCTTCGAGCAGCTTGCGGTCCATCAGGTCCAGACCCTGGGGGTCGACTTCGAGCATCGATAGTGCAGCGTGGGCGATGGCCGTGTCGATCCGGCCATCGGCCTTGACCTCGGCGTAGTCGCGTACCCGTCGCAGCAGGCGGTTGGCGATGCGCGGCGTGCCGCGTGACCGGCGCGCGATTTCGGCCGCGCCGTCATCCGTGGTTTGTGCATTCAGCAGGTTTGCGCTGCGGCGCACGATGTGTGTCAGGTCGTCGGCGTTGTAGAACTCCAGGCGCGACACAATGCCAAAGCGGTCGCGCAAGGGGTTGGTCAACATCCCGGCCCGTGTGGTGGCCCCCACCAGCGTGAAGGGCTGCAGATCGATCTTGACGCTGCGCGCGGCCGGGCCTTCGCCGATCATGATGTCGATCTGGAAGTCCTCGAGTGCCGGATAGAGGATTTCCTCGACCACGGGCGACAGGCGGTGGATTTCGTCGATGAACAGTACGTCGTTGCATTCCAGGTTCGTCAGCATCGCGGCCAGGTCGCCCGGGCGTTCCAGCACCGGGCCCGAGGTCTGGCGCAACTGGACGCCCATTTCGTGGGCGATGATGTGTGCCAGCGTGGTCTTGCCCAGGCCGGGCGGGCCGAAAAGCAGCACGTGGTCCAGCGACTCGCTGCGGTTTCGTGCCGCCGTGATAAAGATTTCCAGTTGCTCGCGCACACGCGGCTGGCCGATGTAGTCCTGAAGGGTGCGCGGACGCAGGGCGCGTTCGATCGAGTCTTCGTTCGGCGATGCGACCTGGGGGGCCACGATGCGGGCATCGGGCGCCGGGCCGGACAGGGAATCGGTATGGATGGCCATGTGTTAAGTGCTAAATGCTGGTTTGATATACAGTATCCGTATACTACCATCGGCCGCGTCGGTGTCGATGCCTATGCTCGCGACAGGCCCTTGAGGGCATGTCGGATGCTTTCGGCCACATCCAGTCCGTCGGGCAAGGCTTTCAATGCTTTTTGGGATTCCGAGCTGGAATAACCCAGGGCCAGCAGGGCGTTCAGCACATCGTCCTGGGCGTGGGCGACGCGGCCTGCCGGCGAAACATCCATATCGGCGCCGAGTTTGCCACGCAGTTCCAGCAACAGCCGTTCGGCGGTTTTCTTTCCAATGCCGGGCACTTTCACCAGGCGGCTGCTGTCCTGCAGGCTGATGGCTGCCGACAGATCCTCGACACTCATGCCCGAAAGCAGGGACAGCGCGGTGCGTGCGCCGATGCCCGTCACCTTGATCAGTGCTCGGAAAGCCATGCGTTCCTGAGGGCTGGAAAACCCATAGAGGACGTGTGCATCCTCGCGGATCGCCAGGTGCGTATACAGGCTGGCGCTCTGGCCGACAGCCGGCAGCGTATACAACGTGCTCATGGGGACGTCGATTTCGTAGCCTATGCCCCCCGTTTCGATGCATACGGTGGGCGGGGCAATTTCGAGCAAGGTGCCTGTGATTCGGCCAATCATGGAAAGACTCCTGGAGAACGTTCAGGCGATGTACCGGCCGCCGCGGATACGCCGGCCTCGTGCGCTGCCTGGGGCGGCGTGTGTGCTCAGGCGCTCGGTCAGGGGCGCAAAATGGGCGTGACAGATGGCGCAGGCCAGTGCGTCGGCCGCATCGGGTGAGGGTGTGCCGTTCAGTGAAAGCAGGTGCCGCACCATGGTTTGCACCTGCTCCTTGGCTGCGTGGCCATTGCCAACCACGGATTTCTTGATCTGCAGTGCGGTGTACTCATGCACCAGCAGGCCGCAATCGGCCAGTGCACACAGTGCTGCGCCACGGGCCTGACCCAGCAACAGCGTGGACGACGGGTTGGTGTTCACAAACACCTTTTCCATGCAGGTCACGTCCGGCTGCGTATCGCGGGCGACCTCGCGCAGGTTGTCCAGAATGACCTTTAGACGTTCTGACAAAGGCTGATCAGCCGGCACGACGATCGTCCCGCCGGCCACGTATCGCAGCGTCGCGCCCTGAGCTTCGATCACGCCGAAGCCCGTGCGGCGCAGGCCCGGATCGATGCCCAGGATGCGCATCAGTGGCGGAAGTGCCGGGTGCCTGTGAACACCATGGCGACCCCGCGCTCGTTGGCGGCGTTGATGACTTCATCGTCGCGGATGCTGCCGCCGGGCTGGATCACACACTGTGCACCCGCGTCGGCGACGACGTCCAGGCCGTCGCGAAACGGAAAGAACGCATCCGAGGCGACTGCCGATCCCTTCAGGCTGAGGCCGGCATTTTCGGCCTTGATCGACGCGATGCGCGCCGAGTCGATGCGACTCATTTGCCCGGCACCCACGCCCAGGGTCATGCCCTGCCCGGTGAAGACGATGGCATTCGATTTGACGTGCTGGGCCACCTTCCAGGCAAAGAGCAGGTCCTGCATCTGCTGGGCGCTGGGCTGCAGCGTCGTGACTACCTTCAGGTCGGCCAGTGTGGCGTGTTTCAGATCCGGGTCCTGGATCAACCAGCCGCCGCCCACGCGCTTGACGTCGTGCGGGTTGTGGCCGTCGCCCAGTGGGATCCGCAGGACACGCACATTCTTTTTTGCGCCCAGAACAGCCAGCGCTTCCGGGGTGTAGTCGGGGGCGATCAGCACTTCGACGAATTGTTGGCTGATGGCTTGTGCCGCTGTGTCATCGACCATGCAGTTCAAGGCGATGATGCCACCGAATGCCGAGGTTGGATCGGTTTTGAAAGCTTGGGTGTAGGCCTCATGCGCGTTGGCCCCCAATGCCACGCCGCAGGGGTTGGCGTGCTTGACGATGACGCAGGCACCAGAGTCGAAACTGCGCACGCATTCCCAGGCCGCATCGGCATCGGCGATGTTGTTGTAGGACAGTTCCTTGCCCTGGATCTGGTGGTAGCCGGCCAGCAGCCCGGGGCCGCAGTCTGGATCGCGGTAGAAGGCTGCCGCCTGGTGCGGGTTTTCGCCGTAGCGCAGCGTTTGTTCGCGTTGCATTTGCAGGGTCATGACGCGCGGCCAGGTTTCCGTTTGCGGGACCTCATCAGGCGACGGCTCGGATTCAGACAGGCTGGTCAGGTAGCCGGCAATGGCGCCGTCGTAGGACGCGGTGTGGGCATAGACCTTTGCAGCGAGTTCCAGACGCAGGCCGTAGGATGGCTGGTGTCCCGGGCCGTCCATGTCGGACAGGATGCGCGGATAATCGGCCGGATCAATCACGACGGTCACCCCGCCGTCCGGGCCGCCGTGGTTTTTTGCCGCCGAGCGCAGCATGGCCGGACCGCCGATATCAATGTTTTCGATGGCATCGGCCAGGACGCAGTCCGGACGCGCCACGGTTTCACGGAACGGATACAGGTTGACCACCAGCAGATCGATGGGCGGGATGTCCTGGTCACGCAGGGTCTGCATATGCTCGGTGCTGTCCCGGCGGGCCAGCAGGCCCCCGTGGATGCGTGGATGCAGGGTCTTAACGCGCCCGTCGAGGATCTCGGGCGAGCCAGTGTGCTCGGCCACCTCGGTGACGGGCAGCCCGGCCTGGGCCAGCAGGCGGGCAGTGCCGCCGGTCGACAGAATCGAGACGCCGCGCTGTGCGAGCGCCTGGGCGAATTCGACGATGCCGGATTTATCGGAAACCGAAATAAGAGCAGTCTGGATGGTCATGGGATGTCGGAAAGAGTCGGAAAATGCAGATCAGGGAACGAGTTTATGAGCCAGCAGTTTCTTGCGCAGCGTGCTGCGCGTGATGCCCAGCATGTCAGCGGCCCGGGACTGATTGCCGTTGCTGCGCTCGAGTGCGACCTGCAGAACCGGACGCTCGACGCATTGCACCACCATGGACAGCATGTCGTGAGGCTGAGATTCGCCCAGATCATCGAAGTAGCGTTCGAGCTGTTCGCGCACGGCTTGTTCCAGGGGTGGGGTACTCATATCGCTCTGTTAAAAAGGGTTAGTGCACGGTGACGTTGCTTGGGGCGATCCGGTCATCACCCGCCCGCTCGTCGAACCATTGGGCCAGCGCCTGTGTTTGCCGGTGGCTTGTGTCCAGTGACATGATACGCGGCAGCAGTTCATCGGCTTCGGGCAGGCCCGACAAATACCATCCGATGTGCTTGCGTGCCGAACGCACGCCAATATGTTCACCGTAAAACGTGTAGTGATCCTCTAGGTGCGCCATCAGGCAGTCGCGCAGTTCATGATAAGTGGGGGCGGGTAGGGCTTCGCCATATGCCAGATAGTGTGCGATCTCGCGAAAGATCCACGGCCGCCCCTGGGCCGCCCGACCGATCATGATGGCGTCCGCCCCAGTGTAGTCCATGACGTATCGGGCCTTCTGAGGGCTGTCGATGTCGCCATTGGCGATGACGGGGATGCCTATGGACTGCTTGACTTCCCGTATGGTGTCGTATTCTGCCTGCCCCGCATACAGGTCGCATCGCGTGCGCCCGTGCAGGGTCAGTGCGGCGATGCCGATGTCCTCGGCCATGCGTGCGATGCGCACGGCATTGCGGCTGTCGCGGTCCCAGCCTGTGCGGGTCTTCAGGGTCACGGGCACACCCAGGGGGGTGCAGCCGGCGACCACGCGATCCAGGATGCGTGCGACCTTGTCCTCGTCGCGCAGCAGGGCCGAGCCCGCCGCCTGCTTGCAGACTTTCTTTACCGGGCAGCCCATATTGATATCTATGATGCGCGCGCCCTTGCGGATATTGAATATGGCCGCCTCGGCCATCATGTCCGGGTCGCCGCCGGCGATCTGCACCGAGATCGGGTCGGGTTCGCCGGCGTGATCCAGGCGGCGGGAGGTCTTGACACTATCCCACAGCATGGGATTGCTTGCGGCCATTTCCGACACCGCATAGGCGGCGCCCAGCGCCTTGCACAACCTGCGATAGGGGCGATCAGTCACCCCGGCCATGGGGGCGGCGAAAACAGGGTGTGAGAAGGACCAGGTACCGATAAGCATGGCGGCCATTTTAACCCCCGAAGCGGGCTTAGCCCCGCTGGCCCTGAAGCAGGTGGCGGGCCAGGGGTTTGCGCAGGCCCGGCAGCAGGTCTAGGGCCATCAGGCCCGCCCCGCAGGCGTGCCGAACCAGCGGGTTCCAGCTGGTGAAAACACGAGGCAGGGTATCAGTGACCGCCATGGTCAGGCTGCGGTCGGTGCGTCGCCGTCGGGCAAAATCCTGAAGGATGCCGTCAGCGTCGGATTCGGGTTGATGCAGCCAGGATGCCAGGGCCTGGGCCAGTTGGGCGGCGTCGCGCAGCCCCAGGTTCAGGCCCTGGCCGGCGACTGGATGAAGGGTCTGTGCAGCGTTCCCCAAGGCTGCAATATGCGGGGCGGGCAAAGACGGCCCCACGTGCATGGAAAGGGGAAAGGCCTGGCGAGCACCCGTCACATGCAGGGTGCCCAATCGCGAGCCAAAGGCAGCCTGCAGGGCCGAATCGAAGTTGCGGTCCGGCAGTTCGCGCAACACCTGGGCGCGTTCCGGCGACATGCACCATACCAGGCTGTAATGCCCGATGCCGCCCGGATGCGGCAACAGGGCCAGCGGGCCCTGACGTGTGAAGCGCTCGAAGGCACGGCCGGGGACGGGGTGGCCGGCCCGGACCGTGGCCAGCAGAGCACTCTGGTCGTATTCACGGCTGATACCCTTGGGGCGCTCACCGTGCGAGACCAATGCGATACGGGCGTGCAGCGTGCGGTCCCCGGCATCGATCTGTACAGTCGGGCCGGAGACAGGGCGCCGGGGGCGATCGGCAATGCGATGGATGCCGGAATTTTCCAGGGCCGTGTGCAGGGCCGACAAGACCGAATCGTACGCTACGACGCTGCCCAGCCTGGGGACATCCAGTTCGGCATGATCGATCAGCGTGCGGCCCAGATGCCCCGCCTGCGAGACATGTACGGTCAGGATATCGGCGGCGTGTGCCGGCCATGCATCCAATGATTCAAGCAGGCTGCGGCTACCGTGGTTCAGTGCCAGGGCGCGCGGATCGATGGGCCCGCCCCCAGGCGCGGGCGTCGGGTCGGGGCCCATCAGGGCGATGCGTGCGGGTCGGGGGGCATGGCGAGCCAGGCACAGCGCAAGCGTGCAGCCGACCGGGCCGGTGCCGATGATGGCGATATCAAAGTCGGGTGAAGACATGAGTATTCTTGCCTAGACTGCAAAAGGGTTCATTTTAGTAGAGCCGACCCGACCGGGGAATGCTTTAAACTAGGGCGTTTTACGCTAACCCGGAAGTCTCTTATGGATGTGCTCGCCTGGCTGCGGCCCTGGGAGTTCTCGCCTGTTTTCCTGCTGGTGTATCTGACTGTGGCCGTGCTGTATGTACGCGGACTGCGCGCGCATCGCGTCGGTACGATCCGCCAGATCCTGTTCTGGACGGGCATGATCGTGCTGTACCTGTCCCTGCATACCCGGGTGGACTACTACGCCGAGCGCATGTTCTTTATCCACAGGCTGCAGCATCTGGTCCTGCACCACCTCGGGCCCTTGCTGCTGATGGCGGCGTATCCCGGGCAGGTGCTAAGGGCGGGGCTGCCTCTGGCCTGGCGCAGCCGGCTCGCCGTTGCGCGTCGTCGCGGGCCCGTCCGTGTGCTGGAATCATTGGCGACCAATCGTTTTCTGATTCCGCTTCTGTTCGTCGCGCTGGTGTTGGTTTGGTTGGAACCGACCGTGCAGTTCTACTCCATGCTCGACTGGCGGATCTATCGCTTCATGAATTGGTCGGTGGTGATCAGCGGTGTGCTCTACTGGAACCTGATCCTGGATCGCCGGCCGCGCCCGCCTGCAGCGATGGGGCCTGGCGCGCGCATTTTTTCCCCGATCATCACCATGGTTCCCCAGATGGTGGCGGGCGCGGTGATCACCTTTACCCAATATGATCTGTACCCCGTATTCGACCTGTGCGGCCGGGCGTTGCCCTGGATGACTGCGGTCGAGGACCAGGCCCTGGGGGGTTTGATCATGTGGGTACTGGCCGGGCTGATCGAGACCTTCGGTTTGCTGTATGCCTTGGGCACCTTGATGCGTTTGTCAGAACGCGGGCGCCTGCCCGAGCGCGGACGCACGCGGGCGCCGGTGGCCGCCCCAACGGCTTGAGGGGGGTGCGGTCATGCATGCATGCCACCCTATGCGCCTACGTCTTGTCGGCCTGGGTGTGAGCATTGCCCTGGCATTCGCGCCCGGTGCGCCATCGGCGCAGCCTGTGGGCCTGCCCAGCATGGGTGCATCGTCTGCCGCCGAACTCTCGCCTGCGGTCGAGCGCCTGCTGGGTGACGCCATCATGGAGCAGGGCAGGCACGATCCCACGTACATTGCCGATCTCGACGTCAACCAGTACCTGACGCAGATGGGCCGTGGCCTGGCTGCGCATGCTCCACAGCCCATCGGTCAGCGCATTACAGTATTTCCCGTGCGTGACCCGTCGATCAACGCGTTTGCGCTGCCAGGCGGGTATATCGGCATTAACAGCGGCCTGATTGTCGCCTCGGACAGCGAGTCTGAATTGGCTGCAGTCATGGCCCACGAAATCGGCCACGTGATGCAGCGCCACATTGCGCGCGGCATTACACAGCAAGCCCAGGGAACAGGCATCATGGTCGCAAGCATGGTGGGTGCCTTATTGGCGGCGCTGGCCGGCCAGGGAAATCTGGCTATGGGGGTGGCGACCTTCGGGCAGGCGGCGGCCATCGACCAGCAGCTCGGTTTTTCGCGCAGCGCCGAACAAGAAGCCGACCGTGCAGGGTTCCAGATGATGCGCAAGGCCGGCTACGACGTGCGTGGCATGGTGGCCATGTTCCAGCGATTGATGAATGCCTCGCGCTTGAACGAGGGCGGTGGCGGGGGCAGCTATGCCTCGACGCACCCCCTGTCGATACAGCGTATGTCGGATATCGAGAACCGGGTGCGCGAGGTCCCTGTTCATGCGCATCAGGACAGTCCGTCTTATTGGTATGTGCGCAGTCGCCTGAGCCTGATGCAGGCGCGCGACACCAGTGCGCGCCAGAGGGCGATCCAGGCGCTTGAGCACGATTCCACTCACGCCAAAGGCATTCAGCGTTCGGCGGCATGGTACGGCCTGGCCTGGCTTGCCTGGCAGGAAAAGGATTACGCCGCCGCACGCACCGCACTGGACAAGGCCCGCGAGGGCGGCAGCGGTCCACAGCTGGATGTGCTGGCGATGAATCTGAATCAGGCCACGCGCGCGCCGGATGCCTTGGGCTTTGCACAGGCTGCATGGAAGCGCCGTCCGGACAGTCAGGCGGTGGCGCAGGCGCTGGCGCGCGCCATGCAGGCAGCGGGGCAGGACCAGGCTGTGGTGCCGTTCCTGCAGGCACGCATCAAGCAATGGCCTGATATTCCCGAGTTCCGGAAAGCCCTGGCCGACAGCTATGATCGACTCGGACAGCCGGTAGAGGCGCGGCGGGCGATGGCCGGTTATTACGAGCGCACCGGGGCCCTGCCCACTGCGGTCGAGCTCTTGCAGCAGGCCCGTAGCCTCAGCAAAGATTTCTATGTGCAGTCCGAGATCGACGTACGCATCCGGCAATTGCGTGAACGCCTTGATAATCAGCGCGCCCTGCTCGAACAGTTCAAATCCTGATGGGCCGCAGCCCTGTTAGCGGCCGGTTTCAAAAAACTGCGCCAGGCGCGTCGGCAGCCATGATAGCCGGCCGGGAAACGGGCCGGTCGTAAATCCCGCATGCCCGCCCAGGGCGGGCTGATGCAGCAGGATCGAGTCGGAACAGTCACGCGAACCGGGTAGCGAGGCCTGCGGGATGAAGGGGTCGTTGCGCGCATTGAGCACCAGGGTCGGCACCTGAATTTCAGGCAACAGAGGTCGGCTCGATGCCCGCGTCCAGTAGTCCAGTGCATTTCGATACCCATGCATCGGCGCGGTGTACAGATCGTCGAGTTCACGCAGGCTGCGTAGCTGTTGTGTGCGCATCACATCGACCGAGCCTGGAAACAGTTGTGCCTTGTCGACGATTTTCTGCTTGATGGACTTCAGGAAATACCTGGAATACAGCCGGCGACCCAGAAATGTATCGGACAGCCGTTTGCCGCAGTCGGGCAGATTCATGGGCACCGATACGCCGGCGGCCGCAGCCAGCCCTGTGGTATCGCCGGCCTCGCCAAGGTGCTTGAGCAGTGCGTTGCCACCCAGGGATACCCCGGCGGCGTGCCATTTGGCATTGGGCAGTCGTTGCCGTACGTGCCCCAGAATGAAGGCGATTTCCGCCGAGTCGCCCGAGTAGTACGCACGCGCCATTCGATTGGGGAAACCCGAGCACCCACGAAAATTAGCAACGACGACGAACCAGCCGCGTCCACGAAAAAAGTGCGAGATGGCCTGGCTGTAGTGGCTCATGCTGCTGCCTTCCAGGCCGTGGAACAGGATCAGGGCGTCGGCCTGGGCGGGGGGCTGGGCCCAGTCCTCGTCCTCGGACCAGCGCCTGGCGGCGGTACCTGACAGGCCGGCGTCGTGCGGCGCGATCCGGCCATCGGGCAGACGGTCGGGCAGCAGGCCCGGCCCGATCCAGTCAAAATCAAGAAAATCGCCGTCCGGCGTATCCACGCGTTCGCGCACGAAGCCGATATGCGGATGCTGGGCAAACAGGGCGCTGTATAAGGTCTGTATGTGGCCGCCGGGCAACCAGGCGGGAACGGGGCAGTTGCTGGGGTCGATCCGGGCCGTCATGCGATCCGGGCCTCAGTGCAGGCAGCCCGACCGGCCGGGCTTGTGGGGCAGGGGTGTGGATTCGATTTTTGTGGGGGCTGGGAGCATGGCGCGTAGTGCGGCTCAGTGGTGCCCGTGAACCTTCTCGCCTTCCCGCAGCTTGTAGCGTGCCCCGCAATACTGGCATTTGGCAATGCCGGATTTC
>JAKDMO010000255.1 GCA_030452305.1 Alcaligenaceae bacterium | reverse complement strand
CCGAACACGCGGGCTACACCGCACAGGATTGCATCTACATCGGCGACGACGAGCGCGACATCATCGCAGGCAAGGCCGCCGGAATGGCTACCGTTGCGGCCGCCTACGGCTACTGCGCACTCGAAGACCCCCTCGCATGGGGCCCCGACTACATCGCACAACAGGCCTCAGACCTGCCCGACATTATTCAGCGTTGGGCGCAGTCCATGGATGAATTGGCCACAGCACCAGAAACACCCTCAGGCACAGAATCTCGGCTACAATGAACCCATGGGGCCGACTTGGCTTCGACGTGGGTCACAAAACAGCGCAGGGCGTGCCGAGCACCAGTCAGCTCGTAAATCCACTGGAACACTACAAACGCCAACGACGAGCGTTTCGCTTTAGCCGCTTAATGCGGTAAGCCGTTGCACTGATTTGTCTTTGGGTCAGGTGGGGTAACACCCACAGCAACGTCATTCACAAAGAATCGGGTTACGCCAGGTCACTGGGTGGCGCCTTAAAACAGTGTGAATCGCCAAGGAAGGGCCTGTCGGCTGGCATGATCCAAGGCTAAAGCACAAAATCAACCGACTACGCATGTAGAACTGCCTGCAGAGGGCTTGCGGACGGGGGTTCAATTCCCCCCGGCTCCACCAAGACACCTAGCTAGAAACCTTTCAAGACCCGCATATCTAAACGATCTGCGGGTTTTTTCTTGCCAATTCCATCCAATAAGCAAGGTAGCACACCCCTTTCAAACTGATTCAAAACAATCGTCTATACTGGCTTTGGGTGCTCACACTCTCTTGTGTGGCAGGGTATGCGATGGTCGGGCCGCCACGCGCATTATCGACGACCCATGATCGCACCCATTACCACAACCATTTCTATTTCATCATCAGCTCCCACCCTTCCCGGCGCAGCTGACTTCCCCTTGTTCCAAGCAATCCATTACGCATATGGCCTCAGGCCGAGCTGCGTACAAGGGGTGCCCACACTCGACAACGACTATCGTTTTTTCCTGGCAAGGACGACATGGCCATTATAGAAAAGAGACTATCGCAAACCTTCAAACAGTTCTTCGATTCGGAAAAGTCAGGCGGAATCCTGTTGATTGCCTGTACCGTGATCTCACTGCTCCTGGCAAATTCTCCGCTGGGAACAGATTATCTCGGCATATGGCATATAGAGGTGGGCGGGCTGAGCATCGAGCACTGGGTAAATGATGCGTTGATGGCCATTTTCTTCCTGTTGATCGGTCTCGAGCTCAAGCGCGAGCTGTACAACGGGGAACTGTCGGAACTCAAGAATGCGCTTCTTCCAATCGTTGCCGCCATAGGCGGAATCTGCGTACCCGCGCTGATACATTTCAGCATGAACGCAGGAACACCGACACAGGCTGGTATCGGTATCCCCATGGCTACGGACATTGCGTTCGCATTAGGCGTCCTTGCCCTTCTCGGAAGCCGGGTTCCGGCTTCGCTCAAGGTATTTCTGACTGCGCTTGCCGTTATGGACGATCTGGGCGCCATTATTGTCATTGCTGTTTTCTATACCGCAGAGATGTCCTTTGCCTACTTGTCGGCTGCCGCAGCGGTGTTCGCGTCTCTGGCCTGCATGAACCGCTATCTGCGCATTATGTCTGTACCGCTTTACCTGCTGGGTGGCGCAGTAATGTGGATTTTCATGCTGAAGTCCGGTGTTCACGCAACGATCGCAGGTGTGCTCCTGGCATTCACCATTCCTTTCTCCGCCAAGCAGGACGATGACAGTTCACCATCGCATAAGCTAGAGCATTTTCTGCACAAGCCAGTAGCCTTCATCGTCCTGCCTATCTTCGCCCTGGCGAATACCGGGATCATCATCGGTTCCGGCTGGACCCAGGCGCTTGCCTCTACGAACAGCCTTGGCATTATGACCGGGCTGATCATAGGCAAGCCCGTCGGAATAACACTATTGTCTTTGCTTGCCGCCGCCCTCGGGATTTGCAAACTGCCACTCGATCTACGCTGGCGCCATATATTTGGAGCCGGCCTATTGGGCGGGATAGGCTTCACGATGTCGATCTTCATTACCAATCTTGCTTTTGTAGGTGAAGGGAACGTCATTAACGCCTCAAAAATGGCTATCTTTGTAGCGTCTCTGACCGCAGGCATTGTCGGTTTCATATGGCTGAAGATTTTCGGAGCGCCGGTGCTGACAGATACAGACGTGGACACAATAGATTTCGAGGACCCCGCAACGTAGCCAACTTACCGCATACAGCGCTCAGATCTGCTCCCGTCCCTCGACGCGGCCGCCAACGGAGCGCGCCGGCGGCTGCCGTCCGATGTGTCACCCACTGGGGTGGCGGGTATCTCCAGCCAATGTGATGTGGGGCTCTCCACCTTGTATGAGCTTGATTTCTTTGGCCGCGTATACAGCCTGAATCGTCAGGCGCTGGGCGGCGGCTGGACGGCCCACGATTCCGTCGATGTATCATAGGCCATGGCGCATATTAATTGGCAAAATTTGCCAATCGGGCTACGATGCCTTTATGAGTACGATGAATATTTCCCTTCCGGCCACGCTGCGGGATTTTGTCAACCAACAGGTCGATCAGCGCGGCTTCAGCACCAGCAGCGAATACGTGCGTGAGCTGATTCGAAAGGATCAGGATCGCCAGCAGCTGCGTGACTTGCTATTAGCTGGTGCGGGCTCTGCGCCTGGTTCGATTGCGGACAGCGTCTATTTTGACGCGCTGCGTGACCGCGTGCGCAATGCGCAAGGATAAGGCCAAGCCTGTTATCCCAAGGGGGCAGGCCCGGCTTGATGTGGATGATGCGCTTGACTATTACCTGACTCAGGCCTCGCAATCGGTGGCTCGCGGCTTCATTGATGCCCTAGAGCAGGGTTACCGACACATCAGTCGCTTTCCTGCGTCGGGCTCGCCACGCTACGCACAAGAACTTGATCTTCCAGGGCTACGCATTTGGGGTCTGTCGGACTACCCATTGATTATTTTTTACGTTGAACGAGAAGACCATGTCGATGTCTGGCGGGTACTACACGA
>JAKDMO010000065.1 GCA_030452305.1 Alcaligenaceae bacterium | reverse complement strand
AGACAACAATGAGCAACATAGATGCCCGTATTCCCGCACCTGAAGAATGCATCGTGCGGGCGATGCTCGAGAAATGGGCCTCGCAGCAACCCGATAAGGTGTTTGTCAAACTTGCAGCGCAACAGGAATACACTTATAAGCAGATGCGCGATATGGCGGCACACGCAGCCAACGGGCTTGCAAAGCAGGGTGTCAAGCAGGGTGATCGCGTGGTCGTTTGGATGCCTAACAGTATTCAATGCTTGCAAATGTGGTTTGCTATTAATTGGCTCGGTGCAATTTATGTGCCTATCAATACAGCCTATCGGGGAAGCTTGCTAGAGCACGTTCTGGATAATGCCGGAGCCACCATATTAATTACGCAATCCTCCCTGATTGAACGGTTGGAAGGTGTCAATACAGCGACATTACAGAAAATAGTCTATTTTGGTAAGGCTCCAACCAGTACCGTTTCATTGACGATCATTCGATCAAGCCTCGTTGTGCAGGATCCAGAAGAGGCCCCTGACCCTGGGCCTGTAATCCATCCGTGGGACACCCAATCGATTATTTACACCTCGGGGACGACGGGTCCGTCGAAAGGAGTCATGTCGTCGTACGCTCATCTGTATGCCATGTCCGGTCCTGAGGGCTTCTGTATGCTGGAAGCATCGGACCGCTATATGTGCAACCTGCCCCTATTTCACGTTGGGGGCACGATTCCTGTCATGGGAATGCTAGCTCGCGGCGGTTCGATTTCACTGGTGCCTCAGTTTTCTACTGATCAATTTTGGTCTGTAGTCGATGAAACAGAAACCAGCGTGGTTTTGCTGCTTGGGGTGATGGCTACGTTCATAGCGAAGTGTTCGCCAAGCCCGCAGGATACTCAGCACAGTCTCAAGAAGGTGATTATTGTTCCTTTGTCAGAAGATGCACCAGCATTCGCTAAGCGTTTTGGTGTTGATGTCTTCACGCTTTACAACATGACAGAGATTTCAACACCTCTGGTCTCTGGACTGAACCCAAATAGAGTGGGCACTTGTGGTCAAACTCGAAAAGGCGTGGAGTTGCGTCTGGTAGACGATAATGACGTCGAGGTTCCGACTGGGTCAGTCGGTGAACTGATCGTTCGCTCCGACGCACCCTGGGCGCTGAACAGTGGGTATTATAAGAATGCCGATGCCACAGCTAACGCGTGGCGAAATGGCTGGTTTCACACGGGTGATGCATTTCGTAAAGATGAGACTGGTAATTTTTATTTTGTAGATCGTATGAAGGATGCCATAAGGCGTAGGGGAGAGAATATATCCTCATTCGAGGTGGAGGCGGAAATCGCTGCGTATCCTATAGTCAATGAGGCTGCTGTTATCCCAGTGCCGTCTGAACACTCTGAAGACGAGGTGATGTGTGTTATAGCTACAGTCGAGGGTGAAACACTAGATCCGGTCAAGCTAATTGAATTTTTGCAGGAACGTTTGGCTTATTTCATGATTCCGCGCTATGTGAGAGTTGTGGATGCCTTACCAAAAACCCCGACTCAAAAACTTCTAAAACATATTCTGCGAGATGAAGGGGTCACTCCTGATACCTGGGATCGTGAGAAGGCAGGTTTAAAGTTAAAGAAATAAGCAAAGCCATGCGCTGCTCCTTCACTTGGGTAAGCGTGCATGCGCCGCATGCCGGCCCTATCGAGGTGCCTTATATTCGTCCAAATTTCCTGGGAAATCCGTCCGATGCCTGCTGTTTTTTTGGAACGGTTGCGCCTTCTGTCGTAGATGGGCTCGGGGAACATTCAATCTGCGGTCATTCTGATTGCAGGGAAAAGGGCAGATATGATTTTGCGGGACGCTGCGGCTTTGCGCAGTATTGCAGGGGGTTATAGGGAATGAAGACTGTCTATATCCGCGGTGCTGGTAACACAGAATTCGGCAAGTTAAGCGGGCGTGGTGTATTAGATCTGATGATGGAATCCTCAGGAAAGGCAATCGTCGATGCAGGCATGAAACGGTGCGAGATCGACGGAATTCTCTGTGGATATGCGACCACAATGCCCCATCTGATGTTGTCTACCGTCTTTTGCGAACGAGCCGGTATCCGACCAAAGTACGCTCACACGGTCCAGATTGGTGGTGCCACGGGGTCCGCCATGATCATGCTGGCACGCGAGCTGGTAGGTACGGGCCGATGCAGGAACGTGCTGGTAGTTGGGGGAGAGAATCGAATGACAGGGCAGTCACGCGACAGCTCCATTCAGACGCTTGCGCAGGTGGGTGACCCTGACTTTGAGGTTCCAAATGGCGCTTCAGTTCCGGCATATTACGCCCTGCTCGCATCAGAATACTTTGTTCGGACCGGCGCTGGTGAGGCAGATCTGGCTGAATTGGCGGTTTTGATGCGTCAGCGCGCTAGCGAAAACCCGGATTCCCACTTCAGTACGCCACTATCAGTCAGTGATGTGTTGGCTTCCAGGCCGATCGCAACCCCGCTAAAGCTTCTAGACTGTTGTCCAATCTCGGACGGCTCGGCTGCCCTCATCGTGTCCGCAGAGCCAGGCTCCGTTCCAGCGGTATCGATCGTCGGAGCAGGACAGGCGCATTTTCATCAGCATGTGAGCGCCATAGAAGATTTTTCTAATACGGGAGCAAGCGCATCAGCACGCCAAGCGTTCACAGAAGCAGGCATGTCGGTCGCTGACATCGATTACCTCGGCATATATGACTCTTTCACTATCACTCTTGCGATGCTTTTGGAGGAAACCGGCTTCGCCCTGCCCGGCGGCGCGTCCGAAGGAGTGCGGAATGGTCGGTTCGACCCGGACGGCGAGCTTCCGCTCAATACACACGGCGGGCTGCTTTCTTTTGGTCACTCCGGAGTTGCCGGAGGAATGTGCCATTCACTAGAAGCGTTTCGCCAACTTTCTGGTAGGGCTGGCAGTCGACAGATTCGCAATCGCAATGCGGCGTATATTCACGGCGATGGCGGCGTGCTGTCCTCCCATGTGAGTTTGATTTTCAAGGCTCACAAATGATTACAAGGACATTAACCGCTGTGCATACTCTATCCCAACCCTTCCTAGATGGTCTGGCGAAAGGGACGCTCCGTTACCAGGTGTGTAAGCATTGCAAAGCTGCTCAGTCACTCGCTCGGTGGGTCTGTTTTAAGTGCGGCGGAGACGAAATAGAATGGAGGGATGCGAGCGGAACGGGAGGTGTGATTGCGGTAACCATCATTTCGCGTGCACCATCGGATTCGTTTCGTGGCCTTGTTCCTTATGCACTCGCAATGGTTCAGCTAGATCAAGGCCCACGCGTCATGGGCCATATCGATAAGAATGCGCAGGTAAGGGATCGGGTCGCCTTTTCCGTTTTCCAACACGACGGACGGCCCTTGGTGAAATTCCACGTTATGAAGTAGTCTCAACCCTTGGATTATGTACGTACCCCTTCTCAGAAGAAGGCCCGCTGCTACTTCGCGACGGTCATCCATTGCGATGGGATTCTCGTCAAGGTTACGCTCGACCAACGGTGCCAGATTACCTATTACCAATAGAGCCAGCACCTCGGTCGTTATGGCACGGTGCAAGATGTCCGGATTACTGGATGTCCGACTGAGTTTGTCGCCCTGGACAGACTTTATTTCCTCTCTTCGTTTGTTACAGTTTGAAGTGTAGGAATCAGCGCCACCGGTGTACTGTAAAAGTGCTTCTCATCGTTGAAACAATCATGCGGGATACTGCCCGCACTGCCAGAAGGAGAACAGACATGGGAATGGGACACAGGATCGCCTTTGTCAGCGCCTTGAGCTTGGCTGTCGTCACCCTGGCGGGCTGTTCCGTCGCCAATAATCAGGAATCCATGGGCGAATATGTGGATGGTTCGGTCGTCACCACCCGGGTTAAGGCCGGCATTGCCGATAATCTGGGCGCTGGCCCAGCGGCCAACATCAACGTAAAGACCATCCAGGGTGGCATCGTGCAGCTATCGGGCTTTGCCAAAACTCAGGCCGAAAAAGATCGCGCCGGCCAGATCGCCCGTTCGGTGCAGGGCGTCGAGGAAGTCCACAACAATCTCGTCGTGGCGCCCTGATCATACCGACCGGGACAGCAGCCGATTGTGGATGAAGAAGAAGCCCACCCGAAGCATGAATAAGCCGTAATTTACGTCTTCAGATTCCGTAATTTACGTGACCACATTCCGATATTTACGGGCATTGTTTCTACAATTCCCGCTGCCGCGGTGGCATTCACGGTTTCAAGGACTCCTGACTGATTCGGATCATGATGGCGTTCCTTCAACATTCTTACGAATAGACCTTGGTGTCTACGTGATTCCCCTCCCGGCGTGCTGTATAACGGGGGGTCGAAGTGGACGGCGGCCACTGATGTGGCGGACCTAATCCCGCGAACCCCGGGGCTGGTGGCAGACTACCTGCCTCGGTTAAAGTACCTGCTGATCGACGAAAATGAGGCTGGCCCGGTTGATCTCGGGCAGGTGCAAAACCTGATGGCCGCCATCATCCAGGTTGAGCGCCCCGACAGCGATCGGGCGCTGCTGCGGTTGATTGATTTACTGAGTGACTGGCTGTCGGGCAATCCCGAACTACGCCGCACCTTTGCGATCTGGATACGTGCAGTCGTGTTGCGGCAAAGCCGTCACACCCTGGTACTGCCCAAGGTACGTGACTTGAAGGAGCTGAAAATGACGCTGCCCAACCGATTTGATGCCTGGGCCCAGCAGTACGAAGAAAAGGGCCTGGAGAAAGGCATCGCTAAAGGCGAAGCCTTGGTCTTGCAGCGGTTGCTGGCCAAGCGCTTTGGCCCACTGTCATCGGACGCTGTACAAATGATTTCATCGGCTTCGGCGGAACAGGTCGACGCCTGGCTGGATCGCCTGCTCGACGCCCACAGCCTGGACGATGTCCTTCACTTCTGAGCTATTGTTGTGCAGCATGTGAACTGGATCTTTCGATCCCCAGAAAACATGAGGAAAGATTGAAAACACTAAACAACGAATGTATCCGGGTGGTGTCCCGACCGACCGGCATTCCGTCTACAGAAAACTTCCGGATCGTGGCCGAGGCCGTCCCCGCCGTCGCAGCAGGCCAGGTTCTGGTTCGCAACGAATGGCTGTCTGTCGAGCCCGCGATGCGCGGCTGGTTGGCGGATGCCAATAATTACGCGAGCGTCCAGGTCGGCGAGGTGATGCGATCCTTATGTGTGGGCACCGTCATCGAATCGACCGTGGATGAATTCAGGGCAGGTGATCGCGTGATGGGCTGGTTCGGCTGGCAGCAGTATGCCGTCGTCGAACCGGGCGCCGTGGTGCAAAAAATCACGGGTGATCTGCCGCCGTCCCTGTACTTGGGCGTGCTGGGCCTGAATGGTGTGACGGCAGCCACTGCGCTGGACAAAATAGGCGCACCCAAGCCCGGGGAAACCGTTGTCGTGTCAACGGCGGCCGGCGGCGTGGGTTCCTGCGTAGGTCAGCTTGCAAAGGCGCTGGGCTGCCGCACGGTCGGCCTGACCAGCACACCCGAGAAGGTCAAGGCGTGCTACGAGCAGTTCAAGTATGACCATGTCATCAATTACAAGACGGACGATATCGAGCAATCCCTGAAGGACGCTTGCCCCGACGGGGTAGATGTCTACTTTGACAACACGTCTGGGGCAATCTCGGATACCGTCATGCAGCAGTTGGCCATCGGGGCGCGGGTCATCATATGCGGGACGGCATCCATCCAGAAATGGGATCCCCAGCCGACCGGGCCCAGAGTCGAACGTCTGCTATTGACACGCCGCGCGCGTATGCAAGGCTTCATTCTTTTCGACCACATGGACACCTACGGGTTCTATGTGGGGCAACTAGAGGCGGCGATCAAGGCCAAGGACTTGACCTATCGTGAACACCTGACCGAAGGTCTGGAAACCGCCCCCGGCGCCATTGCAGAACTGTATCGAGGCGAAAACCTGGGCAAGCGGTTGATTCGCTTGTCTTGAGGGCTGTGGCGTTCGCCATCCCCCTAATCCAGCGATACCGAAAATTGCGCTCCCAGACCGTAATCCCCAGATAGCAGGTTTCGGTTGAATTCCAGACTAATGTTCAGCAGAGGTCCGTACCAGAAATTCTGCGCGAGGCCGAATTGTCGTTCCAGGCCACCCATTGCATGATCCCATTGCTCGTATGTGCCGCTAAGCGTGCCCCAGCGGTCCATGGGCATGCTTAATTGCCACTGATTGCGTACGCAACTGCAGCCCAGGGCGGCGTTGTACGACGCCAGGTCGCTATAGCCCTCATCACGCCCTTCGTGGGCCCACGACACCCCCCAATCATCAGGCAGGTTCAGTTTGTATCCCAATTGGTAGCCCCAGCCGCCACCACCCGGCTGCTTGGCCCTGGACACCCCCAGCGCCCATGATCCCCACTGGTCCAGGGCGTACTCGCCGCCCAGCCCCCAGGTCACCAGACCCTGTGTGCCCTGCACACGGGAGGCAATCGACAGATCCGGGTTGACGGTGTACGCAGTGGTGAGGTCGTACGCCACTGGACCATACTCCAGTCCGCCGGCGGCGGACTGGCCATTGCCATTGGCATCCAGCGCCCCCGCAGCCACGGCATATCGCCACTGTTGGTCGGCGTCATCGCCACTCGGTAGCGTCCTGTATATCCCGACGCCGGCCAGTCGCGCAGGATCACCTGCATGCCAGGAGGGTGCCGGGGCGGCCGTACTGCCCAGGGTCACGCCATAGCCTGTCGAGCTGACATACTGCCAATTCCGTGCACCCAGGGCCCAATCATCCACACCAGTTGCGGGCACGGGCACCATCGGGCCTAGTGCGGTGGATTGCATGGCGGCGCGGTCGGCCCATTGCGGGCGGCTGGTCCACATGGTTCCGTATCCATACGGCAGCAGCCTGTGCAGGGGCATGAGGCCGTACTGGACGTGATCGTGAGGCACTGTGTTCCCCGGGGCATCTCCGGCCTGTCTCAGTGGGACCGGTTTGATCTTTCGGGGGACCTCGACGGGATACGTTTGGGGGGACAGGCCCAGCAGGCCTGATCGCGGATAATCGACGTCCGAGGCGTGGGCGGACAGGGGCAATAATCCCAGGCACAGGACGAGCGCTGCGCACGTGCGCAATGGTTTCGACGTACACGAGGTGGGGCGCGTGAAAACAATCATTTCCATAGGCTGCCGTTCTAAAGTTAAAACGTGCCCTATGTACAGGGTACTGCTCTGGCGCCGTGCGAACGACTCATCGCAAATTGCCAGGAAACAATCATGATAGCTGCCAAATGCAGGGAATATAAACTGGTAGGATCAGCATTCGATTCTGATTGATACCGGGTTTGTCCCGGAATGATGGTGCAACCCCCATGAGCAACTCCCCAGCCGAACTGCCTGAACAGGTCCAGCGCGCCAATATCTGGCGGCTTTCCATTGCGCAAGCCTTAGCGGGTGCGAACTCGGTCGTTGTGTATGCCACTGGCGCCATTGTCGGGAACATGCTCGCGCCTACGCCAATGCTGGCGACCTTGCCCATATCCATCTTTGTGGTGGGTATGGCGGCCTGCATCTTGCCGATGGGGGCGATGGCCCGGCATCGCGGTCGGCGCACGGCCTTTCTGGTGGGAACCGGCGCCGGGGTATTGGCGGGCTTGTTGGGCATGCTTGCAGTCATCCTGGGATCGTTCTGGCTGTACTGCCTAGCGACGTTCTTTGGTGGCGGCTATGCGGCTGTGGTCTTGTCTTTTCGCTTTGCGGCGGCGGATGGTGTGGCGTTGGATCGCCGGGCGCGTGCGCTGTCGCTGGTCATGGCCGGGGGGGTGCTTGCAGGGATCATCGGGCCACAGCTTGTGACCTTCACCATGGACTTGTGGCCGCCACATATGTTTGCCGCCACGTTCCTGATCCAGGCGGCCGTTGCGGTCATCGCCGCGCTCATTCTGCTGGGGGTGCGGCTGCCGATGCCCTCTGTGGCCGAGGTGGCGGGTGGGCGCCCGCTAGCAACGATTGCGCGGCAGCCGCGCTTTATTGCAGCCGTGATCAGCGGCTCGGTTTCGTACATGCTGATGAATTTCCTGATGACGGCCGCGCCGCTGGCGATGCACCTGTGCGGGCATTCTCAGGAATCGTCCAATCTGGGCTTGCAATGGCATGTCATCGCCATGTATGCGCCCAGCTTCTTTACAGGCAGCCTCATCACGCGCTTTGGTGCGGGGCGCATCGCGTCGGTGGGGCTGTTATTGACGGGCCTTTCAGCGATCGTGGGGTTGACCGGGATTGACGTTGCGCATTTCTGGTGGACCTTGATCCTGCTTGGGATTGGCTGGAATTTCGGTTTCCTTGGCGCATCCGCCCTGGTTTTGGAATGCCACAGGCCCGAGGAAAAAACACGCGTGCAGTCCCTCAATGATTTCATTGTCTTTGGCTTGATGGCTGTGGGATCCTTTTCCTCGGGTGGGCTGCTGAGCGCCTACGGCTGGGATATGGTGCTGTGGGTGTCCTTTGTTCCGCTCGTACTGGCGGTTATCGCCTTGGCAATCGCCATGCGCAGGAGGACTGCTGTGGGTGTGGCCAGATAGTTGGAGCGCTGAAGCAATGCCCGCGACGCGATTGAGGTTCAAATTATAAAATGATATTAAAGTAGTATAAATAATGATAATCCTACTTTAATGCTCATTTAATACCTTTAGTCTTGATTGGCTGTGCGCATCAAAGTATTATTTAATCTAAAAATACTACTTTAGCGCTCTATATGGCCACTATCCAAAAACTCTCTGGAAAACTGCGCCGGCAGCTTTCCATCCTGAAAACGACGCAGGCCGCCCTGCGCGAGCGTGCCGGCCTGTCCCGGCGCACGATGACCAATGTCTTCAGTGGCGAGGCCGATTTCAAGGTATCCACGCTCCTCGCGGTAGCTGACGAATTGGGCCTGGACGTCGTGCTGGTTCCCAAAGACGCGGCGCGTGCGATCGACCTCGATCTATCACCCACCGCCCCCAAGGTGCTTACAGGTGTGCAGGCCGCACTGGATCGCCTGGCACAGGCCGGCCCAAAGGCCAAGGCCCATAAGGGGGGCGCATGAACATCAAGGCGCTATCCGATTGTGTGGCTGTTGCCATCAAATATCAGCCAGGCCTATTGCGGCGCTCTTGAGTCCCCGGGCCGTAGTCACCGGCTCTGGCGCAGAAACTCCAAAAGAACCCCGGTTGTTTGGTCCGGCAATTGATCCACAAAGAAATGACCTGCAGGAAGAGTCTTGGCCGTCATGTTGCTGCAGCACTTGGCCCACTCTGCGGGGATGTCGAACATCTTGCCCACCTGTCCATTTGCGCCATAGAGAACCAGCGTGGGGCATTCTACCTGTCGTTCAAGGTCGATGTGGTCATGTTCGAGGTCGATCGTGGCTGCGGCCCGATAGTCTGAGCAGGAGCCGTGGATCATGCCTGGGTCTCGCCAGGACCTCCGATAGGAATCCAGCATATCCTGATCGAAATCGGACACGCCACTCGCCCCCCAGCTGAGCAGGCAGGTTTCGTAGAAGAAATCCGGATCGTGTTCAATCATGCGTTCCGGGAATGGCGCCGGCTGTTGCAGGAAATACCAATGCCAGTAGGTACCGGCCATCACGTGGTTGGTGTTCATGAACATCGTATAGGTCGGCGCAATATCCATCACCGTCAAAGCCGTCACGGCGGCGGGATGATCCAGAGCCAAACGGTGGGCGGTGCGCCCGCCCCGGTCATGCCCCACAAGGTGGAACTGCTGGAACCCCAGGTGCTGCATCAGGGCAAACTGATCGTCAGCGAGGGCACGAAATGCGTAATTCGAATTATCGGGCAAACACTTTGGCTTTCCCGAATCGCCATAGCCTCGCAGGTCGGCGCATACCACCGTATAGTGTTCAGCCAGTTTGGGTGCCACGTGCGTCCACATCGATCGGTTCTGCGGGAATCCGTGCAGCATGAGTAGCGGCGGGCCTTCACCGCCCATTTCATAAATGATCTCCACGCCATTTACTGTGGTGCTGCCGCCCTCGAAGCCGGGGATGCTCATGGTGTTGTCTCCTGTCAGTGGATGAATTGGCCGTCCGGGGGGCCGTACGGCGGGTGCCATGCAGATGGGCCGGATCGATAGACCCGGCCCAATGACATCATGCGCGGCTTACGAACGGGCGGCTGTGCCACCCGTCTCGCTGGGTTCATAGGCAAGCTGACGCCTGCTCAGCCCTTTTTCACCAATGGGCATTCGCTTTGGGACAGCGGCACGGACACCAGGTCGGCCGGCAGCGTGCGCAGGATCTTGTAGTAGTCCCAAGGGGCTTTGGATTCTGCGGGTGTCTTGACCTGGATCAGGTACATGTCGTGTGCCATCCAGCCGTCCTGGCGGACCACGCCATTGTGCGCAAAAAAGTCATTGACGGGCAGTTCGCGCATTTTGTCGGAAACCGCGCCGGCCTCGACGGTTCCCGCAGCCTTGACGGCTTTCAGGTAGTGCATGACTGATGAATAGACACCGGCCTGCACCATGCCGGGCTTACGGTCGGTCAGCTTCTCGAACTTGGCGGAAAACTCGCGGCTGGCGTCGTCCCGATCCCAGTAGAAGGGCGTGGTCGCAACCAGGCCCTGGGCCGTTTTGAGCCCCAGGGCGTTTACGTCACTGATGACGATCCCCAATGCCACGAGCTTCTGGCCTTCCTCGGTCAGGCCGAACTCGGAGGCCTGCTTGATGCTGTTGATGGTGTCGGCGCCGGCATTGGCCAAGGCGACTGCCTGTGCCTTGGAGCTTTGGGCCTGCAGCAGGAACGAGGCGAAATCCGATGCGCCGACGGGATGGAAGACCTCACCGACAACCTCGCCGCCGTTCTTGTCCACGACCTTGGTCAGATCGGCGGCCAGTTGATGGCCATAAGCGTAGTCGGCGCCCATGATGAACCAGGTCTTGGCGCCTTCCTTGACCAGGCCCGTGGCCGTGCCTACTGACGAGGCGTAGGTGTCAAAGACCCAGTGAAAGCCCGTGGACGTGCAGGACTTGCCGGTCAACTGGGTCGAGAAGGGGCCTGACGCGATGGTGATCTTGTTCTTTTCGTGGGCCAGCCCCTGGACGGCCAGCGCAACGGCCGAATTGGTCAGGCCGGCAATCATTGCCACGTGTTCCAGGTCGAACCACTTGCGTGCTATAGCCGTCCCGATATCGACCTTGTTCTGGTGATCGGCGGATAGGACTTCGATCTTGCGCCCGAGGACCTCGCCACCGAAATCTTTGACGGCCATCTTTGCCGCAGTCACGGATGTCGCGCCGCCAAAGTCGGAATACACGCCCGACTGGTCGTTCAATACACCGATGCGCAGGGGCTCTGCACTGGCGAACTGCGGGATTGCAGCGGCCAGGGCCAGGCCGAGTAATAGCTTCTTCATGTGATTGTCTCCACCTTGTTGAATAATCTTCTTGTATGGATCCAACCTTAGTCCCGTGTAACAAGGGCTGTCAAGAATGATCCAGGCCCTCAGCCACGTCCCAGAAAGGGCATTTTGGATGCCATGACGGTGACGAACTGGATGTTGGCATCCAGGCCCATGTTTGCCATCAAAAGGATCGTGTCGCCGACGTTTTTCGGATCCATGGTCGGTTCCGGGGTCACCGAGCCGTTGGCCTGTGGCACGCCCTGGGTCATGCGTTCGGTCATGGGGGTCGCGGCGTTGCCGATATCGATCTGGCAGGACACGATATCGAAGGCCCTGCCGTCCAGACCAATCGATCGGGTCAGACCGGTGACGGCATGCTTGGTCGTGGTGTAGGGAGCCGAGCCCGGGCGCGGCACGTGTGCCGAGATCGAGCCATTGTTGATGATCCGGCCGCCGCGCGGGGACTGCGCGCGCATCATGCGGTAGGCGCCCTGGGCGCACAGGAACATGCCGTTCAGGTTAACGGCGACAACCTGTTGCCATTCTTCGTAGCTGACATCGCCAAAATCGGTGTTCTTCAGACCGCCGCCCGCATTATTGAACAATACGTCCAGACGGCCAAAGGCCTGCCCGACCTGCTCGAACAGGGCGGCGACCGTTTTCGGGTCCGTGACATCGGTCGGCACGACCAGTGGCGTGCCGCGTCCGGCCATGCCGGCGGTTTCCTCAAGCGCCTCGCGCCGTCTGCCGGCCAGACCGACTGCATAGCCGGCGTTCAGCAGCGCCAGCGCGGCTGCGCGGCCCACGCCGCTGCCTGCTCCTGTCACGACTGCAATACCTTGGGTCATGTGTGTTCTCCTGAATGGTTGGTTTGGCAAAGCGTATGACCTTGACGTCATGCTTTGTCGGGCGCCTGGTCGAGCATGTCCAGATAGTGTTGAATGTCTATATCGTCGATTTGGGCTGCATGCAGAAACCTTTGGCTGTATTCGAGGTACGTGCCGCTGGTCAGGAACAGCCGGAACAGATCGGGGTCGATGTGCCCGTTGCGTGCCATATTGGTCAGGATGCCGATGGACTCGGATAGCGTCTTGGCCGGTTTGTAGGGACGGTCTGCTGCCGTCAGGGCTTCAAAGACGTCAGCGATGGCCATGATGCGTTCCGGCACGCTCATGTCTGT
>JAKDMO010000064.1 GCA_030452305.1 Alcaligenaceae bacterium | reverse complement strand
TGGCGGGCATCCTGCTAGCCTGATTCCTTCGTGTATTTCTTGCCCGGCATTTCGCAAACGGTGTAGCATGAGCCGTGCCCGGTGGGGGTCAACTCGAGGAGCAGTCTATGGCATACGAGGAAGATACAAACACTGGCGGAAGCCGCACGATCCGGCCCGATAGAGCGGATGTGCGGCATCTATCCGAGGAACAGTTTCTTGCTCAGGAGCGGGCCGATCCGGGGTCGCCATATTACCGCGGTGATTCCGCTGAACCACCCACAAGCGACCCGACGCGGCGGCGCTTCATGTTCGGTGCCGTGGCCTCCCTGGGTGCGGTTGCTGCGCCCGGCCTTGCACATGGGAAAACGCCAGGCGCGATAGAGCGCACGGTGCCGCCCGATGCAACTAAGGTTCTGGGTGTTGGCGTCAAAGTGGATGATGGCGGCTACGGGACGCGATCCCAGTTCGAGACTGAAGTGCGTGAACGTTTTGCTACCAAGACAACGGAATCGTCCTGGAGCTTCACGCCGTTGCAGGACAGCATGGGCATCGTCACGCCTTCCGGCCTGCACTACGAGCGGCACCACGGTGGTATCGCTACAATCGATCCGAGCAAGCACGAACTCTTTGTGCACGGCATGGTCAAGCAGGCCAAAAAATTCTCCATGGCCGACCTCAAGCGCTTTCCCGCGCTATCGCGCCTGATGTTCATGGAATGTTCCGGCAACGGCCTGACGGAATGGGCCAAACCCACCATGAAGACAGTGCAGGGCACACACGGCCTGACGTCCACGTCAGAGTGGGTGGGTGTGCCTCTTTCCACCATCCTGAATGAAGTGGGCGTGAAACCGGGCGCAAAATGGCTGCTCGCCGAAGGCGGCGATGCTGCGGTCATGACGCGCAGCATTCCGCTCGAGAAAGCCATGCGTGACTGCCTACTGGCCTACGGACAGAATGGCGAGGCCATCCGGCCCGAGCAGGGCTACCCGCTACGCCTGTTCGTCCCCGGCTACGAAGGGAATATGTCGATCAAATGGCTGCGCCGGATCGAGGTATCTGATGTGCCCTTCATGACGCGTGAGGAAACGTCGAAGTACACCGACCTGATGCCGGACGGTATCGCGCTGCAGTTCTCTTTCCTGATGGAGGCCAAATCGGTCATCACCCACCCATCGGGGGAAATGTTGTTGCGCCAGCCGGGCTTCCACGAGATTACCGGGCTGGCATGGTCGGGGCGCGGAAAAGTCGCGAAGGTGGAAGTTTCGGTCGACGGCGGCAAAAACTGGCACGAGGCCAGGCTGCACGGCCCGGTGCTGCCCATATGCCATACGCGGTTCACGTTTCCCTGGGAATGGGATGGCAAAGAGGCCATCCTGCAAAGCCGCTGTACTGATGAAACGGGGTATGTTCAGCCGACTATCAAGCACCTCGTCGATGAGCGGGGCCTGAATTCCGTCTATCACTTGAATGGCATTCAGAGCTGGAAGGTCGCGTCAACCGGGGAGGTCACGAATGTCCACCACTATTAAACTCATACTGGGCGCCAGTGTCGCCGTGTTCGCCTGTAGCCAGGCGATGGCCCAGAGTGCGCAGCCGGCGGCCGATACCGGTGCGCATGCTCCCTACGGCTTTGGAACCGATGTCAGTAAAGCCGAACTGGCACAGTTCTTTTCCTCCATCCCCGACGGCCGGGACCTGCCCGAGGGTTCCGGTACGGTCATGCAAGGCAAGAAAGTCTATGACACGCAGTGTCTGGCGTGTCATGGAGCGAAGCTCGAGGGCGGGATCGGCAACCGGCTGATCGGCGGGCGTGGCACGTTGGACGCCAATGCCGGTGAGGGCCCCCCGATCAAGACTGTTGAGAGTTACTGGCCCTACGCTACGACCTTGCTCGACTATATCAAGCGCGCCATGCCGTTCACCGCGCCCGGCAGCCTGAGCAATGACGATGCGTACGCCGTCACCGCCTACATCCTGAACCAGGCGCATATCGTGCCCGATGATGCCATCATGAGCAAGGAAACCCTGCCCAAGGTCGAAATGCCGAATCGTAACGGGTTTCGGAATGCAGGGCGCTAGCTGATCCAGCAGCTCTGCCAGGACGATTGCGCCCCCTTGCCGGGTTTTCGGTAAGGGGGCGCTGTTCAGCCACCCATCACCGCACCGATGTTTCGTCTTCACGTGCCCATTGGGCAATGGGCCGGCCGTCGCGCCGCCACCATGAACCGGACTCGTCGTCCTGCGGCCAGCCGGCAGGCGAATCCTCCCAGGCTTCCTGTCGGCCGTAAGGTGTGAGGTCCAGTAGTTGCAAGGTCGGCAGCATGGCTTCGATTCCGCGTTGTGTCGTTTCATATGTCTGAAAAACCTCGTCCTCGACCCGCAGATAACAGCGTAGATCACCCCCGTTCCGGATTGCGGGCAGCGTATCCTCGGAATCTGCTGTCGAATACCAGGGTGCCGTCCACCCCATGAAATCCCGATATGCGGCGATCTCGGGCCAGGGACCCTCGCTGAATACAGCATAGCTCACATCGCGTTCAGCCAGATAGGCGCGGACGGCGGTGTTCATCGCCACCTGACTGTGCGTGCAGCCTTCGCATTGACGTTCGTGAGGTGCGCCCGCGTGCCACATGAAGTGATAGACCAACAACATACGCCGGCGCTTGAACACGTCGATCAAGCGAACCGGACCCTCGGCACCAACGACGGTCACGGGTTCCATGCGTGTCATTGGAAGGCGGCGGCGTGCGGCGCTTGATGCGTCGCCTGCGCGGGTATGTGCTTTCTCGCGGGTCAGCAATTCGGCACGGGCCTGCTCCCATTCTTCACGACCGACGATCCTCGGGGTTGCTGATGTTTTCATGATGTCCTCTCTTTAGCCGCGTCGCGCCGCCTCGATGGCCGCGACGTCGATTTTCCGCATTTGCATCATGGCATCGAACACACGCTTTGCCGCTGTGCGATCAGAGCCGGTGAATGCTTCGGTCAAGACCCTTGGTGTAATTTGCCACGAAAGGCCCCATTTATCCTTGCACCAGCCGCAATCGCTTTCCTGGCCACCGTTATCGATGATTGCATTCCAGTAGTGGTCTGTTTCAGCCTGATCCGTGGTGGCTACTTGGAACGAGAACGCTTCACAGTGCTTGAAGGCAGGTCCGCCATTGAGGCCGAGGCAAGGGATACCCATCACGGTGAATTCCACTGTGAGCACGTCACCTTGCCGGCCCGATGGAAAATCGCTGGGTGCGCGATGGACCCCTTTAACAGACGAGTCAGGAAAGATCGCGGCGTAAAATCGCGCGGCGTCTTCGGCGCAGCCGTCATACCAGAGGCAGATCGTGTTTTTTGCTGGTGATGTCATTTGATTTCTCCGCCCGCCGAATTTGCCTCGGCCACGTTGATCATCCATGGCGTACCAAAGCGATCCTTGGTCATGCCGAAACCGGGCGACCAGAAGGTGGCTGAGAACGGCATGATGGTCTGTCCGCCTTCAGCCAGTGCCTCGAACAGGCGCCGGCCCTCGGCAATGTCATCGACCCGGATCGATATCCACAGACCCTGTGCCGGCTGATAGCCGCCGCAGCTTGCGTCCGCGCCAGGCATCGCGTCAGATCCCAGCAGTGCCTGTTCTTTGATCTGAAGGTGCACATGCATGATGCGATCTTTGGCGGATTCGGGGATTGGCGGCATGTTTTCCGAGGCCGGTATTTCGCCAAAGGTGCCTTGATAGACGATGGTGCCGCCGAACAGCTTTGCATAGAAGGCAAAGGCTTCGGCGCAGTTGCCGTCGAAATTGAGGTAGGGGTTGAATTGCATCGTGATCTCCCGGAGGGGTTCAGTAAAACGTCTAAGTAGACGGTGTACACTTTACGAGTCTTGGAATCAAAAGTGAATAAGAAAGTGAACACTGTCCACGTAAAAGTCTGTAAGAGCACTGACAAGGTTTCGCAGCCGGGTCGCAGCACCTATCGTCATGGCGATTTGCGGCGTGCGTTGCTGGATGCCGGCGTTGATATGGCGCGGGAAGGTGGGCCGCAAGCCGTCGTGCTGCGCGAGGCCACGCGCCGGGCAGGCGTGGCCCCCAATGCGGCGTATCGGCACTTCCGAAATCATCAGGATCTGCTTGAGGCGGTGCGCGCTGCGGCGCTGGCGGCCCTGGCGCGAGCGATCGAGACCGAGGTCAATGCCGCACAGCGTGTGCGTGATCGGCGCCGACGCGCACGCGCGGTATTGCGTGGTGTCGGTCTGGGCTATCTGCGTTTCTCGCGGCAAGAACCTGGCTTGTTTCGCACCGCATTCGCAGCGCGGCCCTTTGGGGTGGATGAATTTTCTGCCGATGATGAGTCGCCGCGCGGTAGCAGCGGCATGGATCCATTTCAGCTGCTCGGCCACGCGCTGGACGGCATGGTCGATGCCGGTTTGATGTCACGCAAACAGCGGCCCGGCGCAGAGTGGATGGCATGGTCCGCCGTACACGGCATGGCTTTTCTGGTGCTCGACGGCCCCTTGCGCGGTGTGGATGAAGCCGGGTGCCAGGCCTTGGCCGAGCGCCTGGTCGCTATGGTCGAGCGTGGCTTGTTGACGAAACCGACGGCCTCGTGATGTGACTATACATTGCGGCGTCCGAGGGGCACACTAGAGGGAATGAACGGCGTCGAGGCGCCGTATCAGACTGATAGGAGGCCCATCATGAGCACACACACCACTGCGCCTTCTCCTTTGAAGACCCTATTCCTCAGTTCGCCGGATGTGATGCAGATCATTCGCCGGCTGGGCGTGCGAAGCTGCCTGGCAGACATGGCGGAAATGATTCAGCAGGATTATCTGCGCTGGCATGATTTCGACAAGTCCAAGCGCCTGGCCATATATTCCGATCATGGCGTGATCGAGTTGATGCCGATTGCCGACGCATCACATTACAGTTTCAAATATGTGAATGGCCATCCGGGCAATACACGCCGTGGCTTGCCGACGGTCATGGCCTTGGGGGCACTGTCGGATACTGATACCGGCTTTGTACGGATGCTCAGCGAACTTACGTTCACTACGGCCTTGCGTACGGCGGCAACCTCGGCGATGGCGGCCCGCGCTCTGGCCCGGCCTGACAGCGACTGCATGGCTCTGATTGGCAGCGGCGCGCAGGGCGAATTTCAGGCGCTGGCTTTTTACTATCTATTGGGTATTCGCCGATTACAGGTGTTCGACATCGATCGCGCAGCTGCTGAAAAGCTGGAACATAATCTGCGCGCAGCAGGCCTGGACAAGACCTGTCTGGATATTGTTGTATGCGAATCGGCAGAACAGGCCTTGCACGGTGCTGACATTGTGACTACGGCGACCGCTGATCAGTCACAGGCGCGGGTGTTCGATGCGGTGCGGGTCGAACCGGGCATGCATCTGAATGCGGTTGGGGGCGATAGCCCCGGCAAGACCGAACTGGATCCACTGGTGCTGCAAAGCGGCCGGGTATTTGTCGAGTTCGAACCGCAAACACGGATCGAAGGGGAAATTCAGCAGATGCCGGGCAACTTTCCTGTGACGGCGCTTTGGCAGGTACTCGCCGGCAATGCGCCGGGCCGTCAATCAGCAGATCAGGTAACGATCTTCGATTCAGTCGGTTTTGCCCTTGAGGATTTCTCGGCGCTCAGATTCATGTACGACAAGGCACAGGAACTCGGTTTGGGGGTGCCAGTATCGATCATGCCGACGCTGAGCAATCCCAAGGATTTGTTTGGTTCCCTGGGTTTGCGCGACATCGCGACCGATGCCGTGTCGGCAGCGGAACAGTGATATGGGCAAGGTCTATCGCACGGTTGGCCTGATCGGTGTGCCGACAGACATTGGCGCAGGCACGCGTGGCGCCGGCATGGGGCCTGAGGCCTTGCGGGTGGCCGGCCTGGCCCAGGCCTTCGAGCGTCAAGGTCTGGTCGTGCACGACACCGGTAATTTGTCTGGGCCGGGAAATCCATGGCTGCCGCCTGTGCACGGCTATCGACATCTGGACGAAGTCGTGCAATGGAATCGATCCCTGCATGAGGCTGTCCGGGCGCAATTGCAGGCGCAGCGCATGCCCATCGTGCTGGGTGGCGACCATTGCCTGGCGATTGGGTCGGTCAGTGCCGTGGCCAGGCATTGCACAGAGCAGGGTCGGCCGCTGGGCGTGTTCTGGCTGGATGCCCATACCGATTTCAATACCGCAGCACTGACACCCAGCGGTAATCTGCATGGCATGCCTGTGGCCTGTCTGTGCGGATTTGGCCCGGACGCGCTGGTTCACCTGGAGGGGCAAGGCCCGGCTCTGGAACCTTCACAGTTGCGCATGATTGGCATACGCAGCGTTGATCCGGGTGAACGCCAGTTCGTCCATCAAGCGGGGCTGGATGTCTACGATATGCGCTCTATCGATGAGCTGGGCATGCGCGGCGTGATGCAGGCGGCCCTTGCGCAGCTGCCTGCCGAGGCACACCTGCATGTCAGTTTCGATGTGGATTTCCTGGATCCGGAAATTGCTCCGGGGGTGGGCACCACTGTACGCGGCGGGCCGACCTGGCGCGAGGCCCAGCTTTGCATGGAAATGCTGGCCGATACCGGGCGGGTGGGCTCGCTGGATATTATGGAACTCAACCCCGCGCTGGACATTCATAACCGCACGGCCGAGGTGGCGGTGGAACTGGTCGAAAGCCTGTTTGGCAAGAGCACACTGGTGCGGCAGACCTAGCCAGGGAACTGGATTCGGCGTCAAAGCCATCGCGTCAGGATTTTTCTGTAAGGTCTTGTTTCTATTATGTTTTCATGTTTTTCGACTGTTATGTTTTAATTCAGGAAACAGTAAGCTATGCAGTTCCAACGAGGCTACCCAAGTGCAGACATGGATTGTTCCTGGTGTACCGCTGGCCGATGGATGGCATCTCTGGTATGCCACTGACGGTATGGCGCCGCAGCCCGTGCGTGTCCGGCGCGGCGGCGAAGCGGTGCCGGTGGATTGGCAGGTGGCCGGGCCGGTCGCGCTGGATGGTTTTGAACGCAGCATCTACCGGGCCAGGGTTCGCGTGCCGGCGAACCTCCCGCCAGGCACGGTCTATCACATCGACATTCCCGAAACAGGTGAACAGCATCAGTGGCGCACGCTGCCGTCCAGCTTGCCGCCAGACGGCCTTGCCGTGCTGTTCAGCTCATGCTTCTGGCAGCCGGACGACGCGGAAGGCGCGCTGCTGAAGGCCTGCCTGGATCTCATCCAGGCGTGGGAACCCACGCTGGCTTTCAAACTGTTGTTGGGGGATCAAATCTATCTCGACTGGCCGCCTGATGTGGTGCCCTGGCGCTTGCAGCGCGGGGGCTACGAATTGGTTGGCGACCGTTACCAGCAGTACTGGGGGGATGATGCCTATCGGGCTTTTCTAGGCCTGTTGCCGAATCTGGTGGTGCCCGACGATCATGAGTTCTGGAATGACTACCCCGAGCCCCAGATTCAGTTGCCAGTGACCTGGCAGACGGGCTTGAGGGACGAGTTTGCTGCGGCGGCACGTGAGTATTTTCGGGCCTTTCAGGGTTTTCTGAATCCCGAAGGCGGCGAGCAGGCCTGGACGATTGTGCCGCTGGCGCCGGCCTCGCTGTTTGCCGCCGATACCCGTAGCGAGCGCAGTCAGGCACAGCACGGGCAGCAACAGATCATGAGCGCCGCCCAGTGGGCGGCACTTGAGAACTGGCAGCATCGGCTGCGCGGGCCGGGCTTGCTGGCAATTGGTCAGCCGCTGCTGCAATCGGACGGCGACTGGCGGGATCATTCACTCAGTAATTTTCCGGCTGAATATCGGCGCCTGCTGGCCCTGCTGCGCCGCAGCGCCACGGGCGACAACGAGCACGGCGAGCCGCACAATATTGTCTTGCTGACTGGCGATATCCATTTTTCCCGTTCGACGTATGCCACGATACCGGGTGTCGATGACCCCGATTTTCAGCGTGTCTACGAGCTGGTGGCATCGGCAAGTTCCACCATCGGCCCCTATGCCACGACCCCACAGCCGGCCAGCGTGCCGGGCTTTTTGCCACCAGGCGGTGCCGATCCCGGGTTCAGTCCGCGCTGGCCGGTGCAGGCGGTGCGCGCGACCGTACCTTTCGACCCGGTGCCGCCCAGCAATCTCTACAGCTGTATCGACAATAATCTGGGCGTACTGCGCTTGCGCCCGCACCCACGCCGCCCTTATGCGGTAGAGCTGACCCACGTGGCATACCGTGTACGGCCCTATCATCGGCCGTACCTGGATTGGTGCCTTCCCGGGCGCCCTATCACTCAAGCCCAAGGACGCCGGATTCATTCGCACACCCTGGATCTTCGTTGAACTCATGCAGGAGGACCGACCATGCGCCGCTCTGTTGCTGATCAAAAAAACCCCAATCTTGGCAACTGGTCAAAATGGGGCCGTGGCTGCAGCAATTCCACGTTCTTCACCGAAGCATTGGACACCATGCGTGAACTTGGCGTGGGTGAGGGCGCCTATGCCATCGGCTTGGTGGGCAGTTGTGATCTGCCGGGTATTTGCCTGCGGCGCGCCCAGTCGGTATTGCGCGACGATCAGCGGCCTTCGTATTGGTCGCATGCCTTCATCGTTACTGAGCCTTGGGATGGCAAATCGCGTATAGGCCGCTTGCCCATCGTCGAGGTACCGTTTTTTGCACGCAACGGCCAGTTTCCCGAACCGGCCAGAAACGCAGTGATTCACAATACGCTGACCCATTATCTGGATCGCCGCGTTGATCCCAATGTGGCTTTATTTACTGTGGCGAAGTCAGTTCGCGGCAAACTGAAGCCCCTGGACCAGGCCCAGCACGAAGTCTTGCGCAAGGCAATTGCCGAGCCGAATCTGGATCGTGCCCGCTATGATCTGTGGGCCGGATTAGGGGTGTGGCAGCAATATTTCTGGAGCGGCGAGCAACTGCCCAACCCCACGTTGGCCGGGCAGCCGATTCCCTCGACCTCCCTGATCGAGATGCTCTACGAGCAGATTGGCGTAGACCTCACCCCCGCCGCCTCCGAGCGCAATAGTGCGCCAGAGCACCTTTGGACGTCGATGCGGTGGTGGCTGCAGAACGATGTCCAGGCCCATCGCGGTGTGGATGGCTCCATTGTTTCCGGTTGTTATGTGATCCGCGACCCCGGGGCGGGCGTGTTGCGTTACCACGGCGAGGATTAATTCCCGCGAAGGAGATCACTCGTGAATTCGCCGCTTGATTTTGGTGAGGGTCTGTCTGCAGAGCTCGTGCCGTTCACTGCCGGCGACGGCATGGCGCTGAATCTGATCCGCGTCCGCGGGACTGAGCCGCCAACGCGTGGCCCCGTGGTGCTGGTCCATGGCGCAGGGGTGCGCGCCAATATATTCAATCCCCCGCTACCGATTACGTTCGTCCGTCATCTGGTCGAGCGTGGTCATGATGTCTGGCTCGAAAATTGGCGGGCCTCGATCGACGTGCCCCGCAATGAATGGACGCTGGATCAGGCGGCGGTCCATGATCATCCCGCTGCCGTGCGTACCGTTTGCGAGCGCAGCGGCGCTGCGAGCTGTGCGGCAGTGATCCACTGCCAGGGATCGACCAGTTTCATGATGTCCGCTCTGGCCGGTCTGGTGCCACAGGTGAATCTGGTGATCAGCAACGCCGTGTCATTGCATCCCGTCCTGCCTGAAGCGGCACGGGTCAAGAACCGGTACCTGGTGCCGATCGTGTCACGGATCATGCCTTACCTCGATCCGCGTTGGGGGGATCACCCCACCGGTGTACTACCCAGGATTCTGCAGGCGTGGGTGCGCCTGACGCACCGCGAATGCGATAACGGTGTCTGTTGCTTCAGCAGCTTTACCTACGGTGCGGGTCATCCGACCCTATGGCCCCATGAAAACCTGACGCCTGAGGTCCATGAATGGATCCGCAAGGAATTCGCGGACGTGCCGCTGTCGTTTTTCATGCAGATGCGCCGCTGTGCACTGCATGGCAATCTGGTCGCACTGGGCAATGAGCCCTCCCTGCCCAAGGATCTGGCCGCGCAGCCCCCGCAGACCGACGCACGTTTCGTATTGATTGCCGGTGCCGTCAACGATTGTTTTCTGGCAGACAGCCAGCGTCGCACATTCCAGTGGCTGGAGGGGCATGCGCCCGGCCGACATCAATTGCATATCCTGCCGGGCTACGGGCATCTGGATATATTCATCGGCACTCATGCCGCCCGTGATGTCTATCCGGTCATGAGTGACGCGCTGGAACACGGGGCATGACACATAGGGGGGCATATGAATCGTTCGGATTCGGATGTAATCATTATCGGCAGCGGCTTTGGTGGGGCAGTGACCGCGTGTCGGCTGGCGCAGGCGGGTCAGCGTGTGCTGGTGCTGGAGCGCGGTCGACGTTGGGACTACGACCATTTGCCGCGTGCCGCCGGCGATGACGGTTGGTGGTGGGATCCGCAGCAGCCCGAACGATCCAATGGCTGGCTTGATCTGCGCCTGTTCGACAAGGTGGGTGTGGCGCAGGGCGCGGCGGTAGGGGGCGGCTCGCAGATCTATGCCAATATCTCGGTCGAGGCGCCGCCACATGCCTTTGACAGCGGCTGGCCGGACGGGCTGGATCATGCCGCCCTGAAGCCTTATTACGATCGGGTGGGCGAGTTCATGGATATCGCCCCAGTGCCTGCCGGTCAGATTCCGGAGCGTACCCGGCTGATGCGCGATGCGGCTGAGGCCATCGGCGCCGGCGACCGTTTTCGCCAAGTCGGGCTGGCCGTAAGTTTTGATCCGGAACTTGCCTGGGATGGACGGCAATTACTGGACAAAAGCCAATCCAAGACCTTCACCAATCGCCATGGGGTGCAGCAGGGCACCTGCTACCACTGCGGTATGTGCGACATTGGTTGTGACGTCAAGGCCAAGAACACCCTGGATCTGAACTATCTGGCGGTCGCCGAGCAGCACGGCTGCGAGATCCGGCCTCTGCACCTGGTATCCCATATTGAGCCGCGCGACGGCGGCTATACGGTGCATTTCGAGCGTATCGACGGTGGGCGGCGGATCGCGGGCACTGCGCATGCGAAACGGGTCGTGCTGTCAGCCGGATCCTTGGGTTCATCTGAACTGCTGTTGCGCTGCCGCGATCAATATCGGACCTTGCGTGGGCTCAGTTCGCAACTTGGCAGCAAATGGTGCACCAACGGCGATTTTCTGACACCTGCGTTTTATTCGGATCGTGAGCCCTTTCCGAGTCGGGGACCGACGATCACCAGCATCATTGATTTTCTGGACGGCAGCCGGGATGAACAACGGTTCTGGATTCAGGACGGCGGCGTGCCGGATATGTTGCGCGGCTGGCTGCAGCATTATGTCGAGCGGCCTGCGCGGCATGCTTTGGATAAGGCCACCCAGGGCTGGGTGCGTGAGCAACTGCACGACCACAAGTCAATCAGCAATATGATGCCCTGGTTTGCCCAGGGTATCGACCAGCCCGATGGCAGCTTCCGGCTGCGGCGGCGCTGGTGGCTGTTTGGGCCGAGGATGCTTCAGCTTGATTGGGACGTGACCTCTAGTGCGCCCCTGATTGACAGCATCGTGAAGGCGCATCAGGACCTGTCGGATGCAACGGGTGGCGAGGCCATGGTGCCGGCGAGCTGGACGATGGCCAAGTACCTGATCACGCCCCATCCCTTGGGGGGCTGCCCGATGGCCGACAGCCCCGAGCGTGGCGTGGTCGATCGCAAGGGCGAGGTATTCGGGCACCCGAGGCTATACGTCATCGATGGCGCGATGTGCCCGACGGCAATTGGTGTCAACCCGTCACGCACCATTGCCGCCCTGGCCGAGCATTGCTGTGAACAGATTCTGGCTGAGGCCTGAGGGGGATATCATGCGCTTGCCACAAAGACTGCAAAGACAGGCCGGCCAGAAGGCGCTGGTCGATGACATACCTTTTGATCTGCCGGTACAGTCCAGGAACAGCCCTGCGCTGATGGCTGCGTTTCCAGCCAATTACGAACGGGCACGGGCCCTGCTGCCGGGCAGGGAACTGCACCCAATCAAGTTTCGTGGCAAGGCCATCCTGGTGGTGGCCGTCATCGACTATCGCGAGACCTCCATCGGCGCCTATATCGAGTACAGCATCGGCCTGGGATGCACCTTTGGGCCCAAGCCCGTGCCGCTGCTGCCGGCGATACTGTTTCGAGGACATTTCGGCCTGGGACAGTATGTGATCGACTTGCCTGTGAGCTCAGAGATTTCAGTGAAGGGGGGCAAGGGGATTTGGGGCATGCCCAAGCACCAGGCCAATCTGGATTTTGAGATCGGTGATCGCAGTGTGCGCAGCCGCTATGACAAGGATGGCCGGATGGTTGCAGAAATCCAGATCGACATCCCGACGCAGATCAGATTTCCGATCGGCACCAGTGGCGTCAATTGGTGCGCCTTCCGGGGCATGCTGATGAAATCCTCAATCTATTTTCGCGGGCGTGGCCATTTCGGCTTGTTCAGCAAGGCCAATGCGACCTTCACGCTGGGTGACAGTGACCGCGCCGATGCGCTGCGCGACCTGGAGATCGGGAAAAACGCCTTGTTCACAGCCTTTTTTCCCGAAACCAACGGCACGCCGGA
>JAKDMO010000063.1 GCA_030452305.1 Alcaligenaceae bacterium | reverse complement strand
CGCACAGCTTTCGCCACTACCCCCTCAAGATAGCGTGTCTACCAATTCCACCACGACGGCACGTTCACCTTTCGGCAAAGACGGCAATTCTAACATGAAGATAAATTATTTTGCCGGCACGCTGGGCACTGAGGAATCACCCTGTGCAGGCTGCGTCGAACCAGCCTGCGGTGCGGGTACCGAGGCCGCGCCCTGACCGGCTGCATCAGGCGTCGTCGAGGGCACGGCGGCCCCTGCGGCAGGGGCCGGTACGGCAGCGCCCGAGGTGGACGGAACAGACGGACCGGCCGAACCGGCTGGAGCCGGTGCGGGCGCCGACGAGGTAAAGCCCTGCATCACGCCGGAATCGATAGGCGAGCCTGCTGGATGGTGCGCGACCCAGGCCAGGCCGCCCGTGGTGACGAAAAATATGACGGCCGCCCATTTGGTCGCGCGCGACAGGAAGTTGGCGGCGCCCGCCGAACCGAACACGCTGCCGGCCGAACCACTGCCGAAAGCCGCGCCCATATCGGCGCCCTTGCCCTGCTGCAGCAGCACCAGCACGATGATGGAAATGGAGGAAATAACCTGCAGGGTCAACAGTAAAGGGGACAACCAGGAAAACATGGTAGATGGACTCCGGGCCTCAAGCGGCCGCTATATTCAGAAATTCTTCGGCAACAAGCGACGCGCCGCCTACCAGCGCGCCATCAATATCGGCCTGGGCAAACAGGCTGGCTGCATTCGAGGCCTTGACACTACCGCCGTACAGGATACGGACCTGCCCTGCGCCGTGCTCGGTCAGGGAACGGCGAATCAGCGCATGAACGGTCTGCGCCTGCTCGGGTGTGGCGGTGCGGCCAGTGCCAATCGCCCAGACGGGCTCGTAGGCAATGACCAGACGCGACAGGGCTTCGGCCCCCAGCGCAAGCACGGGATTCAGTTGATCACCGATCACGCGCTCGACATCGTCGGCCTCGCGGTCGGACAGGGTTTCACCCACGCACACGACCGGCGTCAGCCCGGCCGCTAGCGCGGTTGCGGCCTTGGCCGCCACCACATCGCTGGATTCGCCATGCATCGCGCGGCGCTCGGAATGCCCGCACAGCACCCACGAACAAGCGAGATCCGCCAGCATCGAGGCCGACACCTCGCCCGTGTAGGCGCCCTGGGCATGGACGCTGACATCCTGCGCGCCCCAGGTCACGGCACTACCCGACAAGGCCGAACGGGCCTGCTCCAGATAGGGAAACGGCACGCACAATGCGACCTCGCCGGTTGCCCGCGCAGCGCCCGCCTTGATGCCGGCCAGCAGGTCTGCATTCGCAGCCAGCGAGCCATGCATTTTCCAATTGCCCATGACAAGGCGTGTACGGCCAGGGGATGTATTCATTGCGATATCTTTGGATTCGGCGGGAAACCCACCTTGAATTCAGGTAACCCTGAATTGTAGCGCGTTTCGGCACGCTTGATCGACAGACGATGGCGGAACGGACCCAAGGCGCTGGAATGGCCTAGAACTGCCGTGTCAGGGCAGCAACCAGTATGCCGGCAGCAATCGCCGGCAGGGGTTTTTTCAGGAACAGTGTAATGGCGGCCGTGGTCAGCATGGCCAAACGGGCTCCGTTGTCACCCGTGACCGCCATAGGCGCCAAGAGCGCCACCAGCACAGAACCGGACATCGCCCGAATGAACTGCTGGATTCTGCGGCCAAACGGCACGAACGACATCACGTATACGCCACCCCAGCGAGTCACCAACGTCACCAGTGCCATGACAATAATAATCAGCAGGGTTCCCGCCCCCGTAGTTTCAATGCTCATGCCCGGCCTCCTGCCAAACCATTCCTGCCACACCGCCGACCAGCGCCCCGACAATGACGTGGCTGTTTTCCGGCAAATACCAGTAAGCAAGCACAGAAGCCGCAGCCGCGATTGCCCAGATGGCCAGCATCCGCAGGCTCTTTTCCCCTTCGAACACCATCGCAAGCAGGAAGCACCCCATGGCCATATCCAGCCCAAGGCTTTTGGGATCGCTGATGGTGTTGCCAAAGGCGACCCCCAGCCAAGTGCCGAATATCCAGAAAGACCACAGCGCAAGGCCACCGCCCAGCAACAGCCCCAATCCCGGCAAGCCGCGACTGAATGCCTGCATAGACATCGCCCAATTGGCGTCGGATACGACCAGCATCACGCCATACCGCCTCGCGGGCGACAGGCGACGCAGCCAGGGATAAAGCGTCGCCCCCATCAGAAGATGCCGCGCATTGACTGCAAACACCGTGATCATCATGGTGACCAGCGGTATCTGCGCGCCCCACAGGTCCAGCGCCGCGAACTGGGCGGCGCCTGCAAAGACCAAAGTGCTCATGACGACAATCATCGAATCGCTGAGCCCCGCCTGTCCGGCAGCCAGACCGAAGGCGGCGCCGAAAGCGATCACAAAGATCGAAATTGGAACCAGTTGCTTGAAGCCGGCCCAAACCAACGGCCGGTCGAACTGATGCAGATCCATATCGGCTCTCGCCATTTACTGCTCCTGTGATCTCATGATTCGCCCACTACTCTGCGCAGAGTAAGTTGTTTTGAAAAAACATGATTGTAGGTTGGATCCATCCACAGGTTCCTGGCGAGAGCTGACTTCTTTGGCACTTCACAGTGTATTCAATGGAATGACAACGGGTGAACAAAACTATTATTGATTTTCCGAATAGTGGTATTTCAATTATCCGTTTTATTGCTGCGCTTCGATCAGATACCTTACAGTCTTTCCTCCTTGCATTCACCTCTGCCCACGGCCAGGAATGACTCATGCTTGAATCCGCCGCTGTCGTTTTCCTACTTCTTTTGTTGATCGGCGCCGGCATGCCTATCTTTCTCGCCCTCGGCCTGTCAGGCCTGCTCGGGCTGTTCATGGAAGGCGGGATCACCACCATTTCATTTGCTCCGTCGTCGTTTTTTGGACAGCTGAACAGCTTCGAACTGATCGCCCTATTGCTGTTCATCCTGATGGGCGATCTGCTCAGCACCACGCCAGTGGGCGAAAACCTCTTTAATGTCGCCGTGCGATGGCTCAGCTGGCTGCGCGGCGGGCTGGCCATTGCCACAGTCGGTACTTCGACCCTGTTTGGGGCGGTATCCGGAGTCAGCATTGCAGGCGTCGCCGCCGTCGGATCGATCGCCGTCCCGCAGATGCTGGATCGGGGCTACAGCAAATCCCTGGCCTCGGGTTCAGTGGTGGCATCAGGCGCACTGGCCATGCTGATTCCCCCAAGCGTACCGTTCATCATTTATGGCGCAATATCCGGGGTTTCGATCTCGGCGCTTTTTATTGGCGGTATCGTACCCGGCGTGGTCCTGGCCATGGCGTTGAGCCTCTACATTTACATCCGCGCCACCGCCCGACCCGAGGAAGCCCCGCGCAGCGACCTGAGTTTTTCCTGGGCTGAACGCTTTCGCAGCCTTCTGAGCATATGGCATGCAGCCCTGCTGGTACTGGCCATCCTCGGCTCTATTTATGCCGGTATTGCCACGCCAAGCGAAGCGTCGGCCATCGGAGCGGCCTGCGCATTTCTGATCGCCCTGTACTACCGCCGCATCACGTTTCAAAGCCTGCTGAGGACTTTGAAGAGCACAAGTTCGGTATGTGGGTCGATTCTGCTGATCATCGGGTGTTCGAAGATATTTGGTGATTATCTGAATCTGATTGAGGTGCCGCAGAAACTGACTTCCGCGCTGACGGCTACAAACCTGCCGTCCTGGTCAATCCTGCTCATCGTCATGCTGCTGTTGATCCTGCTGGGCATGCTGATCGATGCGGTGTCCCTGATCGTCGTGACGACACCGATACTCTTGCCACTGATCGAGAGCCTGGGCTACAGCCCGCTTTGGTTTGGCATCGTGCTGGTCCTGAACCTGGAAATGGCGGTCGTTACGCCACCGGTCGGGCTGAATCTATACGTCCTGCGCGGGGTCTGCCCGAACCTGAAGATCGAGGAGATCATCAAGGGGGCCCTACCCTTTGTCGCCGTACAGTTCCTGGTTTTGATGCTTTTCGTACTGGTCCCGGAAATGGGGCTTTGGTTGCCGTCGTTGATGTGAAGCAATTTTTCAAAATAAGGAGACACCATGTCTAATACCGTCAATCGCTCGCGTCGCGAGTTTGTTCAAAAAAGCGCAGTCACCTTGGGCGCACCCGCTCTCGGCAGCATGCTGTTCACTCGCCCCGCCCTGGCTGCGGATGAAATGAAAAGCGTGATCTATTTCACCCCGACCTACATCGGAATCATCCGGGCTGCACGCGGTTTTGCCGAGCAATTCAACACTGCGATCGGGGGCTCAAAAAATCTCAAGCTGTACGACTCCGGGCGACTGCTGACCGCAGATCAGCAACTGCCCGGCCTGCGCGCCGGAAACATCGATCTGATGTTTCACGCGACATCGTACGTCACCCGATCCCTGCCCATCCTCGGCATTCTGGGGCTGCCCGGTATCGTCGGCGAACTCTACCAACATCCCGAGCGCCTACGCATCGGCAGCCCGCTGTTCAATCTGATCAATAAATCGCTGGCAAAAGACAATCTGTACATGCTTTCGTGCGGTGGCGGCGTGCTCGAGCCCGAGTATATCTGGGGCAATAAAGAAACCCCTATCCGCAGCCTGAGCGACTTGCGTGGCAAAAAAATGCGGATCGCCAGCTTCGAGGCAACCGAGTTGCTGGAAGGATACGGTGTGACATCGGTACGCATTACTTCGGCGGAAACCTACGTTGCCCTGCAACGCGGCACAGTGGATGCCGCCACCGCCAACGTCGCCACCGTTGCGGGTCGATCACTAAACGAGCAGCTGGGCTTTTGCTACAAGATGCCGACCACCGCGTACGATGTCGCTCCGTTCGTGCTCAAGAGCACCTGGGACAAGTTCAACGACAAAACAAAGGACGCCCTGCAGACGGCAGCCCAATGGTATGACCAGAACACGGTTGAGTATTGCAACCACACGGTATACCCGGACACATTCTGGCCTAAGGTTCTGAATTCCGGCGTCCAAGTCATCGAACCCGACAAAGCAGACATTGAGGACTTCAACGCGAGCGCTCAAAAGGTCTGGGGGCCCTGGAAGAAAAGCGTCGGTGAGGAAATCGGGGCACACGCAATCGACCTGGCTCTGGGGAAAGCCTAAGGCGGCCCGGGATGAGCAAAGCCCTATCATTCCTGTGGTCGAGGATCCTGGATGCCACGCAGCTGACGTGTTGCGGCGTGCTGGTGCTCATGGTCCTGACCACCGGATACGACACCATCGCCCGTTACCTTGGCATGCAACCGACCAACTGGAGCACCGAGGTCAATTCCTTTCTGATCGTCTATGTCACGGCCATCAGCGCGGCCGCCATCCTTCGATCGCACCAGCACATATCCATCACCTTTTTCGCGGAAAAATTACCTGCCGGGGTTCAGGCATTCATCAGGCTCGCTGAAGGGCTTCTGGGATGCCTGTTCAGTCTGCTGATAGCCTGGCACGGCTTTTTCATGGCCTATAACGCCTATCTATATGATGAAACGGTCTCGAGTTCGTTCGGTACGCCGCTGGTCTATCCCTATGCCATCATACCGATCGGGTTCCTGCTGCTGGCCATTCAATTCCTGTTGAATGCAATCAATTTCCGCGCACCCATCAAAGCCGGCGAGACCTGATGAATGAAATGTCGCATCACTGACACGACAAGCGGCTGATACACATACAAGAAGGAGGTAGCCCCGCCCGAACTAGCAATTCCCCTTCGCCGGACAGCGAGGGGGCACAAAGTACCGCAGGTCGGTATGGCATTAACAGCACACAAGACCGTAACCATGTTTATGCGGCATCCATAATGAAGATGATCCTGTTCACCCAGTGGCTTGGTGGCAAGCCAGTATTTGGAATCTACACTCTCTTTGTCAGCGAGCGGCGCCAGTCCCCGGTGTAGCCAAAAGTGGGCGCGTCAAAACTCTCTTGCACCCAGTCGAGCGAAAACTCATCAGCCCTTGGTTCACAAAGCCAATACGCATACCCATCTCCGTCCACCACCCACCATCGCGCGTTGTCAGGCGCATCAGACCAATCAACCTTGTCGTAATTCATGAACATCCTTCTGTGAAAACGTCGAGTCTTACTGTAGTCCAATCGAACCCAAGTGAGGAATAATGGCTGATTCCGATCAATCCCCAGGCGTCGACGATCTGGATGACAATCACGAAGACGGCTCCGAATACCCGCGCTGTCACGGGGATGGCCGTGATCCAGAGTGCGATTTGAAGGCTGTACACTGAAATGCGGAACGATAAAGCGGAACAACGCAGAACGTCGCAAATTCGCAACAGCGAAAAATCCGGCTAACTCGTTGATTTATAAGTGGTGCACCCAGCCGGGGTCGAACCGGCACGATCGATGATCGAGGGATTTTAAGTCCCTTGCGTCTACCAATTCCGCCATGGGTGCACGTACGATCCGCGCCCGCAATTGAATAAGGGGCGGGATGGCGGAAGGTCAGGGATTCGAACCCTGGAGGGGCTTGCGCCCCTGCCGGTTTTCAAGACCGGTGCATTCGACCACTCTGCCAACCTTCCAGTGCTTCGGGATTGTATACCGTCACGCAATCACGCGCCGAAGACCTGCTTTAGCCAGTCCGAGATAAGCTGCGCGAGCTCGTCGGGCTTTTCCATCGGGATCATATGGCCCGAACCAGGAATTACGATGAATTCGGCTTTCGGTATCCGCGACACAAGCTCCCGGGACTCGTCAATGCTTCTCAGCCGGTCTTCAGCGGCAGCAATCACCAGTGTCGGGCACGTGATTTGCGACAGCAGGCCGAGATCCCCGTCACGCTGAATTGTGGCCTGACGTACAAAGACTGCTTTGCCCAGCCTGGCGCTCATGCCTCGAATGCGCTCGATCAACTCACGGTCCTGAGCCCGACAGGGGTGCAAAGACGCCTGGATCGAGGCGCGGCCCAGGCCGCTGAAGCCGGCGGTTGAAAGATGGCGCACCGCATCAGCCTTGCGCTGGACCTGCTGGGGACTGTCCCGCCTGGCGGACGTTGCGATCAGAATCAGCGCGCGTACCCGATCGGGGGCAAGCCGCGCCATTTCGCGCGCGACATAGCCGCCCATCGAAAATCCCACGAGCACAAAGGCGCCTGGCGTCTGGGCCAGCACCGCCCGGGCCATCTCGGGTATTGAGGACCCAACACTCAGGTCGGCAAACTCAAGCCGTTCCGTCGTGTCCAGACATGCAGCCACCTCGTCCCATAAAGTGCGATCGGCCATGAAGCCGGGCACAAAAAGAATCGCCACCATAAACTCCCGCACAGGCATGGCTCACAAGAAACCACCCCGTCCGGTACTGTATCGACTCGCCGGAATTACGTCCAATGGGAAGCCATTATGGCGGTATCAAACAAAGGAATGATCATCAACCCAGCAGAAGGACCTGGCGACAAAAGTCATTCCAGCATGACTTATTCAGCCGGGGAATGCACCCATCCATACTATCCATTAGACGGATTCCACCTCAAGCTCTAGGATGTCAGATGCGCAAATATACGACGCACAACTGGAGCAAGCATGCAAAGATTCATGAATTTGATCGCGGGCAAACGCGTTCCGTCGGCATCCGGGAAGTGGATGCCCAGTCTGGATCCATTCCGAAACGAGAACTGGTGCGAGGTCCCCGATAGCGACGAGGCGGATGTTAACGCTGCAGTCCAGGCCGCGCGTACGGCCTTCGAGTCGCCGGCATGGTCGGCCATGACACCCACTGCGCGCGGAGCATTGCTGCGACGCCTGGGCGACCTGATTACCGAGAACGCGCAGCGGCTGGCCGAACTCGAAGTCCGGGACAATGGCAAACTGTTGAACGAAATGCTGATTCAATTGCGCGCAATCCCGCAGTGGTTCCATTATTATGCAGGCCTTGCCGACAAGGTCGAGGGCGGCGTTCTGCCCGCCTACAAGCCCGATCATTTTGTCTATACAACGTGGGAGCCCCTAGGCGTGGTTGCGGCCATTACGGCGTGGAATTCACCCCTTCTGCTGCTAACCTGGAAACTGGCACCCGGTCTTGCGGCCGGAAATACCTTTGTCATCAAGCCTTCTGAATTCGCAAGCGTTTCGACCCTGGCATTTGCAGACTTGATCGCAGAGGCGGGTTTCCCCGACGGCGTCGTCAATGTGGTCTGCGGAACAGGTTTGGCCGTTGGGGCGCCACTGGTGGGGCATCCGGACGTTGCGAAAATCGCGTTTACCGGCTCCGACAACGCAGGACGCGCGATCAACCATGCTGCCGCTGACGATTTCAAAAACGTCACTCTTGAGTTGGGCGGCAAGTCACCCAATATCGTTTTCGAGGATGCTGACCTCGACGCGGCGGCAGCCGGTGTGGCATCGGGGATTTTTGCTGCAGCGGGGCAAACGTGCATCGCCGGCTCGCGCCTGCTGCTGCAGCGATCAATCTATGACTCGTTTATCGAGCGAGTCCGTGCGCTGGCCGAATCAATCAAAATTGGGGATCCGATGGATCCCGACACACAGATGGGCCCACTGGCCAATACAGCCCATTACGGCAAAGTACAAACGTGCATTGAGGACGCCGAGCGCGAGGGTGCGGTATTTGCCCTAGGCAACAATCCTGATGCCGTGCCAAGCGGCGGGTTATTCGTGCAACCGACCATCTTCCGCGATGTCAGCAACGATTCACAACTCGCACAACGGGAAATTTTCGGGCCCGTCCTGGCCGTCATTCCATTTGACGATGAGGACGAGGCCCTGAAGCTGGCCAATCAGTCCAAATACGGCCTGGGTGCGGGTGTCTGGACCCAAGACATGGCCCGCGTCTTTCGCATGACCAAGGGGCTGCAATCAGGCACCGTCTGGGTCAACACCTATCGCGCAGTGAGTCATCTGGCACCCTTCGGCGGCGTGAAGCACAGCGGGATCGGGCGCGAAAGCGGCCAGGAAATGATCAAGTCGTACATGCAATGCAAGACTGTCTGGATCAATAACTCAAAAGAGGCCCCAGGCAACCCGTTCGTTATGCGCCTATAGGCTGACTATTTCGAGGGCTTCAGCGGCAGCCAGGTGGCTGTCGCAAAGGCGACGGTCGCCCCGGTCTCATCGACCATGCTGGATTTCAGAAAAGAAATGGTTCGTCCGTGACGGATGAATTCGCCTGTACAGCGCAGCGTGCCTTGCCGGGCCGCCTTGATGTACTGGGTCTTCATTTCCAGGGTTGTGCCCGAACCCTGCACACGTTTGAGCAGATGGCCCATCGAGATATCCATCACCATTGCGATAATGCCGCCATGCAGGGATCCCTGCGGGTTGAACATGAAGTCCCTGGCCTGAAAGCTCACCACGCACTGCCCTTCCGGATATTCGAATCTCAGGTCAAGCAGGCGCGCCAGGAAGAACTCCTCGAAAGCGGGTTTCTGAGTCTTGAGGGCCCGTTCGAAGGCCTCTGCGGCGGCGAGTTCATCCATGTGTGGTCTCACTGTTTATCGGGGATCGTCCCAATTCTAATTACACCCCTTGCTTCGAGGTCGGCCAATTGACTATCGACAAGCCCGGCATACTGGCTGAGCACTTCGCGCGTGTGTTGCCCCAGCATGGGGGGTGCCCGGTGCGAGTCGGCCTTTTCACCATCGAAACGAAAGGGACTGTCGATATTCCTGACCATGCCGGCAGTCGGATGCGCCATGTCAAAGACCATACCTCTGGAGGTCAGTTGTTCGGCTTCGCAAACATCCTCGACACTGCGAATATCGCCGTAAGGTACACCTGCGGCCTGCAGCCTGGCCGCCCAGTAGCCTCGGGGCTTGGCCGCAATCTCTTTGGCAATGGTGGGAATGAGTTCATCGCGCAGAGCGACTCGGTCGGCCGCTTTGGCATAGCGAGCATCCGCCGCGAGATCGGGGCGCTGGATCACATCACAAAACAGGCGCCAGAATTTATCGTTGGCCACTCCGATATTCATCCATCCGTCGGAGGCCTGAAAGGTTTCGTAAGGCGTAATGGTCGGATGAGCGTTGCCCCGCCGCTTTGGACTGCGGCCGGTCGTGAAATAGATTCCGGCATTGAAGGTCAGCAAGGACGCCATGCAGTCCAGCATTGCGATGTCCACATGATGCCCCGTGCCTGTTTCCGCACGCTGAAGCAAGGCCGCCATGATGGCCTGCGACGCATATTGCCCAGTGATCAGATCGGCGATCGAGGTGCCGATCTTGGTCGGCGGCCCGTCCGGGTCGCCGGTGATGTCCATGATCCCCGATTCACCCTGGATAATGAGGTCATAACCCGGCCGCTGGGCATCGACACCCGTTCGGCCAAAGCCAGTGATCGAGCAGCTAATGAGCCGGGGATTCTCTGCGCGCAGGGCTTCGTAATCCAGGCCCAGGCGGTCTGTGGTGCCCGGCCTGAAGTTGTCAATGATCACATCGCTGTGCCTGGCCAGGCGGCGGATCAGATCGACACCATCGGACGACTTCAGGTTAATCGCGCAACTTCGCTTGTTTCGATTCACTGAGAGAAAGTATGCACTTTCACCGCCGCTGAACGGAGGGCCAAACGCCCGACTGTCATCCCCTTTTGCCGGTTCCTCGATCTTGATGACTTCGGCACCGAGGTCGCCCAGGAGCATCGTGCAAAAAGGACCGGAAACGACCCGGGTCAGGTCCAGGATACGGACTCCGTTCAGTGGCTGCATCATCAGTCCACCATCAGGTCAGCCAGAGACTTCATGTCATCGACCCAGAGGTCGGGCTGGTGAGGGGTGGCGCCGAACGGACGCTTGCGGCGATCAATAAAGGCGCTGTGCATGCCCGCAGCCTTAGCACCCAGGCAGTCAAAGGCGTGGTTGGCAACGAACAACACCTCATCCATGTTCACGCCTTCGATTTCCGCAGCCTTGGTGTACGTGGCCACGTGCGGCTTGAAGGAATTCGCGGCGGCGACCGAGATCACATTATTGAAAGGAACGCCATGATATTTCTTGGCTGTTTCCAGCATGTCCGGATCGCCATTGGACAGGACGACGATACGGTAGCGGGTCTGGAGTTTGGCCAGGGCATCCGGCACATCGGGGAATGGCTTCAGGCGTTCGATGTGCGCAACCAGTTCGCGCACTTCATCCTGTGTATGTTCGATTCCGGCACGCTCCAGCGTGTAGTCCACAGCGCGTTCCCCGATCTCGCGGTAGTACGTGTGGCTTTTATGCAGAAGCGCATCAATCATGGAATTTTCAAAGTGGGTACGGCGCCACCAGGTGACGAAGGAGTTGGGCTTGCCGGTCCAGCCCTTTTCCTTCAGATAAGGCGTCGCGGCCTCGACCAGGCCTTTTTGCATATCGACCACGGTTCCATACTGATCGAACATCACGACCTTGACTTTCTTCTTCAACTCTTCTGCTGTTGCCATGCGGTTTCTCCTTGTTGGCATTAAAACGAATTTCGCTTGGTGCTAATGTATCGGTCGCATGATCCATTCGTCCAATGGATAACTATTATGTGAACATCATTGAATTAAATAATGTCAGGCTGTGGGCGCGTCCAAAGCCAGATACTTTCTGAATGTAATCCGACTCATCATCATATCTGATGATAGATCGAATAAAATCACCAATATCAATTTAGAAGAACGCAAAGGGACTCCAGTGAAAAACGCCGTCAACCTACGCTCTGTAGACCTCAATCTGCTGGTATTTTTTGACGCCCTGATGTCGGAACGTCACGTGACGCGCGCCGCCGAAAAAGTGGCGATCAGCCAGCCCGCCATGAGCAACGCCTTGTCGCGCCTGCGTATGCTCTTTAAGGACGAATTGTTTGTGCGCACGGCCAAAGGCATGGAACCCACCCCCCGCGCGGTCGAGTTGGGCATGCGCGTACACGCCGTGCTGCAACAAACCACCCGACTTATGTCCAGTGATGTCCAATTTGATCCGGCCACATCGCGGCGCGACTTCAGCGCTCGGCTATCGGATCTGGTCGGCATCCTGATATTGCCGCGACTGATGGCGCGCCTGCGCACGGAAGGCCCGGGCGTTTCACTGGATACCATTCACCTGTCGCCGGAACAGACGATCGATGCACTGGAGACCGATCGGCTTGATATCGCCGTGAGCATGGGCCTGGAGCACACCAGCGCGATACGCTCCGAGACGCTGTTCAATGACCGCATGGTCTGTGTGATGGGAGAGAATCACCCACTGGCGCAAGGTCGGCTAAGCCTTAAGCAGTTTCTGTCCTACCCCCATCTGCGCGTGTCGATGAGCCCGACCGACATCCGTTTTGTCGACAGGGTTCTGGCGGAAAAAAACCTGGAACGGAACATTGCATTGAATGTCACGCACTGGCTGCTGGTCCCGCAGATCGTCGGGGAAACCGACCTTCTGTCGGTCATGTCCGAGCGCGCCGCCAGGCGCATCGGCGGTCCTGGTTTCGTGATCCGGCCCCTGCCTTTCTCCACCCCCAGCTTTTCCTGGCAACTGTACTGGCATCGCCGTTACGAGCATAGCCGGGCCCACCAGTGGCTGCGTACCCAGTTCCACGAGGCCGTCGCTGCCGCTCCCTGGCTATTGTCGGCACCCGGGCAATGATGACGCCCGATTTGATACCCGATCACATCGACGGCCACC
>JAKDMO010000062.1 GCA_030452305.1 Alcaligenaceae bacterium | reverse complement strand
AAGCCGGATTCGCTCAGAAAGGTATTGGACAGGGCAAAGACCCCGAATACCGCAATCAGTACGAACACATTGACCAGGTAGTCCGCCAGCCAGTTGCGGCGCAGTATTTCGCCCAGGACAAAGCCCACGCCCAGACCTGCCGCTATACCCATCAGCACGGTTTCACCGAACACCAGCAGAGTATGCTGCAAACCCGCCCCAGCCTGAGCGGCAATAATGAACTCGTAGGACAGCACGGCAAGCAGGGCGCCGATCGGATCGACGACGATGCCCTCCCAGCGCAGGATGCGGGCCACCCGATCGACCGGCCGGACGGTGCGCAACAGCGGCCCGATGACGGTCGGCCCAGTGACCACCATGATGGCGCCAAACAGCAGGGCCAGCCACCAGGACCAGTCCAGAATGAGGCGTGCGGCCACCGTCGTGACCGCCCAGGTGATCAGAATACCGGTCCCGGTCATACGCCTGATCACACGGCCCAGGCCACGAATTTCGTGGATCCGCAGGCCCAGGCTGCCCTCGAACAGAATGACCGCAACGGAAAGCGAGATGAACGGAAACAGCAGATCGCCAAACAAGGCGTCAGGGTCGAGCCACCCCATTCCGGGCCCGACCGCCAGGCCGCCCAACAGCAGAAACACGATGGCCGGCACGTTCAGCCACCACGCCACCCACTGGCAAAACATGGCCAGCACCCCGATGCCGGCCAACAGTAGGACGATATGATCGTTCATTGAACGATCAGCGCCCCGTCCACTGTGGCGGGCGTTTCTGCATAAAGGCGTCGATGCCCTCGCCCGCATCATCGGCCATCATATTGTCAGCCATGATCTCGCCCGCGTAGGCATAGGCATCCTCTAGCGTCATGCCGCACTGGCGCTTGTACATGGCCTTGCCGGTACGTACCGCCAGCGGGCTCTTTTCACAGATGGCACCCAGCAAACCGTCGAGTGCACGATCCAGTTCCTCGGGCGGCACGGCATGGTTGATCAGACCATGGGCGGCAGCCTCATCGGCGCTGATGAACCGACCGGTGACCAGCATTTCAAAGGCGTTCTTGATCGGCACATTGCGCGTCAGCGCCACAGCGGGGGTGGAGCAAAACAGACCCACATTGATGCCCGAGACCGCGAAACGCGCGGTGTTCGAGGCGATCGCGAGGTCGCAACTGGCCACCAGCTGGCAGCCTGCCGCCGTGGCGGTGCCGTGCACGCGGGCGATCACCGGCACCGGGCACTGCACAATGCTTTGCATGACGCGCCCGCAGCGCTCGAAAAGCTGCTGGTAATACGCCCGGTCGCCGTCGTGACTACGCATCTGCTTCAGGTCGTGCCCGGCACAGAATGCCTTCCCGGCCCCGGCGATCACTACCGCACGCAGCGCGGCATCCTCGGCGCAACCGTCAAGTGCGGATTGCAGCGCGGCCAGCATGTCCTCAGACAAGGCGTTGTACTGGTCGGGCCGATTCAGCGTCAGGAAAAGGACATCGTCACGGCGCTCGGCCATCAACAATTGGGGTTCGTTCATGATGCGGGCTCCTGTAATGGTTGGTGTCCGGGTCGATCCCAGTCGTCGGCGAAATGCGCCGCCAGGCGCTCTCCTATGTCGGTGACTGTAGCGCGAATCCCGCAGGCCCGCATATCGACGGTCTGCAAGCCCTCGTAGCCGCAGGGATTGATGCCCAGAAAGGGGCTCAAATCCATGTCCACATTCAATGCCAGGCCATGATAGGCACAACCCTGGCGAACCTTGATCCCCAGCGCCGCGATCTTGGCCAGGCCGCCGCCCTCGATCGGTTCGATCAGTGCATGCTGAGGCACATAAATACCGGGGGCACCAGGCTTGCGGCAGGCCTCGGTCACACCAAAATCGGCCAGCACCTCCAGCGCAACTGTTTCGAGCCTGTGCACGTAGTCCTTCACGAACACATGCCGCCGGCGCAGGTCGGCCAGCACATACATAACGATCTGACCCGGCCCGTGATAGGTCACCTGGCCACCGCGGTTGGTGTGCACGATCGGAATGCCGTGGGGATTCAGGATATGTTCGGGGCGGCCGGCCTGGCCCAGGGTATAGACCGGTGCGTGCTCAACCAGCCAGATCTCGTCGGGGGTCTCGCCGTTGCGGGTTTCGGTGAAATCCTGCATGGCCTGCCAGACCTGCTGGTAGTCGGCCGGGCGCGTCCACCATATCTGTTTCATCCTGCCGTCCTACAGAACAATCGACACCATATGGTGTCCATGCAAGGCGCGATACAAGGCGTCGAGTTGCTCGCGCGAGTCGACGTGCACGGTGAACGTCAGACCGACATAGGTGCCGCGCGAACTGGGCCGCGCCTGGACAGAGGCAGGGTCAAATCCGGGATCAAAGCCACGCACCACCTCGACCAGGGTCCCGATCAGGTCCTCGTGCGCACGCCCCATGACCTTGATGGGAAAGTCACAGGGGTAAGTGATCAGGGATTCGCGCTCGGGGGTATCCGTCATGACCGTCAGTTGAACAGCAGGCGCACCTTGTCGATCATGCGGCTGAAAAAACCCGCCTGGGGAACGTTTTGTTGTGCCAACAAGGGGACGGTCGTGATCTGGCGGCCATCCATGGAGACCTCTAGCGTTCCGACGGATGCGCCCTTTTCCAGGGGAGCCAGCAGGGGCTCGGCGTAATGCGCCACGCTATCGATGTCGGCATCGCGCCCGCGCGGCACCGTCACCCACAGGGGTTCGCCCGGCGACAGGCCGACCGTATCCTGTTCGCCTTCCCAGACCCGCGCATGTACCGCCGCGTCATCCGGCTTGATCAGACGCACGGTATCGAAATTCTGGAAGCTCCAGTTCAACAATTTCAGGCTGTTTTCCGCGCGTGCGGCATCGCTGGCCGCCCCCACCAGCACAGAAATCACGCGTCGCCCGTCACGCAGCGCCGTTGACACCAGGCAATAACCGGCCGATTTCGTGTGGCCGGTTTTCAGGCCATCGACGGTGGGATCGGCCCACAACAGACGATTGCGATTGCTTTGCTTGATCTTGTTATAGGTGAATTCCTTTTGGCTGTAATAGTGCATGTACTTCGGGAAATCGCGTTCCAGATTACGCGCGAGCACCGCCAGATCACGCACCGTGGTGTAGTGCTCGGGATCGGGCAGGCCGGGCGAATTCGTGTAGTGCGTGCCGGTCAGGCCCTGGCGGACGGCTTCCTGGTTCATCAAGGCGACGAAGGCTGATTCGCTGCCTGCAACCGCCTCGCCCAGGGCAACGGTCGCGTCATTGCCGGATTGCACGATCAGGCCCTGCAACAACTCATCAACCGTGACATCGGTATTGGGCTCGATGAACATACGCGAACCTTCGGTTCGCCAGGCTTTCTCGGAAATATGGACTTTCTGGTCCAGCGTCAGGCGCCCCGATTCCAGGGCCTCGAACACCACATAGGCCGACATCAGCTTGGTGAGCGATGCGGGTTCCACGCGTGCGTCGGGATCCTGGGCGGCAATGATCTGGCCGCTATTGGCGTCCAGTGTCAGCCACGCCTTGGCACCCAACGTGGGGGCAGGAATTTTCGAGAGTTCGCTGACCATGGTCACGGGGCCCGTGCCATTGGCGGTGCTGGCCTGGGCAGTCGTCGATGCTGCGGGGGCAGCCGGTTCGACCGGCGCAGTCTGGGCCATGGCCAGGGCCGATGCGCACAACAGGGCGCAGACGGCAATCAGACGCGGCATGAGGGCAAAGCGGGGAGGTGACATGTGCAGGGTCATCGGGTAGGGATATCCTGGTTACAGAAGGCAAGACGCTCTATTATAGGCAGCGGACCACAGCGGTCCGCCTATTGCGTACGCCGTAAATCGCGACAAAACGCAAGCAAGTGAAACCATGGCGCGCGGATAACTAGCCTACAACCCTTGCAGATGGTTTTGCAATACCTGCTTCAGCAGTACCAGCTTGCCATGAAAAAAATGACCGGTATCCGGTGCCACGGTCACCGCCAGATCATGGGCGCGCGCAAAATCCATGCTCTCGGACAAGGGCACGACCTCATCGGCCTCGCCATGAATCAGCATAGTCGATGCCGGGACCTCAACCTCGCGAAAGCGAAAACGCTCGACCGCACAGCCAATCAGGATCAAATGGTCGGGCACCTGGGTGCCGTCATCGGCCAGCGTGGCGTACAACTGGGCGGCCACCGCCGTGCCAAACGAAAAACCGGCCAGTACAAAGGGGCCCGCAGCCGCCTCTGGATAGGCTTCCGAGACCTGTCGCACCAGCGCCGCCATATCGGCTGTTTCGCCGACAGCATGGTCAAATTCACCCTCAGAGGCACCCACCCCGCGAAAATCAGGGCGCACCGCCATCAGGCCATGCTGCACACAGGCACGCGACACGGTCGTGACGACTTTGTTCTGGCGTGCCCCGCCCTGCAGGGGATGAGGATGCAGAACCAGCGCCCAACCCCGGGGGGCCTCGCCGGGATGGTCGAGCAAACAGTCGATCGCACCGGCCTCACCCTGGAAAACTTTTTTTTCAGCCCGTAAAAACATAATGCTATAAATCCTTTACGCCTATCTGTTTGCGGTATAACGTAGCGGCACTTGATTGTCCTGCTAGTGTCCCGTTTGGCTGATTGTGCACTGAAATTCGGATGATTAGCCAAACAGGACACTAAATCACAGAACCTGCATATGGTCGCCCTTCCTTCTGATTTCCTGCCCGGCCCACAAGCCCTGGGCAAGGCGCTGCGGACACGCCTGCCACGATTCAGCCGCGTGCAATGGCTGGCGCGCACGGGATCGACCAACGCCGATCTGATGGCGCGCGCGCGCACCAATGATGGCATTCTCGCACGCCCCTGGCTACAGGGCGCACATGTGCAGGAACAGGGGCGCGGGCGCGCCGGCCGCAGTTGGCAGAACCGCGAGGGGGCGAACTTGATGTTTTCCTGTGCCTTCGACGTGTTCATGCCGGCGCGCCAATTGCCGACGCTCTCGCCACTGATCGGGCTGCTGGCCTGCGAGGCCCTGCGCAGCAAGCTCAGCCCAGCCCGACAGCAGCGTCTGACGATGAAATGGCCCAATGACATCGTATGGGATCGCGGCAAACTCGCCGGCATACTGATTGAAACCAGCCGATCGGGCACGGCCACACACGCGTCCGACCATCACATGGTAATTGCCGGAATCGGCATCAACCTGGACGATGCGCGCGCCCTCAGCCAGTCGCTCGAACGGCGGGTGGCGGACTGGTCAGAGATCGTGGCAGACGATGCCTGCGCAGCCGAAGGGGGGGCCGTCGCCCTGGTCACCGCGATCGCCGAGAGCTGGTATCTGGGCTTGAATGGGGTGACTGCCCATGGGCTGACCGATTTTGCGCAGCGCTATGCCCGGGTCGATGGGCTGGCCGGGCAGGCACTGGACGTCACCGACAACGGGCGCCTGATCCAATCGGGCATCGCCTGCGGAGTGAACGAGCACGGGCAGCTCGTACTGCGCAATGCCGGCGGCGAACACGCACTGTCGGTAGGCGAAATTTCTGTACGGGCGCAATCATGATCCTCTTGGTGGATGCGGGGAACACCCGCGCAAAATTCGGCTGGCTGGATCCGGCCTCGGGCGAACGAGAGGCCCAGACTCACGCGCTGGACTACGCACACATCGATACGCTGAGCGGGTGGCTGGCTGAACTCGAAGGCCGACCCACACGCGTGCTGGGCGTGTCGGTGACGGGGTCAACGGCCAGTCGCATGATCGAGACGGTGTGCATCCATCAGTGCGGGCTGCGCGTCGAATGGATGGACGCCACGCACAGCCTGGGCGGGCTGCACAATCATTACGAGCAGGCCTCGCAATTGGGCCCGGATCGCTGGGCTGCTGTACTGGGGCTGCTTTGGCGGGTGCACACCAGCGCGGCCTGGCAGTCAGGCGTACCCATGCTGCTGGCCAATTTCGGCACCGCCTGCACGATCGATACCATTGCAAACCTGCCTGCAGCGCAGGGCAAACGGCAGGCGCACTTCGTGGGCGGGCTCATCCTGCCCGGTCCGCTACTGATGGCACGATCACTGGCTGACGGTACGGCCCACCTGCCCTATGTCCAAGGGGAATCGGCCGATTACCCGACCAACACGCATGATGCGATCAGCAGCGGTATCACCGCAGCACAGGCGGGCGCCCTGCTGCGCCAATGGCGCACTGCGCTGGACCATTTCAAGACCGCGCCCCAGGTGTTTGTCAGCGGCGGGGGCTGGCCACTGGTGCAGGACGAGACCCAACGCGCCCTGGCCCGTGCACAGACAGATCTGGGGCTGCCTGAGGCCCCCCCACAATACCTGGCCGGCCCCGTACTGGACGGTCTGGCCTGGCTGGCCGGCTGATATACTCTGTGCACTTGATCGCTGTATGCCCGCCATGCGTTTTCTATTGCTTCTGATCCTGATCGCCAACGGCACCCTGTTCCTGTACGGTCAGGGTTTCTTTGGCACGCCCCCTGCGGAGCAAGGCCGGAATCCGCACCCCCTGAGCCAACGCAACCAGGCCGCCGTCACCCTGGGCACACCAATTGCGCCCACTGCCGCTATCCCGAACCCGACACAATGAAACCCATACGCAAAGCCGTCTTTCCCGTAGCAGGCCTGGGCACGCGATTCCTGCCGGCCACCAAAGCCATGCCCAAGGAAATGCTGCCCATCGTCGACAAGCCGCTGATCCAGTATGCCGTCGAGGAAGCCATCGCCGCCGGGATCACCGAGCTGATTTTCATTACCGGCCGAAACAAGCGTGCCATCGAGGATCATTTCGATCGCGCCCCCGAACTCGAAGCCGAGCTGGCCGCACAGGACAAATCCCGGCTGCTGGAGATGGTGCAACACGTGATCCCGGAACACGTGAACTGCATCTATACCCGTCAGCCTTCGCCGCGCGGCCTGGGGCATGCCGTGCTGTGTGCCGCCCCAATCGTTGGAAATGAACCTTTTGCGGTACTGCTGGCCGATGACCTGCTGGATGCCGACATCTCAGTGACACGCCAACTGGTCAATGCCGCGCACGAACACAACGGCAGCATCCTGGCGATCCAGACAATCGAGCCCGAACACAGCCGCCGCTATGGCATTATCGCCGGCGATGTGATCGACGCACACACGACCCGCGTGAACCGGATCGTGGAAAAGCCCGAGCCCCAGGACGCCCCCTCGAACCAGGCCGTGGTCGGGCGCTACGTGCTGGAACCCGAGATCTTCGAGCATCTGCGCCGCACCCAGATCGGAGTCGGGCGCGAAATCCAGTTGACCGATGCGATCGCCGGCATGCTCGCCGGCGGCCCGGTGTTTGGCTACCAATACGAAGGCGTACGCTACGACTGCGGCAGCAAGGAAGGCTTTTTCCAGGCCACCCTGGACTACGGTCGCAAATATCACGGACTGATCGTACGTTAGTGCCCTGACATCCGGGTGCATGGGCTAGTCAGGCAAGGCGCAAACCGCAGCGATAGCAGTGGCTATCGCGAGGATTTGCAACGCAGCATGGCGAGCCCAGGCGCCGGATTAGAGAACTTTATTCAGGCCTTCGACCACGCGCTGGACTGCCCCAGTGTGCTGCTGCACCCAGTGTTCGGCGGCTGCGCCCATTTGGGCGAGGTGTGCGGGGTCCTCGACCCATTCCAGGGCGCGCTGCACCGCTAGGTCGGCGCTGGGCACGCGTTCAATCGCACCCGCGCGTGAGGCATCGAAGACGGCTTGCTCGAAATGCTGGGTGTGCAGGCCCACCAGCACCGGGACGCCCAACGCACTGGCCTCAATGAAATTCTGCCCGCCCAGAGGCTCGAAGCTGCCGCCTACAATGGCGACGCGGCTGCCCGCGTAGTACCAGGGCATTTCGCCCAGGGTATCGCCCAGCAGGACGGTGACGTTGCGGCAGGCGGCCAGCGCTGAACTGCCGCCATCACCCAGGGCGATCAGATGGGTGCGACGCACGCAGGACAGGCCGGCGGCTTCGAGCTGGGCTGCAGCCTCGTCAAAACGCGCGGGATGGCGTGGAATCAGATAAAACAGCACCTGCTCGTACCGTTCGCTGCCCTGAGCGCGGGCCCGCTCGGTGTAGTGTTTCAGCGCCTCGATGAACAGTTGATCCTCACCTTCGCGCGTACTGGCGATGGCGATCACCGTGCGCCCCAGCTTCTCGGCGAACACGCGACCGCGCCGGACTTTCTCGGCATCCATCCGCACGTCGAACTTGAAGTTGCCCGACACACGAACCGCCGTCGCCCCCGCAAGCTCCAGGCGTTGGGCATCCTGCAGGGATTGCGCATAGACTCCGGTCAGCCGCCCGTAAGCCTGGCGCAGCACCGACCCCATGCGCAGGTTCTGACGCAGCGAAGCATCGGACATGCGGGCGCTGACCAGGAACACTGGCAGCCGCGCACGCCAGGCGGCATTGATCAGGTTGGGCCAGACCTCACGCTCGATGAGCACGATCGCACGGGGCTGGAAATGCGCGAGAAAACGACGCACGGATCCGGGAAAATCATAGGGCAGCCAAGCCTGGGCAAGCCTGCCCGAGGCAATGTCCGCGGCAAAGGCGCGCAGCCCTTCCTCGCGACCGGTCGCAGTCATGTGCGTGAGCAGCACATCGTGGCCCTGATCGAGCAAGGCCCGCAGCAAGGGTTGCGCCGCACGGGTTTCGCCCAGGCTAACGGCATGCACCCAGATAGGCGAGCGCGTGCTGGGGGGGCTGCGATAGCGCCCAAAACGCGCCGCCGAACACACGCCCCACTCGCCCCCTGCCCGGCGCGCCCTCACGGCCATCCAGAGCAGCAACACGGGGGCCAGAAGCCGGATCAACAGGGTATAGATAAATCGATTCAAAACTACTGTCGTCCGTAACGGGATACAGCCATTTTAGAGGCTGCCCGGCGCGTCGGCCAACGCCTGTGCAACGGCGCCGAGCACCGTTTTCGCATCAGGGGCGCGACCGCGCTCGCCCAGGCTGGCGGTATAGGCGGCGCCTTGCAGGGGCGTGCGCACCGGCGTTGAAGCCTTGTAAATCCCGATGGTGGGCCGCCCCAATCCGGCACTGAGGTGTGTCAGGCCGCTGTCCAGGCCGACCATCAGGCGGGCACGGGCAAGCTGCCCGGCGACCTCGCGCAGGCTCATGCGCGGCAACACCTCGGCATGGGCGCGCCCTGCGATCAGGTCCTGGGCGCGGGCATGCTCGGCCTCGTTGCCCGCCAGCAGGCGCAGGCCCAGCCCGCGCGATTGCAGTTCATCAAAGACTTGCTGCCAATCATCCGCCGGCCAGAGTTTGTCGTCGCGGCTGGCCGAGGGCATGATGATGGCTGCGTCCTCGATCGCCACGCCCTGCGTCAGGGCATGCAACCCGAAATCGGGCGGGCCTTCGACGGTATAGCCGAATGTTGCGGCGGCCAGGGTACGCTGGCGGGTCACCGCCGGCTGCCAGAATGCCACGCGATGCCTGACCTGGTAGAACAACGACGCCAGCGGCTCGCGCGCCGATTTCCAGTCCAGGCCGTGACGCTCGCCATGTGTTTGGCGCACCAGCCAGATCGACTTCATCAGGGCCTGCATATCCAGCACAATGTGATAGTGGCGCGCATCCAGAGTGGCACGCAGCGCAGCACGCTCGCTGCGAGAGGCTGCCGACCACCAGCGCTTGCGCCAGCGCCGATGCGCGACGCGGATGACTTCGTTGACCGCAGGATGCCAGGACGGGATTTCTGCGAAGGCTTCCTCTGCGATCCAGTCGATCTGCGCGTCCGGGACGTGCCGCGCGATATCGGATATGGCGGGCAGCATGTGCACCAGGTCGCCCAGCGACGAGGTACGAACGATCAGAATGCGTGTGGTCATGGCGGGATTATATGCGGGCGAACGGCCGTTTCATCGGTCCGATAGCCTATGCTACGATCAAAACGACCCGGGCGCGCCCGCCACGGGTGCCTGACAGGAAGCCCATCATGACGTGCTATGCCTTGGCCGAACTTGTGCCCCAGATCGATCCCACCGCCTACATTACCGACGAAGCCACGGTGATTGGCCAAGCCATCCTGGAGGCCGGCGTCAGCCTGTGGCCCGGCGCAGTCCTGCGCGCCGACAATGCACCGATTCATATCGGCGAGGGATCGAACGTCCAGGAAGGCGCGGTACTGCACGTCGATCCCGACACCCCGCTGACGGTGGGTAAATACGTCACCATCGGGCACCAGGCCATGCTGCACGGCTGCACGATCGGCGATGGGTCGCTGATCGGCATCCAGGCTGTGGTCCTGAACCGGGCCGTTATCGGCCGTCACTGCCTGGTGGGTGCGGGCGCCCTGGTCACCGAGGGCAAGACCTTTCCGGATCGGTCCCTGATCCTGGGTGCACCGGCGCGGGTCGTGCGCACCCTGAGCGACGAGGATGTCGCCGCGCTGGAAGCCAGTGCACAAAATTACCGTGAGCGCGGCGAGACCTACCGCAAAAATCTGCGTCGCCTGTAGACGCAAACACTAAGACGGCGCACCCTGGGCCGTCGGGCACAGCGTGCGATACAGATCCAGATAGCGATCGACCATCGTCCCGGGGTCATATTCGACACGTGCGTAGGCCTGCGCGCGGCCGGCCATGTCCGCCGCCTCGTCGGGATGCTCGATCAGCCGCTGCATGTGGGCCGCCATGACCTGGTCATCGCCCGCCTCGCACAGCAGGCCGCGCCCATCTGCCAGGCTTTCCAGATGACCGCCCACGCGCGTGGCGACCACTGGCACGCCGAGCAGACAGGCATCCAGCACACTGGTGCCCAGTGCCTCGAACAAGGAGCTGGACACGTAAATATCCATCAAGGCATACAGGTCCTGTATGTGTTCCTGGAATCCGGCAAAACGAACCATGCCGGCCAGGCCAAGCTCGTCCACCAGCGCACGCGCGGCAGGCCCGGCTGCACCATCAGCGCCACAGTGCAGGAATACGATATCGGGGGAGTGGGCCCGCAAGCGCGCGACCGCACGGATCAGAGTTTCGGGATCCTTTTCCGGGCTGAGCGCCGCAGCTGTCCCGATTACCGTCCCACCGTGCAAACCAAATTGGGTGCGCAGGGCCTCGACCCGCTGCGGGTCGGGCGGCACCGCCATGACGGCGCTGGGAATCACGCGCACATCCAGATCCAGGGATCGAAACGCGGCAGCGGCGGCCTGGCTGATGGCAATCCGGGCATCGGCCCTGGACCATTTCCAGCGGCTGCGCCCCGGGCGGCCTTTCGGGGCGAAGGCGGTACGTCGGGTGAATACGATGCGCCCGCGCAGCATCGGGCGCAATAGCGCCAGCACACTCATGGCCTGGGCAGTCTGGGCATGTAGGATATCCATATGGTGTGCACGGCCCAGCAAAGCAGCCGCCATGCCCGGCGCACCGTCGCAGTCAAACACGGTGAAGCCTTCGGCCTGCGCGGCCCGGCCGAGGGCGCCGCCCCGGCGGGCCAGCAGAAAAGCTTCGTGGCCGGCGGTGCGCAAACCCTGCATGGTGAGCAGGGTCTGGCGTTCACCGCCCCGCCAGCCGCGCTCCAGGTTCAGTTGCAGGATGCGCATGGCGGATGCCGCGCCTCAGGACTTTTTCACCGGACGACGCCAGCCAATCACGGTCTTTTGTTCCGGGCGCGACAGGGTCAGGGTGTCGGCGGGTGCATCGCCGGTCAGGGTCGTGCCGGCCCCCAGCGTAGCACCACGCCCAACGGTGACGGGCGCAACCAGTTGCGTATCCGAACCGATGAAGGCGTCATCGCCGATGATGGTCAGGGATTTGTTTACACCATCGTAATTGCAGGTGATGGTGCCGGCCCCGATATTCACACGCTCGCCGATTTGGGCATCGCCCAGGTAGCTGAGGTGATTGGCCTTGGATCCGCGCCCAAGGCTGGTTTTCTTGATCTCGACGAAATTGCCCACATGCGCCTGAGGGCCGATCTCGGCACCTGGGCGCAGACGTGCATACGGCCCAATGCGGGCGTCCTCGTCGATGCGCGCATCCTGGATATGACTGAAGGCCTCGACCTGGGTGCGGGCATCGACGCGGGTGTCTTTCAGCACGCAATGCGGGCCGATGCGCACCCCGTCACCCAGCACCACCTCGCCTTCGAACACGCAGCCGACATCAATGTACACGTCGCGCCCGCAGCGCAGACTGCCTCGCAGGTCAAAACGTGCGGGATCTGCCAGCGTAACCCCCTGTTCCAGCAGACGGCGGGCCTGCTCAGCCTGCCAGATACGTTCCAGCCTGGCCTGCTGCACGCGACTGTTCACACCCAGTGTTTCCCAGCTTGCGGAAGGCTGGGCATGGCGCACGGACACCCGGTCGGCCACAGCCAGGCCCACGATGTCGGTCAGATAGTATTCACCCTGGGCATTCTGATTGTCGATGCGCCCGAGCCACTCGCGCAGCGCTGCGGTGGGGGCGGCCAGGATGCCGGTGTTGACCTCGCGCAAGGCGCGCTGGGCGTCGGTGGCGTCCTTGTCTTCGACAATGCTTGCAATCCGGCCTGCAGCATCGCGCACGATACGACCATAACCGGTGGGGTCGTCCAGGGTTTCAGTCAGCAGTGCCAAGCCGCCGGCCCGGGCTTGCAGCAGGCGGGCCAGGGTGTCGTCCTGCACCAGCGGCACATCGCCATACAGGACCAGGCAGGCATCATCGACACCACCTTCGACCAGCAGAGGCAGCGCCTGCATCACCGCATGCCCGGTGCCCTGCTGCGGTTCCTGCAGCGCGAAATGCAGGTCATGGTCGGCAAAGGCGTCGCGCACACGCTGAGCGCCGTGGC
>JAKDMO010000254.1 GCA_030452305.1 Alcaligenaceae bacterium | reverse complement strand
CCGACCTGGCCCAGGTTGATGTGCAGAATCGCCTGTCGAACGTGACTGCCAGGCTGCCTGCGGCTGTGCTTGATCAGGGGCTGAAGGTCAGCCAGGAAAACTCCAATTTCCTGATGGTCGTCACCGTATCCTCTGACGATGGGTCCATGGAGCAGACGGCTCTGGCCGATTACGTCACGCGCAATATCCAGAACCCCATGTCGCGGATCAAGGGCGTGGGCAAATTCCAGCTATTTGCCGCGCCACGTGCCATGCGCATATGGGTGGATCCGGCCAAGCTTGTCGGCTACGGCATGAGCATGAGCGATGTCTCGGCGGCCTTGGCCGGCCAGAACATGGTGATTTCCGGGGGGATCCTGGGCTCGCCACCCAACCCCGATACGCAGCGCACATCCGCACCAGTGATTGTCAGTGGCGAACTCACCACGGTCGAGGCCTTCGAGAACGCGGTGCTCAGGGCCAATCCGGATGGCTCCATCGTCCGGATAAAGGATGTCGCCGACGTTGAATTGGGTTCCGACACCTATCAGTTCGGTGCGCGCCTGAACGGCAAGCCCACAGCGGCCTTCGCCCTGTCCCTGACCGCTTCGGCCAATGCACTGGAAACGGCGAACCTGGCCAAGGAAAAGATGAAGGAGCTGTCACAGTTCTTCCCCGACAACGTCTCGTACGCGATACCCTACGACACATCGCCGTATGTCGATCTGTCGATCGAGCAGGTGGTCCACACCCTGTTCGAGGCCATGCTGCTGGTGTTCGTGGTGATGTTCGTCTTTTTGCAGAATGTCCGCTATACGCTGATTCCGGCGCTGGTCGTGCCGGTGGCCATCCTCGGGGCCTTTGCCGTCATGCTGGGCCTGGGCTTTTCGATCAATGTGTTGACCATGTTCGCCATGGTGCTGGCGATCGGGATATTGGTCGATGATGCCATTGTGGTGGTGGAAAACGTCGAACGGATCATGGCCGAGGAAGGTTTGCCACCGAAGGAAGCCACCAGAAAGGCCATGCCCCAGATTTCCGGCGCAATCGTGGGGATGACGCTGGTCCTGACGACAGTATTCCTGCCGCTGGCCTTTATGTCGGGTTCGGTCGGGGTGATCTACCGTCAGTTTTCGGTGGCCATGGCGATATCGATTTTGTTCTCCGCCTTCCTGGCCCTGAGCTTCACACCGGCCCTGTGCGCCACCATCCTCAAGCCCGTCGCCAAGGGCGGACATGCGGAAAAGAAGGGATTTTTCGGATGGTTCAACCGCGGCTTTGGCCGCACGACGGATAGCTACACCACCTGGGTCGGGCGCAGCCTGAAGCGCGGCGGGCGCATGATGGTGATTTTCCTGGTGCTGGTTGTGGCCTTGGGCTGGATGTATGTGCGCTTGCCGACGTCTTTTCTGCCCGTAGAGGACCAGGGCTATGTGATCGCCAATATCGAGCTGCCTGCCGGTTCTACGTTCAACCGCTCGACCGAGATCATCGAAAAGGTCGAGGACTACTTCATGGCCTTGCCCCAGGTCGCCAATATCATCGCGGTCCAGGGCTTCAGTTTCAACGGCAATGGCCTGAACGCCGCGATCGCCTTTGTGCCGCTGAAGGATTTTTCCGAGCGCGAAGGCTACGAAAACTCTGCGCAGGCGATCTCGGCAAATGCCATGGGCAAGCTGCTCTACGGCCTGCCCGATGCCATGGTGTTTTCCATCGTGCCGCCGGCCATTTCCTCACTGGGGAATGCTTCGGGCTTTGATATGCGACTCGAGGATCGCGGTGGGGTGGGTTCCGACGCGCTGATGGCTGCGACCGATCAGTTGCTGCAACTGGCCGCGAAAAGCCCGATCCTGACCCAGACGCGGGTGACCGGCCTGGCCCCAGGGCCACAGTTGCGCCTGACGATCGATCGCGACAAGGCCGCCACGCTGGGGGTCAATTTTTCCGAGGCTGCTGAGCTGATTTCCACCGCCCTGGGCTCGGCCTACGTAGGCAAGTTCACCAATATGGGCTGGGTGCAGAACGTCTGGGTACAAGCCGAGGCCGATGCACGCATGAGCGCATCCGACATCCTCAAGCTCAACGCACGTAATCAGCAGGGCGAGATGGTGCCGCTATCGTCGTTCGTGTCGATGGAATGGACAAAGGGCCCGGTACAGGTCGTGCGCTACAACGGCTATGAGTCCGTGCGCATTGGCGGGTCGGCTGCGCCAGGCTATGCCACGGGTGAAGCCATGGACGAGATGGAACGCCTTGTCGGGCAATTGCCTCCCGGACTTGGCTACGAGTGGACGGGTCTGTCTTATCAGGAAGTCCAGGCGGGCAGCCAGACGAGTATTCTGCTGGGCCTGTCGGTGCTGGTGGTGTTCATGGTCCTGGCTGCGCTCTACGAGAGTTGGGCGATCCCGCTGTCCGTCATGTTGGCGGTGCCGCTGGGGATGCTCGGGGCGGTATTGCTCAGCAGTCTGATGGGCAAATCCAATGACGTGTACTTTCAGGTCGGCATGGTGACCGTGATCGGGCTGTCGGCCAAGAACGCCATTCTGATTGTGGAATTCGCAAAAGACCTGTACGCCAGTGGCGCGGGGCTGACGGAGTCGGCCATCGAGGCCGCCCGCATGCGGTTTCGCCCGATCCTGATGACGTCCTTTGCCTTTATTCTGGGCGTGGTGCCACTGGTGTTGGCGACGGGCGCGAGCTCGGCCAGCCAGAATGCCGTCGGCCTGGGCGTGGTGGGCGGAATGCTGGCCGCCACGCCGCTGGCGGTGCTGTTCGTCCCGACCTTCTTTGTGGTGATCCTGAAATTGTTCAAGACGAAACCAAAACTTTTGGGTCATGCGCCCCCTCATGTTCCAGAACAGGCGGCCACCCCGGGCACAGAGGAGGACCCGTCATGAAATCCTTGACTGGTGCAATGCGTGTGCTGGCGCTCGGTTCCCTTGGCCTGATCCTGGCGGGGTGCTCGTTTGCGCCGACCTACGAGCGCCCGGCCGCCCCGGTGCCCGCCGTGTTCCCCGGCCAGGATATGGCCCAGGATGCCTCGGCAGCCTTGCCTGCCTGGCAGACCTTTTTCAAGGACGGGCGGCTGAAGGCGCTGATCGGCCTGGCACTGGACAATAACCGCGATATGCGTATCGCCGTCCAGCGGGTCGAGGAAGCCCGGGCACAGTACGGTATCGCCAAGAGCG
>JAKDMO010000253.1 GCA_030452305.1 Alcaligenaceae bacterium | reverse complement strand
TGCTGCTCGCGCAGAACCTTGCGCATCACCTTGCCTGTTGTGGTCATGGGTAGGCTTTCGACGAATTCGATCACGCGCGGGTATTCGTGGGCGGCCACTTTGTGGCGCACATGATCCTGGATCTCGCGGATCAGCTCGGGGCTACCCTCGAAACCCTCATTCAGGACGATGACCGCTTTGATAATCTCGGTACGCTGGGCGTCGGGCACGCCGATCACTGCGGCCATCCGCACGGCGGGGTGGCCCAGCAGGCCATCCTCGATGGGGCCTGGGCCGATCCGATAACCGGCACTGGTGATGACATCGTCGCCACGCCCCACGAACCGCAGGAACCCCTCTGAGTCGCGCTGCCCGCGATCCCCTGTCACGAGGAAATCGCCGATAAATTTTTCCTCGGTGGCCTGCTCATTGTTCCAGTAGCCCAGGAACATCACCGGGTCGGGGCGCCGTACGGCAATATGCCCCTCTGCGCCATCGGGCAGGACCGTGCCGGAATCGTCGATGATCTGCAGGTCGTGACCAGGCACCGCCCGGCCCATGGACCCGATTTGCGGTTCGAACAGCGCCGAGCACGAGGACACAATCATATTGCACTCGGTCTGGCCATAAAATTCATTGACGGTCAGCCCCAGCACCTTGCGGCCCCAGTCGATCAGTTCGACCCCAAGCGATTCCCCGCCACTGGCGACGGATACCAGCTTCAGCGGTCCGTATTGCTCTGGATTGTGCGCGGTACGCAGCATTTTCAGCGCGGTGGGCGGCAGGAAGGTGTGGGTGACGCCCAGGCGCGACATCAGGGCCAGCGCCTCGCCTGCATCGAATTTTGGGAACCTGCGGGCCAGCACCGGCACACCGTGATGCCAGGATGGCAGCAGCACGTCCAGCAAGCCGCCAATCCAGGCCCAGTCGGCCGGCGTCCACATCAGCTTTGCATCGCGGGGAAAGAAATTGTGCGAGATCTCTACCCCAGGAAGGTGCCCCAGCAGCACCCTGTGCGCGTGCAGTGCGCCCTTGGGCTTGCCTGTCGTGCCCGATGTGTAGATGATGACCGCAGGATCCTCGGCCAGTGTGTCCACCGGCGCAAATCGGCCGTCCTGTGCCTTCAGTGCCACCCAGAAGGATCGCTGTGTCGTGTCATCGGCCTGTGCTTCGATATTGAAGACGGTCTGAAGCGCGGGCAGGGCGCCGCGAATTTCGGCAAGCTTGGACATGCCTTCATCGTGCGTGATCAGCGCCTTCGCGCCAGAGTTCCCCAGACGGAATTGCAGGGCCTCGGTACCGAACAGGGTAAAGAGCGGCACAGCCACCGCGCCCAGTTTGTAGATCGCGAGGTGTGCAATGGCGGTTTCCGGTGATTGCGGCAGCAGGATGCCGACACGATCGCCCTTGTTAATACCCTGGGCGCGCAAGGCCTGGGCAAATCGATCGGACCAGTCTTTGAACTGGTCGAAGCTATAGTGCTCGTCCTGACCTTGTGTTGTCTGATAGATCAGGGCCGTGCGGCCGCTTCCGTCGGCCCACTTGTCGCATGCATCCACGCCGATGTTGTAATAGGTGGGGATGGTCCATTCGAACGCCTGGCATGTGGTGGCGTAATCGGGCTGGATCTGCAACATGAAGGGTCTCCAGAATGGTGATCCCCTTATGTTACTGCGTGGATGATGACCGCGTCAGCGCCGAAGCTCAGTTCCAGCGCCCGTTGTGCCCGCCTGCGCTGTAGCGGCCGGCACCCAGTAGCGCGATCGCCAGACCGCCGAACAGATACAGCCCCTGGAGTTCCAGGGCCCAGCCGCCGCTGCGGCCCAGGCCAAACAGATGATCCATGTGGACCAGGCCAATGGCGAACAGCATATTGGCGACGATCAGCAGGCCACCCAGGCGGGCGCGCAGCCCCAACACGACGAGTAGCGGGCCAATGATCTCGCCGACGTAGGCCCCGTACGAGATGAAGGCGGGCAGGCCGTGCGCCTGAAGGGAACTGCCAATGCGGTCCATACTGCCTGGCGCCAGTTTGCCGAGGCCGTGCAGCAGCACCATCAGTCCTACGCTCAGGCGCAGGACGAGCTTTCCCAGATCGTCAGAGGCGGTCGAAGACAATGGCTTACTCCGGTATGGTCGGGGCGGCGGGATTCGAACTCGCGACCCTCTGCTCCCAAAGCAGATGCGCTACCAGGCTGCGCTACGCCCCGACATGAGCCGCAAATTCTAGCACGAAAGCCCAGTTGGGCAGCGGGGTCGTCAGGGTACGAAGCCGATGCCCAGGCGGATTTGTGGCGAGCTTTTCTGGTCGTAGCCCAACAGCGTTTCGCCATAGCCCTGAAAGTATTGCAGATACAGGTAGCCATTCATGTTCAGCGGCGTGCGGCGCAGCGGCCAGGCCAGGCCCAGTTCAACTGCGTGGCGCCCTGATTTGCCCAAGCGATACAGCGCGCTGGCCGCAAGGCCGTTGTCTTGCGCCCAGCGCAGCTTCCAGTCCACATAGCCCTGATAGTCCTCATAGTGCATGTCACGATCGGTTGCGAAATAAACCTTGGCGCGCGGCATGAAGGACAAGGTGCTGCCGCCGGCCATTCGGTAGTTGAATGCCGGTTCGATATAGAAGTCGTTGATCGAGCGTGAGTCGTCCCCGCTTTTTCCGTTCGATCGGTGCTCGACCCCGGCATTCAGGCCGATGAACCATTTCTGGTCGGGGGTCTCCCAGATTGCATCTTTGCTCCAGAACAGGCTTGGGTTGTACGTGGTGTCAACAAAAGGGATCGAGTCGGAATGCAGGTCCCATAGGGCAGTTTGAGTATATCCGATGTAGAAATTATCCAAGAATCCGGGTTTGCTTGGATCGGTCGGGCTGTGCAGGCGGTATTTGAAGCTGAGCTGGTATCGCGCGTTTGCACCGTCCCGGTTCCCGGCGACGAGATAGACCGGTTCATAGGCCGAGATCGCGTTGCGGAAGTTGTCGAATGGTGAGCCTTGCGATGTGGCGGCAGCCTTCAGGGCATCTGGGCCGGCTGCAGTTGCAGGCGGCTTGTCGGATGCTGTTGTTGCCGTCAGGGTCATGGCCGGCGTGACGTCCAGGGCCAGATACACAGGGCTGTCGGGGATGACGACGGACTGCAGGCCACTGGCTGTCAACGGTGCCTGGCCGGACCATTCCAATTTGATGAAATTATTC
>JAKDMO010000061.1 GCA_030452305.1 Alcaligenaceae bacterium | reverse complement strand
GGCAGGCTCAGCACAGCCGTCAGCAACAGACCACGCACCCAGGGTAGGGCGGCGTGCCATCGGGTCTTGTGGTGCAGCCCGATCCATACGACAAGGGGCACCGCGATCAGGACGGCGGCCAGGGGCCCCTTGGCCAGCAGGCCTACTGCCAAGCCCACAAAGAATCCGTAGCGCCACCAGGGCGACGCGGCCAAGCCCTGATCCGCGCGGGTCACCGCCACTGCGAACGACATCATGGCCAGGCTTGTTCCCAGCGCCAGGAAGGGATCCGTCAGCACGGCGCCGGCCGTGATGTAGACCAGCGCGCAGCTGCTGTAAATCAGTGCTGCGCGTGCCGCCGTCGCCGATCCGCGCAAAATGCGCAGGCCGGCGACCATGACCCAGACTGTCAGCAGCAGGCAGATCCACGAGGGCAGGCGGGCGGCGAATTCGCTATAGCCGAACAGCTTCATCGACAGTGCCTGCGCCCAGAAGGAAAGAGGCGGTTTTCCCCAGAAGGGGACGCCCGGGCTGAACCATGGTGTGATCCAGTCCCCAGTCTGCGCCATCACTCGGGCAATTTCAGCGTAACGGGGCTCGCTCGTGTCGTAGAAGGGCACGATGGCCATCGAAATCAAAGGCAGCAGGAGCACGGCGACCAGCGCCGCCCAGATGCCGCTAGTGGGTCGTCGCACGAGTCGCGCCCCATTGTTTCGTGGACATGGATGGGGACTCGGTGCAGTCCTGCGGGCTGCCATTGCGCACCACACGGCGCAGCAGGTAGACGGGCCGCTGCTTGGCTTCGTAATAGATCTTGCCAACGTATTCACCCAGCAGGCCGATCGACAGCAGTTGGACGCCGCCCAGAATAGAGACCATCGAGATCAGTGAAGGGTATCCTTGTACAGGGTCGCCCAGCACCAGGGCTTTCACGATGATCCAAAGGGTGAACAGAATGCCGCACAATGCGGTGACCAGTCCCACACCCACGGCGATACGCAAGGGCTTGATCGAGAATGAGGTGATGCCCTGGAACGCCAGGCTCAGCAGGCTCAGGTAGTCCCACTTGGTGGTGCCTGCCGCGCGTGGCGCACGGTCGTACTCGATGATTTCAGTGGGCATGCCGATCCAGGCGAACAGGCCCTTCATATAGCGGTTGCGCTCGTTCAACTGCGCCAGCGCATCGACTGCCTTGCGGCTAAGCAGGCGGAAGTCGCCCATATCGGTCGGGATATCGACATCGCTCATGGCATTGAGGATGCGGTAGAAGCAGTGTGCACTGACGCGCTTGAACCAGGTTTCGCCGGCACGGGATCGGCGGCGCATGCCGACCACATCGGCCCCGCGTCGCCAGGCGTTCAGCATTTCGGGAATAAGTTCCGGCGGGTCCTGCAGGTCGGCGTCCATGACAATGACGGCCTCGCCCGTCGCTTGGGCGAGGCCTGCGGTCAGCGCGGCTTCTTTTCCGAAGTTGCGGCTCAGGAACACGGCGGTGACTGCGGGATCACGTCCGGCCAGGCCTTCCATGGCAATTGGAGTGCCGTCCTGGCTGCCGTCATCGACCAGCACAAGCTCGTAGCCGAGATCCAAATCCCTGAGGATGGACGTCAGGCGTTCGTACATCAGCCCGATGACTTCATGCTCGTTGTACAGCGGGATCACTACCGACAGAACCACTGTGCCGACATTGGGGTCTTCGGGATGCCAGGGTTCAGATAGTGCGTTCATGGAACACGACCCTTTTGTACAGAATGAAATTTGCGATAGCGACCAAGGCACTGGTGCAGACTTGCGCTACGGCGGTATTCAAATCAAGACGGGAGGCCAGCAGCCAGAAGATCGCCGCATTCAGGCCCCAGCCGATTGCGACCGTGCCCGCATACGCGGGCAGGGCCTGGCGATGCGCCACCGTGGTTGCAAACACCCAATGGCGCTGAAGCAGATAGTTGAAAACGGAACCGATGGCTGCACCCGCAGCCGTGGCAGGCAGGGGCGCGACGCCCAGAGAAATCAGCAAGGCCATGGCTGCCCAGTGCGCACTTGTGGCCGCGCCGCCGCACACCAGAAACCGGGCGACCTGCATGCACAGGCGGCCTGAGGCACTTTGGGCGGATGAAAACAAAGTCGGCAAAAAAATCTCGATTTCGGCATGTGCCGGACGATATGAACCACTGAGGTTCAGAATATCGAACCATGTAACAAGATTTCCTCAAGCAAACATCAGAAATCCATCAAGCTTCCTATCTGCCGATTGAGGGTGATGGCGGCTTGAGGCGGATCCGGGTGCCGTTGGAATCCGTCTGTGCGATATTCAGTGGCCAGCCCAGGCGCTCGCACATCAGGGTGACGATATACAGCCCCAGGCCGCTGACCGGTGTGCCCTTGGCGGGCAGCCTTTTCCTGCCACGCAAAATGGCCTGCTGTGTACCGGTCAGCCCGTTGCCCTGGTCGACGATCTCGATCAGGCCTGGCGCCACCGTAACGTGTATATCGCCCTTGGTGTGTTGCAGGGCATTCTGGATCAGATTGCGCAGCAGCATGCGCAGCATCGTCGGATCACAGTCTACCCATAGGTCGGTGTGCGAAGTCAGGGTCACCCGATCGCCCGCGTGATGACTGATCTTCAGGTCCTCGATGACTTGCTGCGCCAAAGGCGCAACGTCCAGGGTTTCGTGCGTCTGCGTGCCGGCTTCGCGTCGCGCCAGCATCAGCAGGCTGTTGACGTTGTCTCTCATTTCGTTGCAGGACTCGCGTACCCGCTTGAGCGTCGCCTGGTCATTCGGGCTGAGCCGGCCGCGTTGCTCGACAATATCCAGCGCGCCGGACATCACGGCGATCGGTGTGCGCAGTTCGTGGCTGGCCAGGCTGAGCAGGGATTGCTCGCGCCTGACATAGGATTCCAGCTCGTCCAGGAACCGGTTGAAGGTCGTGACGATTGAATGCAGCTCGGCATCGACGTAATCGGGTTCCATGCGCGGCATGTTGGGCCCCACGGGTATTCGGCTGATCTGCCCCGCCAGACGCCGCAGGGGCTTGACGATGCGCCGGGCGCTGAGCACGGCCAGCAGAAGGCTGAGCGCAATAATGACCAGCGTCATGATGCCCAGCGCAGTCTGGAACAGAGCCTCGCGGTCTTCGAAATGGGTGATGTTCTTGGCCACGTACAGCATGCCGTGGTCGGCGGGCTCCACCGTGATCAGGTAGGTGCTGCCGTCGATCTCGGTTTCTGCCGAGTAGTGACTGGGCAGGCCGAGGAATACCTTCGGCATGTCTGGCGGCAGGGACATGCCTTCAGGGATGAAGGCAATCGTCATATTGTGTGTATCCCACACCAGCACTTCGTCGTTGGTATGGTTCATCAGGATGAAGTCGCGCTCTTGGGCGAACTCGACATCCAGCATCGTCTGCTCAAGGTCTTCGTTCACCAGCAGTACCGTCAGCACCATGGCGAGCATACTGATCACGCTGACCGCGAGGATTGCGTGATAGACCCGGCGTGATATCGATCTGCGTTTCATTGGGTCTCTGTGTCGGGGGGCAGCAGCCTGTAGCCCCGGCCGTGCAGGGTCTTTATCATGGGATAGCGAAAGTTTTCCTGTAGTAGTTTGCGCAGCGAATACACGTGGGTGCGCAGGGTGTTCATATCGACCTCGCGCTCGCCCCAGACCTTATTCTGGATATCGTCATACGAAAGAAAGTCCGGGTAGGCCTTGATCAGTTCCTCGAAAATACGTGCCGCTGTTCCTGATAATTCGAGCTCGGTCTGGTCGGTGCTGACCAGAAGCTTGCGCGGATCGAAAGTAATACCCGGCACACGGATTTGCGGCGCATGTGCAAAACCTTCCTTGCGCCGGTACAGGGCATCGACCCTGAGCTGCAGTTCCCGCAGATCAAAGGGCTTGACCAAGTAATCGTCTGCGCCCACGTTAAAGCCCAGTTCTTTGTCTTGCAACTGATCTTTCGCTGTCATGATGATGACCGGGGTGGCGCAGCCTATGTCGTTCCTGATTCGCCGACAGACTTCGAACCCCGACAGGCCGGGCAGCATGACATCGAGCACAATCACATCGTAGACATTCGTGGCGATCAAGTGCAGGGCCGTGAGGCCGTCCGAGGCGAAATCCAGCAGGTAGTGGCCGTCTTCGAAAAACTCGAACAGATTGGCGGCAAGCCCCGCGTGGTCTTCCACTACAAGGATGCGTATGGCGTGTCGTGTATGTGTCATGGGCCTTGTTCCGGCGAGTATCCAGCTAGGTCACACAGCGTTTGCCGGTGCATGGAAGCGACGTTTTGGGGATTCTGATATGTTGAGGGATATATTATCCCGCTTGGCGCAGCATTGCCCATGACCCGTTTTTCATTTTTTCTGCGGCTGCCTGTTCTCTTGCTCCTGGCCCATGCCTATGTGGCGTTCAGGCTGTTGGCTGCAGTGCGCGATCCTTTGCTTTGGTGGCTCGGGCTCACTGCGCTGGCTCTGCTGTATGCGTTGATCCTGATTGGATTCACACTGCGCGGGCGCGCCGGCCGGCGCCTGAGCGATGCAGCAGCGTGGATCGGGTTTCTGGCATTGGGCGGTTTTTCCTGGCTGTTTGTATTGACGGTGCTGCGAGACGTCGCGCTGCTGATTGTGGCCGGGCTGGGTGTGTTCGTGCCTGCAGTGGCCGGCGTTGTGGGCCGTGTGGCCGTGATGACGGCGGCGGCTGTGCCCGTTCTGGTGCTGGTCGCCGTTTTGCTGGGGCTGTTCAATGCACGGCGCAAGCCGCGTGTACAGGTGGTTGACATTCCCATTGACGGGCTGCCTGAACGTCTGCAGGGCTTCACGATCGTCCAGATCAGCGACCTGCATGTGGGCCCTACCATCAAGCATGCATACGTGCAGGCGGTTGTGGATATCGCCAATGGCCTGAAGCCGGATCTGATTGCCCTGACCGGGGACTTGGTTGATGGCGATGTCGAGCACCTGGGGCGTCATGTGCGTCCCCTTGCGGGGCTGGACGCCCGGGAAGGGGTGTATTTCGTGACAGGGAATCACGAATATTATTGCGGTGCGCAGCAGTGGATCGAAGCGTTTCGCCGTCTTGGTTTTCACGTACTGGTCAACGAACATCGGGTGGTGCGTCGCGGCGAAGCCGGCCTGGTCATTGCCGGGGTGACTGATTTCGGTGCCGCCAAGTTCGATGCCGGACAGGCCAGCAGTCCGTCCGCAGCCGTGCGGGGCGCACCTTCAGATGCCGCAGTCCGGATTTTGCTGGCACACCAGCCGCGCAGTGCCGATGCAGCGCTACGGGCGGGTTTCGATCTGCAGTTGTCCGGTCATACGCATGGCGGCCAGTTCTGGCCCTGGCAGTATTTCGTGCCCTTGCAACAGCCCTTTGTGGCTGGCCTGCATCGTATGGACCGCCTGCTCGTCTATGTCAGCCGGGGTACGGGCTACTGGGGGCCACCCATGCGTCTGGGGGCAAGATCCGAGATCACGTGCCTGCGCCTTGTGAATGGGTCGTAGCCGGCATGGCATGCGATCTTGCTGCCCCGGAGCCCGGATGAGGCCCGAGCGCCGCATGAAAACGCGCAACGTATTCAGCGAAGGTTTCATGATCGCCGGCTTCCAGATCGTGCTGGGCCTGGATCGATTGCCCGACTGCTTGATCCAGTGTTGTCAGCCGCTGGGCAGGTATGGTGCGTGCGCGCAGGGTTTCCCAGTGCTTGCTGCTCTGGCGCAGTGTCCAATCGTGGAAGCTCTGGCCCGAATCCCGCAGTTGCGTAATCAGCCGGGCTGACGGCGTGGCGGACAGATCGACGAGCTTGGTGCGCTGACTATTCAGCGCATCGGTGTAGTCATTGCCACCCCCTGCGGCGTCATCCAGCAACTGTGCGTAGGGCATCAGGCGATCGACGATCGCCAGCCCCCAGTCCTTCAGGGCTATGGGGCGGCCTTCTTGGCTCAGTTGCAGCCCGGGCTTGCGGCCTTCGCGTGCGACGGTCGCGAAATTGTCCTGGCTGTCCTGGCAAAAGCCGGGGGCAGGGAACAGCGGGCTGTCTTCGATCGCACAGAACAACAGGAATGCGTCCATGAATCGGCTGGTCTGGACGCTGATGCCGGCCGGGGCTTCCGGGTCAATATCCAGGCAACGGACTTCGACATACTGAATGCCGCGGTCCCGCAGCGCCGTAGTGGGGCGCTCGCAGCGGCTCGTCGTTTGTTTTGGGCGTATGTTGGAGTAGTACTCGTTCTCGATCTGCAGGATGCTGGTGTTCAACTGGATCCACTGGCCGTCCACCCGGGTGCCCAGGCGCTCGTATTCGGGCCAAGGCGTGGTGACGGCATCGTAGATGCGCAGCATGAAGGTATCCAGATCGTTGTAGCAAAGCTCGAGCTCGGACTGGATGGGACTTTTGTACCCCAGATCGCTCATGCGCAGGCTGGTGGCCCAGGGCATGATGTAGGTGTCGGCCTCGACGCGCTCGAGCTGATGCCGGATGCCGGCGTTCTGCAGGAAACTGCGCGATACGGCAGGCGATGCGCCAAACAAATACATCAGCAGCCACGCATGGCGCACGAAATTGCGAATCAGCGCCATATACCCGGTATTGCGACGCTGCATGGGGGTATCGCCTTCGGTGCCCAGCCCTTCCCAGATCGCTTCGGGCAGCGAAAAGTTATAGTGCACGCCCGCGATGCATTGCATGACCTTGCCGTAGCGCCTGGCCAGGCCCTGTCGGTAGACATGTTTGAGCATGCCGGTGTTCGAGGTGCCATACCATCCAACGGGGATCTCGGCCTCGGGCGGCAGGTGCGCGGGCATCGATTGATTCCAGATCAGTTCCCCATCCAGGTGGCGGGCAACGTAGCTGTGCGTATCGAGCAGCTCGTCGATCAGCGAGTGGCTGTCCTGGCAGGTGCCCGTGATCAGTTCGAGCAGGGCTTCCGAGTAATCGGTGGTGATGTGGGGGTTGGTCAGGGCGGCGCCCAGCGACGCAGGGTGGGGCGTACGGGCGAGCCGGCCTTGGGTATCCACCCTCAAACCTTCCTTTTCCACGCCGCGCAGGATGCCTTGCAGCCACTGCGGATTGTTTCGCAAGATAGCCTGACGTTCGATGCTGTTGATCATGATTGGAGGGCCGGATGAGTTATCGATGGATAGTTTAACTGAGGTCGTACAATCCCCCGTGACAGAGGTGTCCGAAGGGGTGGGTCTTGTTGCGTTTGGTGACGATAGTATTGTCTGTGCTGGTTCTGTCGGGCTGCTCGCCGCAGTTCGATTGGCGTGTTGTGTCCGTCGGTGATGGCGTGGTGACTGGGGTGTTGCCTGATCGGCCCCGTACGGAAACCCAGCAGGTCGCTATCGGCGGTCACAGCATTGATCTGTCGATGACGATGGCTGAGGCCGGTGATGTGCTCTTTGCGCTGGGCCATGCCCCGCTTCCGGATGCGCTGCTCAGCGACCGAGAGGCGGCGCGTACCGTGGCGTACGAATTGATTGCATCGTTCTATAACAATCTGAATGTTGTGCCACCGGATCCGCTGCCCGCCCTGGGCGAGCGATTTGTGATCGAAGGGACTGGGCCCGCCGGACCCATGCACCTTGAGGCGGTGGTGGGTCTGGGTCGCAGTGCGGTGATCGAGGCTGTAGTCATGGCAACACAGCAGGCCTACGCGCAAGCGCCTGTGCAAGACTTCTGGAACGAGCTGAAAATGGGTCTGTCTGATTGAAGGTCAGCAGCCCGACCTCGAGGGCGATCGAGATCGCGGCCTGACGGGTGTTGACCCCCAATTTGGCGCACACGTTGGCGATGTGAAAATTTGCGGTGCGTTCCTTGATGCCGAGTATCGTGCCGATTTCCCAGCTGGTTTTGCCCTGTGCCGCCCAGTACAGACAAGATTTTTCCCGCGCGGTCAGAGGTTTCATGGTCATTCCTTTTATTTCTTAAAATCGCGTAAATGAACGTAAATAGGCCGTAAATGTATCAATTTAATTCGATTTTGTAAAATCGTGGTGTGTCGGCCCAGGCCGGCGTGTGAATAGGGCTCGCCCGCACTGGTCTTGGACCGCCGGCGGGGGGCCTGGGGCTTGGTGCTAGAATAAGTCTACGAATTTGCGCCGATTTGCTTGATCCGCTTGCGGGCGCCCCATAAATCCAGCTAAAGAGGTCCTTATGACCGTGATATCCCCTAGCCAGCCATCTGCCGCTTCGCCCCCCACCGACGTTCTGCCTGCCGGCAGCGTAGGTATCGTTTCCCCCGAATTCATCGCGTTTGACGAACCCCTGGCCCTGGCCGGCGGCCAGGTTCTGAACGGGTACACGCTGGCCGTCGAGACCTATGGCGAGCTCAACACCCAGCGCAGCAACGCCGTCTTGATCTGCCATGCACTGAATGCCTCGCACCATGTGGCCGGCATTGATGCGGACCAACCCGACAGTATCGGCTGGTGGGACAACATGGTCGGGCCGGGCAAGGCTGTAGACACCGATCGTTTCTTTGTGATCGGTGTGAACAATCTCGGTTCGTGTTTCGGTTCGACCGGCCCGCTCAGCATCAATCCGGACACGGGCTCCCCTTGGGGGGCGTCCTTCCCGCTGCTGACAGTCGAGGACTGGGTACATGCCCAGGCGCGGCTGGCCGATTACTTTGGCATTGCAAAGTTTGCGGCGGTCATGGGGGGCTCGCTGGGCGGGATGCAGGCGCTCAGTTGGGCCATTACCTGCCCCGAGCGGGTCGGCGATTGCATTGTGGTGGCCAGCACGGCGCGCCTGAGTGCACAGAACATTGCCTTCAACGAGGTTGCCCGCCGTGCAATCATTACGGACCCGGACTTCCGGGGCGGAAATTACTACGAATATGGCGTGGTGCCCACGCATGGCCTGTCGGTGGCACGTATGGTGGGGCACATCACCTATCAGTCCGACGAGGTCATGGCCGAGAAATTCGGGCGCACGCAGCGCGCGCCGGGTCCGGATGGCGCGTTCCACTATAACTACGACGTCGAGTTCGAGGTCGAATCCTATCTGCGGTATCAGGGCGAGAAATTCTCGCGGTATTTCGATGCGAATACCTATCTGCTGCTGACGCGCGCCCTGGATTATTTCGATCCGGCGCGGGACTGCGGCGGCGACCTGGCGCAGGCGCTGCGCGACGTCCAGGCGCGCTTTCTGGTGGTGTCCTTCACTACAGACTGGCGCTTTGCCCCCGAGCACTCGCACGAGCTCGTGCGTGCGCTGCTCAAGAACAAACGCGAAGTCACCTACGCGGAAATCAACGCCTCGCACGGGCACGATGCATTCCTTTTGGGCGATCGTCGTTATCATGCTGTGGTGCAGGGCTATTATGATCAGATCGCCGCGCGCCTGAGCCTGCCGGCGCGCGCCCACACCACGGGGGTGCTGGCATGAAGGTCGCGACACGTGATTCGGCCGTGCGCGCAGACCTGTTGCGCATCGCCGGCTGGGTCCAGCCAGGCAGCCGGGTGCTGGACCTGGGCTGCAGCGACGGAACGTTGCTCGCCCATTTGCGTGATTCGCGACAGGTGATCGGGGCGGGTGTCGAGATCGACGACGAATCCGTGATCGCCGCTGTGCGGCGCGGCGTACAGGTGGTGCAGCAGAACCTCGAAGACGGCCTGGCCCTGTTCGATGACGGCCAGTTCGATACGGTGGTGCTGTCGCAGACACTGCAGTCCATGCATCACACTGAAAACATTCTGCGTGAAATGGCGCGCGTAGCACATTACGGCGTGGTGTCGTTTCCCAATTTCGGCTACTGGCCGCATGGCTGGTCGATACTGTGCGGGCGCATGCCGGTCACGGGCCAGATGCCCTACGAGTGGTACAACACGCCGAATATCCATTTGTGCACCTTGCGTGATTTCCAGCGCCTGGCGGCCAAGCTGGGCCTGCACATCACGCATCGCGCGACCTTTCATCATCAAAAGGAAGTGCGCTTCCTGCCGGGCTGGCGCAGCACTCTGGCGGTGTATCGCTTCGAGTCGCCCCTGTTTCGTTCCGGTCAGGCATGAAGGACTGGATTGGCATCTATGCCAGTCGCCGTGTGGCGCCTTTACTGGTGCTCGGGTTTGCCAGCGGCCTGCCTCTGGCGCTCACGGGCGGCACCCTGCAGGCCTGGGCCACGGTCGAGCAGATATCGCTGCAGCAGATCGGTTTTCTGACCCTCGTTGGCTCGGCCTACACCCTGAAATTCCTCTGGGCGCCCCTGGTGGATCGCTACGCGCCACCGTGGCTGGGGCGGCGGCGCGGCTGGGTGTTCCTGACACAGTGGTTGCTGGCGGCATCGATCGCAGCCATGGGCCTGTTTCCGCCGGGCGATCATCTGGCGGTTCTGGCATTGCTTGCCGTCTGGGTGGCGTTTTTGTCGGCCACCCAGGATATTGCCTTTGATGCCTACAGCACTGATGTCCTGCGCCAGAACGAGCGTGCAGCCGGTGCGGCCGCCAAAGTCCTGGGGTATCGCCTGGCCATGATTGTCTCGGGCGGCTTGGCGCTGATCCTGGCTGACCAGTGGCTGGGGTGGAGCGCCACCTACTACGCCATGGGCGGCGTGATGGCAGTTGCCTCGCTGGCGACGCTATGGGCGCCCGAGCCCGAGCATGTCGCCCGGGCGCCGCGCAGCCTGCGGATCGCAGTGGTGGAGCCCCTGCGCGAGTTTTTTTCGCGCCATGGTGCGTTGACGGTCCTGCTGCTGATTGTCCTGTACAAATTGGGCGACGCGTTTGCGGGGGCACTATCCACCACTTTCCTGCTTCGGGGCGCAGGCTTCGACGTGACTGAGGTGGGAATGGTCAACAAGGTCTTCGGCCTGGCGGCGACCATCATCGGTGCGCTGGCGGGCGGCTCGCTGATGAGCCGTTTCGGTCTGTATCGATCCCTGATGATGTTCGGCCTGCTACAGGCCGCGTCGAATTTTGGCTACTGGGTACTGGCGGTCACGCCGCCACATCTGTATTCCATGGCGATTGTGGTTGCGGTCGAGAACCTGTGCGGGGGGCTGGGCACGGCCGCGTTCGTGGCCCTTTTGATGGCCTTGTGCAAGCAGGAATTCTCGGCTACACAGTTTGCGCTGCTCTCGGCGCTGTCTGCTGTGGGGCGCACTTATCTGGCCGGGCCGCTGACGCCTGTGCTGGTCGAGCGCTATGATTGGCCGGCGTTCTTTGTCATGACGGTGTTGATTTCCTTGCCGGGACTCGTGTTGCTGTGGTGGCGGCGACGTGATATTCATGCCCTGGATGACCCAGCGCCTACCTGATCGGCGCCCTGCCTGACAAGCCCGCGCATCCGAATTTCAGTGCACAACTAACCAAACAGGACACTGTCTGCTGTTATGCGTTCAAAACTGAGTTTGCTCTTTGATCGGTTCACTCTGAGCCTGATTGCCGTGATGGCTGCCGCCACGATTATTCCCGCGCATGGGCGCGGTGCGGCATTTTTCGAAGGCCTGACTGCCGCTGCGATCGCGCTGTTGTTCTTTCTGCACGGCGCCAAACTCTCGCGCGAGGCGATCATTGCGGGGGCCTCGCATTGGCGACTGCACGGTTTGGTGTTCATCTGGACCTTCGTGATTTTTCCCACATTGGGCTGGGCGCTGGCCCCGGTACTTGTGCCGATGCTGGGCGAGCCTCTATATGTGGGTGTGCTGTATCTATGTGTATTGCCGGGTACGGTCCAGTCCGCGATTGCATTCACATCGATCGCGCGCGGCAACGTGCCTGCCGCTGTGTGCGCCGCATCGGCCTCCAGCATCGTCGGTATCGTACTGACGCCGCTTTTGCTGCAATGGCTGCTGCAGGCCGATGCCAGTGCGATGGGCAGTGCCTCGCTGATGCACGCGATCCGCAACATCAGTGTGCAGATCCTGCTGCCCTTTGTCGTGGGGCATCTGATGCGCCCCGTGGTCGGGCGCTGGATGGACGGGCATCGCAAGCTGATCACCTGTGTGGACCAGGGTTCGATCCTGCTGGTGGTCTATACGGCATTCAGTGCCTCGGTGATCGGCGGCCTCTGGCAAACCGTCCCCCCGCATGCCTTGCTGATAGTCACGATAGTGTGCTGCGTCCTGCTGGCTCTGGTCCTCGTGCTGAATACCTGGAGCACGCGTCGCCTGGGGTTCCGGCGCGAGGATGAAATCACGATTGTGTTCTGCGGTTCAAAGAAAAGCCTGGCCACCGGCGTACCGATGGCCCAGGTGTTGTTCAGCGCCACGGCAATCGGCCCGGCCCTGCTGCCTTTGATGATCTTTCACCAGATTCAGCTGATGGTGTGCGCGGTGTTGGCCCAGAATTATCAGCGCGCTGCAGACGCCCGGCAGGCCGCCGCGCCTGCGGCAGGACAATAAAAACCCGTTACGCAGGCTCGCCCATGGGCGTATCGATCTGCGCAGCCTCGACCTGAGCCGATTCCGGACTGATCTGCCCGGCCAATTGCTGCAAGGGCGTCCGGTCGGCCTCGGCGGCTGCGGTTGAGGCATAGCGGATCGATGCGTTTGAGTGCGGCGCCGCGCGCAGCCCGAGCTCGCCCAGTTGATGATCCACGCGGCGTGCGACGGCACGCCCGGTTTCCACGAGCGTCAGATCGTTGCCGAACAGTCTTCGGATGCCGGGTGACAGCAGAGCATAGTGGGTGCAGCCCAGCACGATGGTATCGGCGCCCTGTTCCACCATCGGTGTCAGGTAGCGGCGCAGCAGCGCATCCATATCCGGCCCGTTCACGCCGCCATGTTCAATCAGTTCCACCAGGCCGTGGCCGGCCTGACACACAAAGCGGATTTCATGAGCCTGCTGATCTAGAAGCGTCTGGAATCTTGTGCTGCGCAGCGTGGCTGCGGTGGCCAGCACGCCCACGACCCCCGTGGCTGAGGCCTGTACGGCCGGCTTCACCCCCGGCTCGACCCCGACAAAGGGTAGGGT
>JAKDMO010000252.1 GCA_030452305.1 Alcaligenaceae bacterium | reverse complement strand
CACCTGCGCAAAATGCCTTGCTGCCCGCGCCTGTGATCAGCAGGGCCCGAACGCCCGGCATGGCCGCCACCTCGTCGAAGGCCTCGCCGATCTCGCGCAAGATGGAAAACGATAGCGCATTCAGGGCCTCCTGACGATCCAGCGTCAGGCACGCAAATTCCTCGATTCTTTCCAGCTTGACCGTCATGACTTACACCTCTTTGGCAACATATCGCACAGCCTGCGGCTGAATGTCCCCACGCTTGGCCTGCTCGGTGAGCGTACGCTTGAGGATCTTTCCACTGGGGGTCAAAGGCAGGCTGTCGAGCGCAATGAACCATTCGGGCATGTCGTACTTCGAGAGCCCTTCCGCCGCCAGATGCGCCAGCAATTCATCCACTGTGACTTCCCCGATGATGGCCAGGCACACTTTTTCACCAAGACGTTCATCCGCAACCGGAAAGGCAGCAGCCTTCACGACCCCTGGGTGGGTCAAAGCCAAAGCCTCGATTCTGGACGGATATATATTGTGCCCACCTCGAATGATCAAATCCTTGGCCCGGCCCTCGATACGCAGATTACCCTGTGCATCCAGGGACCCAAGATCGCCCGACATCATGTAGCCATGGCGATTGAAGGTTTTGTCGGTCGCCTGCTGGTTACTGAAATAGCCCAGCATCAGCGCCGCCCCGCGCCCTCCGATCTCGCCGGTCTGACCCACAGGCAGTTCGCGGTCCGGGTGCTCCGGGTCCCATATCCGGACCTCGTAGGCCGGTCCTCCACGCCCGCAGGTCGAAATCCAAATGTCCTTTGGATCGCTCGGGTGGGTGTACTGATGGGAAGAGTTTTCCGTCATTCCATAGATGTTCTGCGGGGTGATTCCCTGGTCGGCAAATGCCCTGGCCACGACTTCCGGTATGGGTGACCCGGCCATATAGAACACGCGGACAGCACCCATTTGCGTCAGTCCGCGTGCCTTTTGTTCGGCCAGGATATCCATTGCATGTGTCGGCACCCCCATCACATAGGTGGCGCCCGACTCGATAATCCAGTCCAGGCGCGTCATTCCGGCCGGCGGATCATCCGCTACCAGCGCCCCACCGCTCGCCAGCCATTGCCCCACCGCAACCCAGCCAATATGGTGCGACAAGGGGCTGAGTGTGAGGATGACGTCGCTGCCCGACAGCGACCAGTCGCGCGCCAGATCCCGAGCGTTGGCCATCAGCGTATTGGTAGAATGCATCACGCACTTTGGCCTGCCTGTGGTCCCTGATGTGAACGCCAGATAGGCCACAGAGTCGGGGTTGTCATGAATGTGTTCATGCGTACCCGTAATGTGCAAGGGAAAACTTTTGGGCGTGTACACCTTTTTCAGAAATGGCAGTTGCGCCAGCATCGAATCAAAATCCTGCCGATCCCTGTCCGCACCCCAGCCTTCCTCGGTAATCAGTGCGCTTGACTGCAGTTCGGTCAGCAAGTCGATGATCTCGGTGCAGGTGTAGGTGCGATGCAGCGATGGATTGCACGCTGCGCCAATGCGCGAACACGCCAGAAAGGCGATGACGGCCTCGACCCGGTTGGACATCCAGATCGATACCCGGTCCCCCGAGCCGATGCCGCGCCCCAGCAGATCATCCGCGAGCGCATCCACGCGCGCCTTCAGGCTGCGCCAATCCAGGAACTGCCTGCTATCGCGCAGGGCACCCGCCGATGGCGCACGTGCTTCGTGCCTGCGCAGCAGCATGTAGAAAGTATCGGGCGTCCAGAGCCCCTGCTCGTAAAACTGCCTGCTGGCGGCCGGATCATGCAAAGTCAAGAAAGGGCGCATCATAAATCCCAAGAAATGGTGAAAACCCGGATATTCAGCCTGATGTCCATAGAAATGAAATCCCTGCCTCAGGGTCGGCGCAAGGCCGACAATACGGCCTCTGTATGCTGGCCCAGTACCGGGGGCGCCGAGCGCGGTGTTGACGATTCGCCGTCAATGCGGATACCCAAGCCCACCTGCGGCAGCAACTGTTCGCCATCCTTCAATGTGAAAAACAGGCCACGCTGCTGGAATGCCGGATCATGCGCCGTTTCATCCACCCGGTTGAGCGGGCCTGCGGGTATCCGTGCCCCGGCAAAGATCTTCAACCATTGCGCACGTGTACGCTGCAGCAGGATCTTCTGGATATCGGCAACAATTTCAGCGCGATGCGCCCGACGATCTACATTGCTTGCAAACTCGGGGCGCCGGGCATAATCAGGGTCGCCGACCGCATGCCAGAATCGTTTCCAGATTGCATCCGAGCCCAGGCCGAGATTCAGGGGCTGATCGGCCGTGTCGAAACTCTGATAGATTGCAATCACACTATCGGTTCCCCCGGAGCGCCTGGGGATTTCACCGGAACCAAGATAGCTGGATATCCTGCACGCCAGGAACCGCGTCATGCTCTCGGCCAGGCTGACATCAATCTTTGCGCCTTTGCCAGAGCGTTCGTGCGCCAGCAAGGCCACGACTGTCGCCATGGCCGCATCCTGGCCCGCCAGCATGTCGGCGGCCGGCGCGCCGATCTTCTGGGGCGCGCTGTCTGCCGCCCCCGTCAGATCCATGATCCCGGAATATCCTTCCGCGATCAGGTCGTAGCAGGTCAGATCGGAACGCTCGCCATCCAATCCAAAGCCGGTGATCGACACAAAGATCAGGTCATCCTTTATGGCCTTTACAGTGTCGTAATCGATGCCGAGCTTGCGCTGTATGTCTAGGGGTTGATTGCAGAACAGCACATTGACCTGCGACAAAAGCTCGCGGAACTGGGATCGCCCGTCGTCGCCAGACAGGTCCAGCACGACGCTCTTCTTGTTGCGATTCACGGCTGTAAACCACAGGGAATGGCCATGCAAGAACGGCGGCCCCCAATGTCGTGCATCATCGCCGTTGGGGCGCTCTACCTTGATTATTTCGGCACCAAAGTCCGACAGCAGCATGGTGGCATAGGGCCCAGCAACCGAAGTTGTCAGGTCCAGGATGGTATATCCCGACAATAGCTGGAACCCATCGCCCACCTCCCGAACAGGCAGTTTCCGCCAAGGCGCTTCGGCCTGATCCGGAATTTCTACGGCACTGACGTCTTTCATCTCGCCTCCTAAGACACTTATAATCAGGATTTACGCAAGACCTGTGCCAAACGACATCAGAAACTACTGCCCGCCCGAT
>JAKDMO010000060.1 GCA_030452305.1 Alcaligenaceae bacterium | reverse complement strand
ACCGTTCTCGAAGACATCTCGCTTTCCCTGGACAAAGGCGGCAGCCTGGCGCTGCTGGGCCGCAACGGCATGGGCAAGACCAGCCTGCTGGCTACCCTGATGGGTGTGACGCGCCTGCGCAAAGGGTCTATTTTCTACGAGGGTCGGGATATCGCACGCGTGCCCAGCCATATGCGCGCCCGCGCAGGCCTGGGCTGGGTGCCGCAGGAACGCGAAGTCTTTCGTTCATTGACTGTCGAGGAAAACCTCACCGTCGTGGCACAGAAGGGCGAATGGACCGTGCAGCGCGCCTACGAGATGTTCCCGCGTCTGCACGAGCGCAAGGACAACCTGGGCAGCCAGCTATCGGGCGGCGAACAGCAGATGCTCGCGATGGCGCGGGCCCTGGTGCTGAACCCGAAAATTCTGTTGCTCGACGAGCCACTAGAGGGCCTGGCGCCGCTGATCGCGCAGGAACTGCTGCACATCATCGACAAGATGGTCTCGGCGGGCAGTATGGCGGTCATTCTGGTCGAGCAACACGCCCGGCAGATTCTGCCGATCACCCGCGATGCCATTATCCTCGAACGCGGTCGGATCGTGCACCACGGCCCCAGCGACCACTTGTTGCAGGACGCGGCCACGCTGGACCGCTGGCTGGGTGTGGTGTCCAGCAATCAGGATGAGGGCGAGGCGGCCCAGGTTGCGGCCGCCGAACCGGCCGAGCGCATCGAGGCCATCGACATCATCCGCAACGAGCATCGGGCCATGGCGGCCGTACTGCGGGGCCTGACTAATGTGGTCGATGGCATCGAGGCCGGTACGCTGCAGCCTGATTTCAAGCTGCTGGCAAGCATGATCGAATATATTGCCGAGGTCAGCGACAAGGTCCACCACCCCAAGGAAAACCAGATATTCGCATGTGTGCGCAAGCACACGAACGAGGTCGATGGCATTCTGGACGAACTCGAAGCCGAGCACCGGGACGGCCCACAGGTTACCGGCTCCATGGATCGCGCCTTGGTCCATTATATGCAGGCGGGTGCCGAAGGATTCGGGGTATTCCGCGATGCGGTGCGTGCCTACATCGCCGACGAATGGGTGCATCTGAACAAGGAAGAACGCCACATTCTGCCTGTCGCACGCAAGGTCCTCACTGCGGACGACTGGGTGGTGATCAATCAGGATTTCGCCCGCAATGGCGACCCCTGGTCCGGTCCCGACAACCAGTACGCCGATCTATTCAAACGCATCGCCAATATGGCACCCGCGCCGATCGGTGTGGGCGACTCGGGCGGCGGCGCTCCAGGGCGGTAGTACGTGGCGGGGAGCCGCCTGTGCGTCCAGATGGAATTGGTGGGCCCAGCAGGACTTGAACCTGCGACCAATCGATTATGAGTCGACTGCTCTGACCAACTGAGCTATAGGCCCATCCGTGAAGCCTGTGATTATGGCATAAGTCGTGCCTGCCCGGCGGGCCGACCGATGGTTTGCGCATTTTTTCGCTGCGTGGAACATCGGATGGTAAGCTATGAAAAAATTCTGGGCAGGGCGTCATGAAGCACTTTGCAATCGCGGTGCTGGCGATCCTGTTCGGCCTGTCTGGTGCCCGGGCCGCGCAGATCTCCAGTTTCTCCCCCCAGGGCGTTATTGCGCAGGTCCGTAGCGTACAAGCCTCATTCGATCGCGATGTCATCGCGCTGGGCAATCATCAGGCCGCTGCGCCTTTTGTGATCCGTTGCGATGGTCAAAAGCCTGCGGGCGCAGGCCGCTGGCTGGATACACGGCACTGGGTCTACGAGTTCAATCGCCCGCCACCCGCCGGGGTCAGTTGCACCGCACTCGTAGCGCCTGATTTCCGTGATCTGGACGGGCAGGGGCTCGAAGGCCCATCCCAATATTCCTTTACAACAGGCGGGCCGCGGGCGCGGGTGCGCGCACCCGTGATGAGCACGATCAATGAGGATCAGGTGTTCGTCCTGGTCTTCAACGCCGATGTTCAGGCGGCTTCGGTCGGCGAGCATGCCCAATGCCTGGTCCAGGGCCTGGGTGAAGCGGTGCCCGTGCGAATGATCACCGGGGCATTGCGGCATCAGCTGCTCGAAGCTACCTCGATGGATGATTCACCGTCGGTTCAGTTGGTTCAGTGCAAGCGTACATTGCCGCCCAATGCAAAAGTGCAATTGTGGATCCAGCCGGGTGTGCGCACCCTGGCGGTGCCGGGCCGCGATTCGGTGGCCGGCGTGCGCAGTGATGTCTTCAAATACACGGTGCGTAAAGCCTTCACCGCCGAGATGGGCTGCATACGAGAAAATGCCCAGGCCGCATGCTCGCCCGCAGGCACGATATCCCTTAAATTTTCTGCGGCGGTCAGCCATGACATTCTGGCGCAAGTCCTGCTGGAAACACCCACAGGGCCCATCCGCCCGGCGGAACTCGACCCGGACAGTGGATCCGCCGGCACAACCCTCAATTTCGAGGGCGCCTTCCCCGCAGACAGCGTGTTGACCCTAGTGCTGCCTGAGGATTTGCATGATGAGGCCGGTCGCTCTCTGGCGAATGCCGCACGTTTCCCCCTGACCGTGAGGACTGCAGAATACCCCCCACTGATCAAATTTCCTTCCGGGACATTCGGGATCATCGAGCGTTTTGCCTCGGATCCTCAGAAATCCGGCCGACAGCCCCCCATGCTGCCGCTCAGCATTCGACATGTCGAAACCGATCTGGCCGCCAAGGAACTGAGCCTGTCGGCGGGCACAGCGCGTGATTATGTCGTGGCTGACGATGTGCATGCGCTGCATTGGCTTGCTCGGGTGCAACGTCTGGACGATAGACGCTTGACCGCCAGGCAGATCGAAGATGTGCGGGCATCCCGCCCTCTCAGCGATGCGGGCGATGAGCCGGTGCACATCGATACGCGCTCGGTGTCGATCCTCTCTGATGCACCGTCGGCGACAAGCATGACACTTCCCGGTGTGGACCCGGAGCACGAGCTTGAAGTCATAGGCGTGCCCCTGGCCAGGCCGGGCCTGCATATCCTAGAGGTCGAATCCCCGCGACTTGGCGCGTCGCTGCTGGGGCAGCCGCCGCGCCCCATGTATGTGCGTACGGCGGCCCTGGTGACCAATCTGGCCGTGCACATCAAGACCGGCCGCGATGATCTGCTGGTATGGGTGACTTCCCTGGAAGACGGGCAGCCCGTTGCCGGCGCCACGCTGGCGGTGCTGTCCTGCTCGGGCACATTGCTTGCCCAGGGTACGACTGACGCCAAAGGCATCTGGCACACCCTGCAGCGCCCGGAGTTCCCTGATTACTGCCCCGAGACGGAACTACGCGGGCTGTTTGTGACGGCCCGCATCCCTGCTGATCACCCGCAAGCGGGGGGCCAGGCGGATTTTTCCTTTGCCCTGTCAGACTGGGACCGTGGCATCGAAGCCTGGCGCTTCAATGTGCCGACCGATACCTCGCCGGTGCCTGATCTGGCCGTTCATGGGGTGTTTGATCGGACCTTGCTGCATGCGGGTGAGACCGTGTCGATGAAGTTTTTCGCCCGTACGCTCACACGCGAAGGGATGGAGAATCCAAAGACCTCCCGCCTGCCGGTACAGGCGCATATTCAGCATCAGGGCTCGGACGATGCTTACGATCTGGATCTGGAATGGTCGCTCAGCCCGTCGGGTGGCCAATTTGCGTTGGCTTCATTGGCCTTGCCCAGCCACGCGAAGCTGGGTACCTACGATGTCACCTTGCTTGGCCGTGAAGGCAGTGGAGGGCCCTACTGGGGGGGCGCCCCGAGTTATGACGCCGGGTCATTTCGCGTGGAGTCATTCAAACTGCCGCTGTTGACTGGATCTCTGAAAGTCACCGATCCGGCGGGCCATGGCATGCTGGTCGCACCGACAGAGGCCGTCGTTGATGTCCAGTTGGCCTACGTGTCGGGGGGTGCTGCCGGCAAACTGCCTGTCACAATTTCGGTGCTTGCCCGCGATCGCACGGTATCCTTCAACGAGTACGACGACTACCGTTTTGGCGTGCCCGCCTCGGTGCGCGAGGGCCTGTACGACGAGCCTGATGACGCGGATGCCGAAGCCCCCGCGCGCAGCCTGATCGTGGATCAGCAGGCGGTCACACTCGATGCGCAGGGCGGGGCGCGCACGCAACTCACGGGGCTGACACCGGCGGCCTGGCCCCAGTCCTGGCTGGTAGAGGCCGGCTTTTCCGATCCGAATGGCCGGATCCAGACCATTGCCGGGCAGGCTCGTGTATGGCCGGCCAATGTGGTGGCCGGGATACGCGGGGGCGACTGGCTGACGGCGGGCCGTTCGGCCACGGTCAGCCTGCTTGCGCTGGATCTGCAGGGCAAACCTGCGGCAGGGGTGCCCATGCAACTGGATGCAAAACTGCGCACGACCTATTCGACACGCAAGCGCCTGGTGGGCGGCTTCTATAGCTATGACTCGTACACGAAACTCAGCGAACTCGGTACTTTGTGCGAGGGTACGACCGATGATCAGGGGAAACTCGCCTGTGAGATCACCTTGGAGCACGAGGGGCTTATCGAGCTTTACGCACAGGCGCAGGATGCCCAGGGCCGGCACTCGATCGCCTGGTCGTCGATCTGGGTCGCGGGTGGAGAGGCCTGGTTCGGCGGCCATGACGACGACCGTATTGACGTGATCCCGTCCAAAAAGATCTGGGCCCCTGGCGAGACCGCCGAGTTCCAGGTGCGTATGCCATTTCGCCATGCGAGCGCACTGGTGGCCGTCGAGCGTGAGGGGGTGCTGGAAACGCACGTAGTGGAACTTGAGGGTGATCATCCCGTCGTGCGCCTGCCGGTCAAGGCCGGTTGGGGGCCTAACGTCTATGTCTCGGTGCTGGCCGTGCGTGGGCGGATTCGCCATGTGCCCTGGTCATCGCTGTTTTCCTGGGGCTGGAAACAGCCTTTTGACTGGTATCGGGCCTGGTCCACGCAGGCCAAACACGTGCCCCAACCCACCGGGCTGGTCGATCTGGCGCGCCCGGCATTTCGTTTCGGTCTTGCCCGGATCGAAGTCTCGGATGGCTCCGATGCGTTGGATGTCCAGGTCTCGACGGAACGTAGCAGCTACCAGGTTCGGGAAACGGCGAAGGTGACGGTCGCGGTAAAGCTGCCGGATGGTACACCCGCCGCGCACGGATCGATTGCGTTTGTCGCAGTCGATGAGGCTTTACTGGAACTCTGGAAAAACGATAGCTGGAATGTGCTGGACGCGATGCGTATGCCACGCAGTTATGGGGTATCGACCGCGAGCGCCCAGGGCGAGGTGGTCGGGCGTCGTCATTATGGGCGCAAGGCGGTGCCTGCGGGGGGCGGTGGGGGCTTTGGGCCGACCCGCGAACTGCTCGACACCCTGTTGCTGTGGCGCGGCGACCTGACCCTGGACGAGCAGGGCGAGACGACGATCGAAGTGCCTCTGAATGATTCCCTGACGCGCTTCCGTCTGGTGGCCGTAGCGGACTTCGGTGCCGGGCGCTTTGGTTCGGGATACACGGATATCGTCAGCACCCAGGATCTTCAGGTCATTCCCGGGGTGCCGCTATCGGTGCGCAGTGGCGACACGTACGAGGCGCAGATCACGGTACGCAACCGGACGACACGCGCCATGGATCTGAAGGTGACTGCCGAGGTTCTGGGGAATGGAATCGATGCGCCGGACCTTGCACCGCAGGCGGTCCAGGTCGCGGCTGGGGCATCCCGCCGTGTGGTCTGGGAGGTCACGGCCCCCGAGGGCTCGGACAAGCCGGGCGGCGAGGTGCTGAACTGGACGTTTGGCGCGATCGAGCAGGCGGCGTCCATCGGCACGCCCGCAAGCGATCGTATCGTCGTGCCTCAGCATCTGATCCCCGCCGTGCCGCTCGAAGTCCGACAGGCCACGGTCGCCGGGTTTGCGGCAAATCACCCGCTGGTTTTGCCCGTGCAGCCTTCTGCTGCCGCACTGCAGAAGCCCAACGGTGAGGTGCGTGGCGGAGTGTCTGTGACCGTTCAGCCCAGCCTGGCGGGCGGCCTGTCGGGGGTGCGCGATTGGTTTGCGGCCTATCCGTATACCTGCCTGGAACAGAGCTGGTCCCGGTTCATGGGGCTTCGGAACCACGAGGATTGGGAGGCACTGATGCTGCGCCTGCCCACGTATATTGACGAGCAGGGCTTGGCAGCCTATTTCCCAGGGGGCAAGGGCAGCGTGCCGTTGACTGCCTATTTGCTGTCTGCCGGCGCGCAGGCCCAGGCGCTGGGTTGGGGTCTGGCCATTCCCGATGAATCACGTGAACAGATGGCCAATGGGCTGATCGGCTTTATTCAGGGGCGCTTTGATGTCGATGCGTGGGCGCCTTATCAGGATCGAGGCTGGCGCCTGTTGATCGCCATGGAGGCGATTTCGCGTCTGGGCCTATTCAAGGCATCTATGCTCGACACACTGGTGATCGACGAAAATCAATGGAGCAGTGCCAAGCTGGTCGATTGGGCTTTGATTCTGACGCGACAACCCGACATCCCGTCGCGGGACGTCCATCTGGCCAAGGTCAAGCAGGTTCTGCGCGCCCGCCTGAGCCGTCATGGAACCGAACTGGTGCTCGATGATGCCACGGTGAACGACGGGTGGTGGCTGATGCTGAACCGCGAAACAGTTCAGGCCCGGCTGCTCGAGGTCATGCTGGGGCAGCCGGACTGGCGAGACGATGTGCCGGCACTGGCGCTTGGGTTGCTGCACATGCAGCGGCGCGGGGCGTGGAGCACGACGACTGCGAATCTACTGTCCACCCTGGCCATCGCCGGCTTTGCCAAAGAGTTCGACCAGGCTGCCGATACCGGACGGGTCAGTGTCAGTCTGTCGGATGGTGCCCGAGCAGTGCAAGCCGAGTGGGCGGGAATGGAGCAGGTGGATGGGGTCCGTCAACAGGAATTCTTTATGCCGTGGTCCGGGACGGGGGCGGACCAGCTGAGGGTCGAACAATTGGGCGCAGGGCACGGCTGGGCGACGGTGCAAGTGCGCAGTGCCGAGGCCGACACGCAGCCCGTGGATTCGGGGATGACGGTTACGCGCAGCGTCACGCCGGTGCGCCAGGCGCGTCCCGGGCAGTGGTCGGTAGGCGATATCTACCGGGTGGAACTCAATATTACAGCCAGGGGCCATACAGTCTGGGCCGTGCTCAGCGATCCGATTCCGGCGGGCGCGGTGATTCTGGGCAGTGGTCTGGGCCGGGATTCGGCGATTGCCGTCCAGGATGAACGCAATAGCAAGGGCCGTTCACCCAGTTTTGTCGAGCGCCGTGAGGATGTATTCCGGGCCTATTATGAAGTCCTCGATCCGGGGCGTACTCGGGTCGAGTACACCGTTCGCCTGAATACTCCGGGGACTTTCCAGCTTTCGCCGACTCGGGTCGAAGGCATGTATCAGCCTGATGTGTTCGGCACGATGCCCAATGCGCCCTTGACCGTGGGTGGCGGGCAATGAGGCATTTCTGGGTGCTGGTGCTCGCAGGGCTGTTATGCATGGCCCCGCTTGCCCACGCCCAGGCTCTGGACTGGCCCGCCTTCGATGAGCTGCGCGCCGCGCACCGGGCTTCTGACGTGCGTGTGTTGGCGAGGGATGGCCGCCCGATCCAGCGTATACGCGATGATTTCGATAGCCGTCGCGGCGACTGGACGCCCTTGACCGATATTTCGGTCGCCCTGCAGCTCGCGGTGATCCGTTCCGAAGACCGTCGCTTTTATGAGCACGCGGGCGTGGACTGGGTTGCGGCGGCGGCTGCCGCCTGGACCAGTCTGACCGGTGGCCGGATGCGTGGGGCTTCGACCCTCAGCATGCAACTTGCAGGCTTGCTGGATGAGGCCTATCGACGAGGCCCATCGGGCCGCAGTCTGATACAGAAATTCGATCAGGCGATGGCCGCGCGTGACCTGGAGCGTGAGTGGACCAAAGCGCAAATTCTTGAGGCCTACCTGAACATGGTGGCGTTCCGCGGCGAGATCGTCGGGGTGGATGCTCTGGCGCGGGTGATGTTCCAGAAACTGCCATCGGGCCTCAATGGGCGCGAAGCAGCTTTGGCCGCTGTGATGCTGCGGGGGCCGAATGCCCAGGAATCGGTGCTGACGCAACGGAGCTGTGCTTTGCTGCGCGGCCTGGGCCTGGCGCACGAGTGCAGGGGTTTGCGCGACTTCATTCATGTGGCCTTGGGGCGAACCGCAGCGCCGCGCCAGGGCAGGCCGGAATTGGCACCGCATTTTTCCCGCCTGGCGCTTGCACGGGCGAAGGCGGATGGAACCTTGCGTGATGGAGTGCTGCCAACCTCTATTGATCGTGATCTGCAGGCTTACGTCGTGCAAAGCGTTGATCGCCATATCCGCGAACTTGGGGGGACTTGGGTCACGGACGCCGCTGTCGTGGTACTCGATAATCGTACGGGTGCGATACGTGCGTATGTGGGGTCCAGCGGTAGCCTGTCGGAGGCATCCGAGGTGGACCATGCGCAGGCATTGCGCCAGGCAGGTTCGACGCTCAAGCCGTTTCTGTACGCGGCGGCCCTCGACGAGCAGCGCATCACGGCGGCATCCCTGCTCAACGACAGCCCGCTGGGCCTGGAGGGCGGCGGTGGCCTGTATGTGCCGCACAATTACGATAAACGGTATGCCGGCTGGGTCAGCGTACGCACCGCCCTGGCCTCGTCGCTGAACATCCCGGCCGTGCGTACGCTGATCATGGTGACGCCCGAGACTCTGGCGCGGCGCCTGATTGCCCTCGGCCTGCCACTGGAACACGGCGGCGACTACTATGGCTACAGCCTGGCCCTGGGCAGCGCGGATGTGACGCTGCTGTCCTTGACCAACGCCTATCGCGCCTTGGCGCGCCAGGGCCGTTATGCGCCGGTGCGCACGGACGACGGCGAGGGCCTTACAGACCCGTCATTCGATGATGTTGTTTTCTCCCCGGAAGCCGCATGGATCGTCGGCAATATTCTGTCGGATCGCCAGGCACGGGCGCGTACTTTCGGGCTGGACAGCGCATTGTCCACACCGTTCTGGACGGCGGCCAAGACTGGCACCAGCAAGGATATGCGCGACAACTGGTGCCTGGGCTGGTCCCAGGACTACACGGTGGGAGTTTGGGTGGGCAATAGCGCGGGCGCGAGCATGCGCAATGTCTCGGGGGTGTCTGGCGCGGGGCCGATCTGGCACGATGCGATGCGGTTTCTGCATCGGGCGCACTCCAGTGTGCCGCCACCTGCCCCCGATGGAATCCGCCGGGCTGTCGTGCACTACGCCAACGGGCTGGAGCCTGCGCGTTCCGAGGTATTCATTGGCGATACCGTACAGACGGATTTCTCGCCCGCACCCGAAGCGATCGCGGGCGCCTTACTGCGCATTGCCGAGCCGGCGGACGGCACGATTCTGGCCCTGGACCCCGATATCCCGGTCGATCGGCAGCGTTTGCGCCTGCGGGCGGTCGATATTTCGGCTCGCACGGCGCATTCGGCACGCTGGTACCTGGACGGCCGGCCGTATGAGCAGGCCGGCTTGACGGATTGGCAGCCTGTTCCGGGGCATCACACCATCGAATTGCAGGATGAAAATGGTATCGTAACGGATCGAGTTCGGATCGAGGTCCGGGGAGGACATAGTTATGGTGCGGGTTAGAGTCGGGGCATGGATTGTGGGTGTGAGTATGATCGGATGCCTGGCGGCCTGTCAGCCGCTGGCGCCCGTGCAGCAGGGCCAGGCCGGCGGGCCGACGCAGGCGACGCAAACCTTGCCTACCAAGGCGCCTGAGGTCCAGGCCATCGAGAGCCGCCCCGACGCGGCGCCCGTGCGGGTGTTTCTTGCGGATACTGCGGTCCACACCGGCTGGGTTCCAGTCAGCCTGAAGCCGGACGGCGTGCTGTATGTGCGAACCGACCCCGTGTTGACCCGTGATGACTTGATGGGGGTCCAGGCGGCGACAGCCCATGACGGCAGCGGCATCCTGATTTTGATCCTGAATGACGAGGGATTGCAAAAAATCCATCGAGCCACTGCCGCCCACCCGGGCCTCAAGCTGGCCCTGGTTGTGGGGCATACCATGTTGGCGGCACCCGGTTACGCAGTGCCGATTTCAGAGCAGCAACTGGCTTTTGGTGTCGGCACGCGCGCCAATGCGGATTTGGCAGCACGCGCGGTCGCGGGCCGGGACCGCGAGGCCGGAAAGAACTTTTAGCTTCTGTCCGGCTCATCCGAACGCATAGGCCAGGCACACTGGGTACGCGTACGTTGTTTTTTTCCCATTCAGGAAAATTTTCTTGCGTTCTGGCTGTTGATTGTCAAAAATATACGCATTGCGTATATTTAGAGACTCATTATGGCCATTTCACAACAAGTTTTCCTGCGCGATGCCATGCGTCGCATGAACCTCACGCGGGACGTCTTTGCCGCGCGTATCGGGGTCAAGCGTCGGGCGCTGGATACGTGGTTGCTGCCGGAAGGTTCTCAGGAAGCCCGGGCCATGCCCGAAGTCGTGGGGCGTTTCGTCACCGAGATCGTCGAGAACGGCGCGCTGATGGAAAAGTACGCCCAAAGCGCGCAGTCCGGGCCGCTGCGTGACCGGATCGCAGTCGATAGCAAGCATCAACTGCTATCGGTCGATCAGTTCAGCCGTGAGTCGGTCGAGGAACTGTTCCGGGTGGCCGATCTGATGCAGCCCATCGCACGGCGCCGCAAGGTGTCCAGAGTGCTCGAAGGGGCGGTATTGGGGAATCTGTTTTTCGAGGCCAGTACACGTACTCGCGTAAGCTTTGGCGCGGCGTTCTGTCGCCTGGGCGGCTCGGTATGCGATACGACAGGCTTTACGTTTTCGTCCATGGCCAAAGGCGAATCCATTTACGACACCAGCCGGGTGATGAGCGGCTATGTGGACGCGATGGTGGTGCGCCATCCCGAACGGGGTTCCGTGGCCGAGTTCGCCGCAGCGACCAATATTCCCGTGGTCAACGGGGGCGACGGTGCGGGCGAACACCCCAGCCAGGCGCTGCTCGATCTCTACACCATCCTGACCGAGTTCTCGCGCCTGGGCAAGCTGCTCGATGGCGCGCACATCGTGATGGCGGGCGACCTGAAGTACGGGCGCACGGTGCATTCACTGATCAAGCTGCTGGCCTTGTATCGCGGCATGACTTTCACCCTGGTCTCGCCTGAAGGCCTGGAGATGCCCTCGGAAATCATCGAGCAATCGGGGCGAGGCGGGCATACGATCCACCAGACGCACTCGCTGCGTGATGGCTTGAAGGGTGCAGACGTCATCTACGCCACCCGGGTTCAAAAAGAGCGCTTGGCCGGTGATGAGCCTGGAAGCTATTCATCGGCATTCCAGGTGAACCGGGCGATCGTCGATGAGTGCTGCGGACCGGATGTGGTGGTCATGCACCCTTTGCCGCGCGACAGCCGTGAGGGTGCTTTTGACCTGAGCACGGATCTGGATCACGACCCGCGTTTGGCGATCTTTCGCCAGGCCGACAACGGTATTCCTGTGCGCATGGCGATTTTTGCCGTGCTGATGGGGGTTGAAGGCCTGGTGCAGCATTCGTTGCGCGATGTCACGTGGGCGCCGCCCTCACATATCGGGCCCGATGACAGCGTATTCCACGGAATGTACTGATCAGCTGCCCGACGCGGCGGCGGGTTCGCCGCCCAGGGCGTCCACCAGGTCGGCCAGCAGGCGGGCCAGTTCGCCCGTCATCAGCGTCAGGTCGGCGTCGAATTGTTCGTCTTCGTTTGCGGCCTGCGTGTTTTGGGTCTCCTGCAGCACGTCCAGCGGGGCGACCCGCTTGATGTCCAGGTTTTCGGTCAGGATGAACGATACCCGCTCGGCCCAGGTCAGGGCGAGCCGCGTGCATTGCTTGCCGGCCTTCACGTGCTTGCGCACATCCTCGATATCCACACTCTGGCGCACGTACCGAATGGTGGCACGGCTTTCACCGGTTGCGCGCAGTTCCGTATCCTGGTCGATGTCAAAACCTGCGGGGGCCTCACTTTCATATAGCCATTGTGTCATCGCTGCAGCCGGGGAAACCTCCACGTGCAGGGGGATCGCAGGAAAGGGCGTAATGGTCTTGCTCAGCAGGCTCATCACCTCATCGGCTTTTGCCGTGGCCGCAGCGTCGATTACCAGCCAGCGATTGGCCGTATCGATCCAGACGTGGGTGTCATGGGCGATGACGAAGGCCCGGGGCAGAAGCTCCATCGTGATCTGTTCTTTGATCTCTTTCATTTGCTTGCGCCCCGGCCGATAGCCCTGTTGGCCTTCGATGTCCTGGGCACGCGCACGGCTCGCCTGATTGATGACGGTGGTCGGCAGCAGTTTCTTTTCGGTATGCAGGCGCAGCAGGATCTGGCCATTCAGGGTGTAGGCAAGCCGCCCGTCTTCGCGCGGCGCCATCCAGCCGGAAGCCTGGCTGTCCTGGCTGCTTCCGGGCTGAAAGGCCATTTTTTCCAGGGCGGCTTCCAGCTCGATGGGCGACAGGCCGGCGGTGTTGGACAGGCGATAGACTTTAAGATTTTTGAACCACATGGATGATCGGGGACACAAGTCGATGGTTGAATGAAGAGGACCTGATTGTACGCTCAGAAGGAAAAATGCCCCCGCGCTGCGCCTTTGGCTTGCTGTCCACCTCGCAGCCTGCATGCTGCTCGGATTCGCAGGCGTGGAATAGCGCGGAGGGGCGATTTCCCCCCCCGGGGTTTACCCCCAAGGGGTAAATTTTTACATTGGGGGGGGCCCCCGGGTTAAAATGCCCCCCCCCGCGCCGGTGGCGAAGACCATGCCGTCCGGCTCGAGCGGCTGGCGGACGACGCCGACGGCGCCGATCATCGCCTCGCGGCCGGTGGCCGGCTTGCGGCGCAGCACGGACACGGCAAACCCGCCAATGGCGGCGAAGAGGACGGCCAGCGCCACGGTAACGGCCCAGATCAGCGGGCGGCTGACCAA
>JAKDMO010000251.1 GCA_030452305.1 Alcaligenaceae bacterium | reverse complement strand
GCTGCGCGAGGATGACCTGGACTGGAAATCGGTGGACAAATCCAAGGTGCCCGAGGGCGCCCTGGTGCAGGGCACGGCCACAGCAGACACGATGTCGGGCAGCCTGATCCGCCGTGACACCAATGCCGGCGCCGTGATCCTGACGCGCGACCTGATTCGCTCTGACGCACCCGGTTTTCTGGCCGCCGCCCTGAAGCCGGGCATGCGCGCCGTGTCCGTACCCGTGGATCTGGTCTCGGGCAATGCGGGGCTGATCCAGCCGGGCGACTACGTCGATATGATCCTGGTACAGGAGGCCCGCAACCGCGATGACTTCAACGGCAAGCGCGCCCATTCCGTGGTCAGCGAGACCGTAGTCGAAAAAGTACGTGTGATCGCCGTGGGTTCGGTCATGCAGTCCAGGGGCGACGACACCACAGACACCAAGAGCGATTCGCGTGCCGCGCGCACGGTCACCATTGAGGTCGCCCCGCGTGCGGCCGAGGCCGTGGCCGTCGCCACACGTCTGGGCACGCTGTCCATGGCCCTGCGCAGCTTTGCCGTCGCGGATCGCAACGCCGCCGACCAGGGGCCCTCGCAGGCCATCGTCGCCTGGGACAATTCCGAGCAGAGATCCGCACCTGTATGGGCGGGCGATGTCTCGCGCGCCCTGGGGGCGGAACCGCAGGTCGAGGACGCGGCGCCCACGCATCAGACATTGCCGCGCGAAATCACCATCATGCGCGGCACGAAAAGCAATACCCATACGCTTGACGGCGCGACCGCCGGCTGATCAACCATCCGCCTGGCGGGCGTCGAGCGGTTCACTTTGCGAGAGGACACTACATGACTGTACGCATTCCTGGATGGCGAGCCCCGGCAGCCGTGTCCCTTGCCGTCGCGGCCTGCCTGGCTGCGCCCGCAGTCCAGGCCCTATCCGTGGGCGAGGGCGAACTGCTGCGCTTTGACGGGGTGGCCAAGACCGTGTTCGTGGCCGACCCCGAAATCGCCGACATCCAGGTGCCCGCCGACGATGCCGTCCTGGTCCTGGGCAAGAAAACCGGCCGGACCACCCTGTACGTGCTGGACGCCGAGGGCGCCACCCTACTGCAACGCCAGATCACCGTGCGCCACAACGTGACGGAAATCACGCAGATGCTGCGCCAGCGCTTTCCGGGCCTGCGCCTCAGCCTGGAATCCTCGCCCGGCTCGCTGATGCTGGCGGGGGCCGTGCCCAATGCCGAAACGTCCGAGGCCATCGCCCGCAGCGTGCAATCCTATCTGGGCAAGGACGAGGAACTGATCAACCGCCTGGCCCTGAACACCCCCACCCAGGTCTATCTGCGGGTACGCGTCACCGAGGTATCCCGCGCGGTCACCCAGCAACTGGGCATCAACTGGTCGGGGCTGGCGACCTCGGGTAATTTCTTTGCCGGGGTCATCAGCGGGAATGGCGTCGGCGGCCTGGTCAATACCTATTCCAATACCGCTGCCGGCATCACCGGCGCAGCCACTGGCGTCTTCGGCGTCAATCGCAATATCACCAACAATGGCTATTCCTTTCTGGGCGGCTATTCAAAGAGCGGGCGCTCCATACAGGCCATGCTGGACGTGCTGGACGAGGAAGGCATGATCAGCATCCTGGCCGAACCCAATCTGACGGCCGTGTCCGGCGAGACAGCCAGCTTTTTGGCGGGCGGCGAATTCCCCATCCCGGTCAAGCAGGACGAGGACAGCATGACGGTGGAATTCAAGCCCTTTGGCGTGGCCCTGGATTTCACCCCTACGGTTCTATCGGATGACCGCATCAGCATCAAGGTGCGTCCGGAAATCAGCGAACTGGATCCGAACAACAGCATCGTCATGGAAGGCCTGGTCATCCCGGGGCTGACGGTGCGCCGCGTGGAAACCACGGTCGAGATGGCCAGCGGGCAAAGCTTTGCCATCGGCGGCCTGCTGCAAAACAATATTCGCGACATCAGCTCGCAGATTCCGGGGTTGGGCAGGATCCCTGTGCTGGGCAAGCTGTTTTCATCGTCGGACTACCAGAACAATAAAAGCGAACTGGTCGTCATCGTGACGCCCTACCTGGTGAAACCGGGCGACAGCACCAGCCTGACCACGCCGCTGGACAGCCTGCGCCCGAACACCGACATCGAATACATCCTGCACGACAAGATCGGTCTCGATCCACTGAAGGGCGAGGTACCGCGCCTGACGGGATGGGCCGGTTTCGTGTACTGAAGGGGGGACACACCATGCCTGTGCCGTATCGAATCCTGACCCTGGGCCTGTGTCTGGCCCTGACGGCCTGCGTGTTTCCGCGCAAGGATTTCTCGTCCGTACCCGACCCCAGCGTAATCCAGGTCACACGCACAGGCTCGGTCTATCAGGCGGTTCCACCGGAATGCCGGACCCTGCAGCAGCCCTCGCAACTCAATAAGGCCGACGATCTGCGCATGTCCATTGCCTTTGGCTGCGCCACCTATACCAACCTGGCCGAGCAGGTCGCCAACCCGCAGGATCTGGTGACGCCCAAGGCCTATCGCGGTCAGTCTGCGGACACGGCCGAGGCGGCGGTCACCCGCTATCGAAACAACGAGGTCACCCCGCTGCGCGAAACCACATCCACCGACGCGGGTGCCGACTGATTGCCGGGGATTGAGCCGTACACAAGATTCAGGGGGATCACACTATGAGCGCAGTTGGCGCCTTCAGCGGTAAAAGCAAAGACGCGGCCCGCAACGCCGGCCTGGTCGCCTTTGCCTCGGACGACACCACCGCCCGCGATCTGCTGCAGTTTTTTGAGCAACTGGGCGAGTCCGACGTCTATGTGGGGCGTGGCGGCATCGACGCGGTGATCGATCACCTGGGGCGGGTCGAGACCTCGCCCAAGCGCCTGGTGGTGGATATATCCGGCATCGACCAGCCCCTGGCGGCGTTGGACCGCCTGGCCGACGCCTGCGACCCATCCGTGCAGGTCTATGTGCTGGGCGACAAAAACGATGTCACTCTGTATCGTGCCCTGCTGCAGGCCGGCGTGCGCGATTATCGCTACAAGCCCATGACGGCCGAGGCCCTGCGCAGTTGGGTGGACGACCAGGACGGCAGCCTGGTGCGCCGATCGCGCACTGGAAAGATCATCGCCGTCACCGGCACCCGCGGGGGCGTGGGAACCACCACTGTGGCGACGCGCCTGGCCGCGCAACTGACTGAGGGCA
>JAKDMO010000059.1 GCA_030452305.1 Alcaligenaceae bacterium | reverse complement strand
CTCAAGAAAATCAAACGCGTCATTGGCAAGGCCGACGAGTCTGCACCGCACGAAGTCCTGTTGGTGGTCGATGGCAATACAGGCCAGAACGCCATTGCACAGATCCGCGCTTTCGATGCTGCGCTGGAACTGACGGGCCTGATCGTCACCAAGCTCGATGGCACGGCCAAGGGCGGCGCGCTGGCCGCTGTGGCGGCGGGCAGCCACGGCGTGCGTCCAGTCCCCGTGTACTGGATCGGCGTAGGCGAGGGCATGGAGGATCTGCAGCCCTTTGTTGCCGAGGAATTCGCCGACGCCTTGTTGGGAGAACCCGCAGCGGCGGGCGCAAGCCAAACAGGACACCAGAGCTGACGCGGGGGTTAAAATGAATTTCCTACATATGGGTGCATGTTCATGAGTTCCACACAGCAGGCCGCCACTGACGCGGCCCAGTCTTTTGCCATTTCGCCGGTCTCTGAAATCGTCGCCGAGTTGCGTGCCGGTCACATGGTCATTCTGGTTGACGAAGAAGACCGCGAGAACGAAGGCGATCTGGTCGTCGCGGCTGATTTCATCACGCCCGACGCCATCAACTTCATGGTGACGCATGCGCGCGGGCTGGTGTGCCTGACCCTGACGCACGAGCGCTGCGAGCAGCTCAAACTACCCCTGATGGCCAGTCAGAACGGCACCCGCTATGGCACGAACTTCACCATCTCGATTGAGGCTGCCGAAGGCGTACAGACCGGAATTTCCGCAGCCGACCGGGCGCGCACCATCCAGGCTGCGGTGGCGCGCGATGCACGTCCCGGCGATCTGGTCCAGCCTGGTCATATCTTTCCTGTGCGTGCCGAACAGGGTGGGGTATTGGTACGGGCCGGCCACACCGAGGCTGGTTGTGACCTGACCGCCATGGCCGGGCTGACGCCGGCCGCCGTCATCTGCGAAATCCTCAAACCCGACGGCACCATGGCCCGCCTGCCTGACCTGAAGGTCTTTGCCCGCGACCATGATCTGAAAATCGGCACGATTGCCGACTTGATTCAGTACCGCAGCGAACACGAATCCATGATCGAGCGTGTAGTGGAACGCCCCGTCACAACCCCGTGGGGCGAGTTCCAGGCGATCATCTATCGCGACAAGGTCTCGCGTGCGCCGCATGTCGCGCTGGTGCATGGCACGATCTCGCCGGACACCGAGGCCCTGGTGCGTGTGCACGAGCCCACCAGCGTGCTCGATGTGTTGTGCGAGGACCCCACACGCCACAGTTGGACGGTGGCCGGCGCCTTGCGCCGCATTGCCGCAGCACCCAGCGGCGTGCTGGTGCTGATGAACTGCGATCACGCGGGGGATTTGATCTTTCAGCAGTGCGAGGCATGGGCCCAGGGCTCAGGGCAGGAATCGGCAGCCCGCACCGATGGAAACGGCTCGGGCCTGCGTACCTTTGGCATTGGCGCACAGATCCTGCGCGATTTGAACGTCGGCCAGGCCCGCCTGCTGGCGCGACAGCGCAAAATGCCCAGCATGGCCGGGTTCTCGCTTACCATTACGGGTTACGATAGTGAACCCGACGAATCTTCCGTCAACGCCTAACTGGAAAGCATGACTATGAACCCTTACATGATGGCTCCCGACATGAACGGTGAAGGGCTGCACATTGGTATCGTGCAGTCCCGGTTCAACGCCAAATTCGGTGATACGGAACTCCAGACTTGTCTGGCCGAATTGGCTGCCCTGGGTGTGGACGAACGCGATGTGATGATCGCCACAGTACCTGGGGCGCTGGAACTTGGTGTGGCCCTGGCACAAATGGCCGAAACCTTCGAGTTTGACGCCCTGATTGCGCTGGGCGCAGTGGTACGGGGTGAAACCTATCACTTCGAGACCGTCAGCAACGAAAGCGCTGCGGCGATCAGTCGGGTGGCCCTGGAAACCGGCATTCCTGTTGCCAACGGCGTGCTCACCACCGACACTGACGAGCAGGCTGGCGAGCGCGCAGCCGACAAGGGTCGCGATTGCGCCCGAGTGGCCGTGGAAATGGCCAATCTGGTTGCAGCGCTCGAGCCCGAGTCCGACGACGATGATGATTTCGACGACGACGACGACGACGACGACGACGATGACGATGAGGACGACGTCGAGGGCGTTGATGACTGAAACGGGTACTGCGGGCCATACGGGTGCGGCACGGCCCAGTTCGCGCGGTGCGCGGCGCCGCGCGCGTGAATTCGCCCTCCAGGGCGTCTACGGTTGGCTGCTGCGCCATGACGACAGCGCAGCAGAAATCGGCGCCATCGATGCCCACGTTCGTGAGCTCGAAGGTTTTGCCGAGGCTGACGGCGAGTGGTATCAGACGCTACTGCACGGATCGGTTCGCGAAGCCGCGCCCCTGCGCGAGCGTTTCATGCGCTATGTGGATCGTCCAATCACAGAACTCTCGCCCATCGAGCATGCAATTCTACTGATTGGCAGCTACGAGTTGATCTACCATATCGAGGTACCTTACCGGGCGATCATCAACGAGGCGGTCGAATTGGCCAAATCATTTGGCGGCACCGATGGTTTCCGGTTCGTCAATGGCGTGCTCGACAAACTCGCCGCAGAGGTTCGTGCAACAGAAGTGAACGCAGCCAAACGCCGATAATCGTTTCCCGGAGGCCCTTTGGAGTCGGATAGCGAATTTGACCTGATTGCGCGGTACTTCACCCGTCCCGCCCCGGCGGGGATGCTGGGTGTGGGGGATGATTGTGCGCTATTGCCGATTTCGCATGGATACCAGATGGCCGTCAGCACCGACATGTTGGTGCAGGGTCAGCACTTTTTCCCTGATGTGGATGCTGCGGCACTGGGCCACAAGGCCTTGGCCGTAAATTTATCGGATCTGGCTGCCATGGGTGCGCGCCCCTTGGCCTGCACCCTGGCACTTTCCCTGCCTAAGGTTGATCATGCCTGGTTGCGCGGGTTTTCCGACGGATTTCACGCCCTGGCGCGCCAGGCTCAATGCCCGTTGCTGGGTGGCGATACGACCCGCAATCCCGAAGGGGTGGTGATCAGCGTCACCGTCATGGGCGAGGTCCGGCGCAGCCATGCGCTGCGGCGTGATGCAGCCAAGCCTGGCGATGACATCTGGGTGTCTGGCAGCCTTGGTGCTCCCGAGATCGCGCTGCGCCTGATGCGTGGCGATCTGGCCGGCAACCCCGGGTTGCTGGCCGCAACCCGAAAGGCCCTGGAAATGCCTGTGCCCAGGTGGCGATTTGGCCGACAACTGGTGGGTATAGCACGGGCAGCCGTTGATATTTCCGACGGGCTGCTGCAGGACCTGGGGCACATCCTGGATGCCAGCAGCTGCGCTGCAGAACTTGCTTATGATGCGTTGCCGGTCGCGCCTGCCCTCGACAAGGTCGACGAATCCCTACGGCGTGCTGCGGTGCTTGGGGGCGGTGATGTCTACGAACTGTGTTTCACCGCTGCGCCGGTACGCCGCGAGCAATTGATGAGCGTGGCGCGACGCTGTGCGGTGCCCATCAGCCGGGTTGGTTCGATCGTTCGCGGACGGGGCCTGCGGGTATCCGGCATCCCCGAGGCCGAACTCACCGCAGCCATGCATGGCTTCGATCACTTCAGGCATAACGAAGCCGTCACCTGAATTCAAACCGCTATGGCACAGCATGATCCGATTTCCAACATAGGGCACAATGTCACCCCCACGGCGACGTGGGTGTTTTCCAGTGTTGATCGGATCCTGGCTTTCGGCCTGGGTTCAGGTTTGTTGCGGCCCGCGCCCGGAACCTGGGGCACGGCAATGGGCTGGCTGCTGTGGGAACTTTTTCTCGCGCGTCTGTCGGATGCCTGGGTGGCGCTTGTCCTCGCGCTTGCTTTTGTCCTGGGGTGTTGGGTTTGCCAGCGCTGTGGGCGCGCTCTGGGCAGGCCTGACGATGGCGGCATGGTGTGGGATGAAATCGTCGCCTTCTGGCTGGTCCTGTGGCTGAGTCCTGGGGCGTTCTGGGCGCAATGCCTGGCCTTCGTAGTATTTCGCGGTTTCGACATTGTGAAACCGCCGCCCATAAACTACCTGGATCGTCGCCTGAAGAACGGCTTCGGGGTGATGCTCGATGATGTGGTGGCTGCGGTGTATAGCTTGCTGGTCATTGCCGTGATCGTACGGCTGGGGGGATGGGGATGATGGCCAAGGAAATCTTGAAACTCGTGGACGAATTGGGCACCCGCCTGCAGGATGCGGGGTGGATGTGCGCTTGCGCCGAGTCCTGCACCGGCGGTCTGCTGGCGGCTGCCCTGACTACCTTGCCGGGCTCCAGCCACTGGTTCGATCGCGGTTTTGTCACTTATAGCAATGCTGCGAAGGTTCAGCATCTGCGCGTCAGCCTCGATACGCTCGAGCGCTTTGGTGCGGTCAGCGAAGAAACCGCCATGGAAATGGCTTCAGGCGTGCTGACCGTGGCGGGTGACGCTCATTTGGCGATATCCACTACAGGCATTGCCGGGCCGGGTGGTGCGACGCCGGGTAAGCCCGTGGGCATGGTGTGCTTCGGCTTTGCCCAGCGCGTAGAGCAGGGCATTGTGACGCGCGGTGTAACGCGGATTTTCGAGGGCGATCGCGCCGAAGTTCGAGATGCTGCCGTCGCGTTTGCCCTGCAATCCGCCCTGCAGCAGATGGTACAGGGCTAAGGCACACCGATTCAGAGGCTGCGTGCGCGGTTAATGGCCTCGCGTGTGCGCATGGCTGCAGCGCTTGCCGCCTCGCGCCAGTCGTCGGATTGCCCTGCATACAGAATCGCGCGTGATGAATTGATCATCATGCCCGTTCCGTCAGCCGTACGCCCGGCCCGCACGGTGGCGTCGATGTCGCCGCCTTGTGCACCGATGCCTGGGATCAACAGCGGCATATCGCCTACGACCTGCCGCACCAGGGCAATTTCGTCGGGGAAGGTCGCGCCCACCACCAGGGCGCACTGCCCTTGACTGTTCCACTGACTGGCCACGCGTTCGGCCAAGTGCAGGTAGAGTGGCCGCCCGTCTGCGAGCGTGGCGAACTGCAGATCAGAGCCGCCAGGGTTGGATGTGCGACACAGGATGATGACACCACGGTCGCCGTAATCCAGATAGGGTTGCACCGAATCATGGCCCATATAGGGGTTCACGGTGACGGCGTCAGCCTGGTAGCGCTCAAAGGCCTCGCGCGCATAGCGCTGGGCCGTCGATCCGATGTCGCCACGTTTTGCATCGAGCACCAGCGGCAGCTCTGGATAGTGGCCTCGAATATATGCACACAGGGCTTCTAGCTGATCCTCGGCCCGCTCGGCGGAAAAGTACGCAATCTGTGGCTTGAAGCCGCACACATAGGGCGCGGTGGCATCGACGATCGCCCGGCAGAATTCAAAAATTGCCTGCGGGTGCCCTTGTAGCTCTCTGGGGAAACGAGCCGGATCAGGATCCAGGCCCACCATCAATAGGGAATCGGTCGTTTGCCAGGCGTTGTGAAGCTTTTTGATGAAAGACATGGTGGGGTCGGATGGCTGTAGGTAAATATGGAAACTAGTTCGGCCAGTAGCGGGGCGCCAGAATGGCCAGCCAGGTTGCGCCGGTCATCAAAAGGGCGATCAACACCGCAGCGCTGCCGATGTCCTTAGCGCGACCCAGCAAGGGATGTGTTTCAGTGCTGATGGCGTCGGCCAGGGCCTCAATCGCTGAATTCAGCAGCTCGACGATCAATACCAACACCACGACACCGGTCAGCAACAGCCGTTCGATCGTGCCGTCGCCCAGCCATAGGCCTAGCGGAATCATGACCACCGCCAGCAAAAGTTCCTGCCGAAAGGCTGCCTCGTGGCGCCATGCTGCACCCAGGCCCAGCAGTGAATAGCGCAAGGCGCGGGCGATACGTGCAGGCCCGCCAGTGCTCTTGTAGGGGGAAATTTCGGGCATGTGTGCTCAGCGATGTGTTGACGCGGCCATTGTACGTGTAAACAAGGCCCCCCACGCTGCGCAGCCTTTGGGTTGCTGTCGCCATAAAAAAACCCTCGCCGTTGCGGGCGAGGGTTCGGTCGGGGCGGCGAGCCGCCCCGGGGACTTCTGGAAGCTAAGTCGTGTAGCTGGGCTTAGAAGCCGCCCATGCCACCCATACCGCCCATACCACCCATGCCACCCATATCGGGCATAGCAGGTGCGGGCTTGTCTTCCGGCAGTTCCGACACCGCAGCTTCAGTCGTCAGCAGCAGGCTGGCCACCGAGGCAGCGTTTTGCAGCGCAGTGCGGGTCACCTTGGTCGGGTCCAGCACGCCTTGGTCGACCAGGTCGCCGTACTCGCCGGTCGTGGCGTTGTAACCGTAGTTGCCTTCGCCTTGTTCCACTGCGTTGACTACAACGCTGGCTTCGTCGCCCGCGTTCGACACAATGGTACGCAGCGGCGATTCGATCGCACGCAGCACCAGCTTGATACCTGCATCCTGTTCAGCGTTGTCGCCCTTCAGCTTGGCGATTGCAGCCTTCGTGCGGATCAGCGCAACACCGCCGCCAGGAACAATGCCTTCCTCGACCGCAGCGCGCGTGGCGTGCAGTGCGTCTTCGACACGGGCCTTCTTTTCCTTCATTTCGATTTCGGTTGCTGCGCCGACACGGATGACCGCCACACCGCCGGCCAGCTTGGCCACGCGTTCCTGCAGCTTTTCACGGTCGTAGTCGGACGAGGCTTCCTCGATCTGAACGCGAACTTGCTTGACGCGGGCTTCAATCGACTTGGTGTCGCCGGCGCCGTCAATGATCGTCGTGTTTTCCTTGCCGATCTCAACGCGCTTGGCCTGGCCCAGTTCCTCGAGCGTAGCCTTTTCCAGCGACATGCCGGTTTCTTCGGAAATCACCGTGCCGCCCGTCAGGATGGCGATGTCTTCGAGCATGGCCTTGCGGCGATCGCCGAAGCCAGGCGCCTTGACGGCAACCGCCTTCAAGATGCCACGGATATTGTTGACCACCAGCGTAGCCAGGGCTTCGCCTTCAACGTCTTCGGCCACGATCAGCAGCGGACGGCTGGACTTGGCGACTTGTTCGAGCACCGGCAGCAGGTCACGGATGTTGCTGATTTTCTTGTCAAAGATCAGGATGAACGGATCTTCCAGAACGGCGACTTGCTTGTCCGGATTGTTGATGAAGTAGGGCGACAGGTAGCCACGATCGAATTGCATGCCTTCGACCACGTCCAGTTCGTTTTCCAGCGACTTGCCGTCTTCGACGGTGATGACGCCTTCCTTGCCGACCCTGTCCATCGCGTTGGCGATGATTTCGCCCACGGATGCATCGCTATTGGCCGAGATCGAACCGACCTGCGCAATCGCTTTGCTGGTCGTGCACGGCTTCGAGAGCTTGCGCAGTTCCTCGACGGCCACAACCACGGCCTTGTCGATACCGCGTTTCAGGTCCATGGGGTTGATGCCGGCGGCCACATACTTCAGGCCTTCCTCGACGATCGACTGAGCCAGCACGGTGGCCGTGGTGGTCCCGTCACCGGCGTTATCCGAGGTCTTTGAGGCGACTTCCTTGACCAGTTGGGCGCCGATGTTCTCGAACTTGTCCTTCAGCTCGATTTCCTTGGCGACGGACACACCGTCTTTGGTGACGGTCGGGGCGCCGAACGAACGATCGAGCACGACATTGCGGCCCTTGGGGCCCATGGTGACCTTGACAGCGTTGGCCAGAGTGTTGACCCCACGAACGATGCGCGAGCGCGCATCATCGGCGAAATATACTTGCTTTGCAGCCATTTTGAATTCCTTTTGTATGAGCGAGTCGGTTTACAGAACCACGGCGAGGATTTCGTCTTCGCGGATGACGAGGACTTCTTCGCCATCGACCTTGACGGATTGGCCGGCATACTTGCCGAACAACACCTTGTCGCCGACCTTCAGATCGACCGGAACGACCTTGCCGTCGTCGCCGCGCTTGCCGGGGCCGACAGCCAGAACTTCACCTTGATCGGGCTTTTCAGCAGCGCTTTCGGGGATGACGATACCCGAGGCGGTGGTGCGCTCGTTGTCCAGACGTTTGATGATCACGCGATCATGCAAAGGACGCAGTGCCATGGAGGAACTCCTGTACGAAAATTGGATTGAGAAAGCGGGAAATGTCGTGCAGACAACGGGTGTTGGCACTCATCTCCACCGAGTGCTAATTATAAGGACGATATGGGGAACTTCAAGGGGGCGGCAAGCAGCTGTTACAAATGGGTGGGTATCAGTCCCGTTCCAGTGCTTCTGGTTCGGCGACGAATTCAGCCTCATGCATCGTCGGTCCCAATTCTTGCCCGCCACTAGGGCTTTGCGAAAGATATCATAGTGAAATTATGGTGTCATTTTTTGCAGCGAATTTAGGATGCCGCTGCCTATGCGACACGTGTTCAATAAGCGTCAAGGAGCGGTTATGGCAGCCACGAAATCTCGGGTCCGTGAGGAGTTGCTTTTGAGTTTAGTCAATGCATTGGCGGATCAACCGCGTGCGTCCATGGGGCAGTTGGCCTCCATCGTTGGGCTTAGCCGCGCAACCTTGTGCCGACACTTTCCCACTCGCGACGCGATGATGCAGGCCATGTCCGAAGCCGGCATCGCCAGCGCGGAACAGGCCATCGCACGCGCTCAGCCAGGTGAAGGCTCCGCCGAGCACGCTATCAAGCGTCTTATTGAAGAATTACTGCCCATTGCTGAGCTCTACGCTTATGTTGATCAGGAAATGCAGACCAATGAAACTACTGAGGCTCGCGTACAGCCATTAAGAGCATCCTTAATTGCATTGTTCCAGCAGTGGCAAGGATCTGGGGCACTGCGAGTGGATCTGTCTGCGGCCTGGCTACTTGAGTCAATGGCCGCCTTACTGCGCAGCGCGGCGGCCATGATCCGTTCCGGACGGCTCGCGCGTCGCGATGCCGCCCAAAGTGTGTTTGACCTTCTATGGAGCGGCATGTCGAAATAACGGAAAGCTTGAGTATCAAATGACCCGTATCGTCGTCGCGCATCAAGGCTATGCTCACTTCACATCAAAAATCTTTGGGGCCTGAGTTGAGGAATCCAAGGTCTTCGTTTCCACAGGGCTCTGCAGCGCAAAAATAAAAAGGCCTGCAGCCACCAACAGTAATGCCCCTAGGCCCACCAAGCAGCAAGCCCAGATCAGCATCCTTTTCAGACATTTCATAGTCCTCTCCCGTACCGGCTGCGCTACGCGGTATGCGAAGCCAGCGTTAAGAACCGCAATCTATTCCGGCTGACCGACCACCGACTACTTAACAAACAAAACTTACTCGATAAGATACAATAATGTATCATGCGGAACATAATTGCTTCCGATCAGCCGGCCTGGCACGCAATGTCCGCCGCAGCTTATTGATGGTGAGACGCGGCAGGGCTGCGTTAACCGCTTCCAAGGTATTAGCAATGAAAACAAGGAAACTTCCACCCGGCCTGATGACACTCTCAGGCAATGCAGGCTTATGAACCAGATCATTGAACTATTTACTGTGGTCGGGCTTGGGCTGACGCTCATGCTGCCCCTGGCTAACCCGCTGACTTCGCTCACACTGTTGCTCTCCTTAGGCCGCCATATCCCGCGGCAAGAACGCAATCGTCAAATCAAGCAGGCGGCTGTGTATGTCGTGCTGATCATGCTGGTGACGTATTTCGCTGGACAATGGGTGATGCGCTCTTTTGGCATCTCAATTCCCGGCCTGCGCATTGCCGGAGGGCTGATCGTAGCCTTCATCGGCTTCACCATGCTGTTCCCGACCCAAGGCACAAATGAAATGCCCGAGGCCGAGGCCAATGCCGATGCCTTGGCGAAGCGCAAACCCGTCAATATCGCATTCGTACCGCTAGCGCTACCAGGAACAGCCGGCCCTGGCACCATCGCTTTCATCATTAGCGCAGCCGCATCTACGCAACCGGGCGCCGTTCAATATTCCACGCTGACGCTGACGCTCGCCCCAATCATTATTTTTAGCCTGCTTGGGCTAATTTTCTGGCTCTGCCTGCGCAGCGCCGGGCGGATCAACGAACTCCTTGGTGAAGGCGGTGTCCAGGCCATCGCGCGGGTCATGGGGTTTCTGCTGGTTTGCATGGGGGTCCAGTTTCTAATTAACGGAATACTGGAAATCGTCAGTCAGCATGCAACGGGTGTCCTCTGACGCCGTCCCCTACCCCACAACCGAATACAAGTCGCTCCGGCGCCTCCACGCCGGGTCAATCATTCATTCATTTTCCACAGTCTGCAAAGGGATCTCCAATGACTATGCTGTCGGCACGCGCCGCCCTCTCACCGATTTTTGCCTCACTTGTTGCCCTGAGTCTGGCAAGCTTGGCGCCCAACGCTCAGGCTAAAAATGCAATAGGTCTTGGTGTCGGCATCGTGCCCGAATACGAAGGCTCCGGCGACTACCGCGCATTGCCGGTCCCCATGATCAATTACGAGCGCGGCAATTTCTTTATTTCTCCACGCGCCGGCCTGCCCAGCCTCGGCTTGAAAACAGAATTTAGCAACGATTGGTCCGCCGGCGTATTTCTGGGCATGGGATTGGGTCGTAAATCACATCGGTCCTCGCGCCTGGAAGGGATGGACGACATCGACTTCCACGGCGTGGCGGGTCTATACGCGGAATGGAGGCCAGGGCCGTTTGCCATCGGAGCTGCCTACTATCAAGCACTGCACAGCGGGTACGGAGGCAGAGCGGAACTGCGCGCAAGCTATCTTGCCTGGAAGGGCGGAAACGACTCCTTGCGGCTGGGCGTCAGCACCCAATGGGCCAACAGCGACTCCATGAAAACCCATTTTGGCGTCCGACAGCACGAAGCTGCGGCAAGCAGGGGCCGCTTACATGCCTATTCGCCATCTGCGGGGTTCAAATCGGCGTCGATTTACGGCACCTGGCACCGTCAGCTCGGTGGTAGCTGGAGCCTGGTTACGACACTGGGCTTCAAATCGTTACTTGGCGATGCTGCCGACAGCCCCATTGTCGAAGACAAGACCAGTGTTTTCGGCAGTGTCGGTGTCATGTACGCGTTCTAAGCAGCACATTGCCATGACATCCCCCGGGCTGTGCAGGCCCGACAATGGCGCGTTTATTGAGTGATGCCGTAAGTCCGAAGAAAAACACTCACGATGTAGGTGGCCTTGCGCTGCGCTTCCTGGTCACTCATCTCATGGCCTGCGCCAAGCAGATTGCGAATCAAATCAGATTGGCACAGGTCGCGTAAGTGCATAGCCATCAGGTCAGGGTCGGCGAGCGGCAAGTTTCTTCGACTCATTTCCCGCTGCAGAACATCGGCAACGTCCATCCAGGGTTCATGGGTGCCCATCTCGTAGAAGCGCTTGCCGATGTCCGTGGTGCCACCCACTGAAATGGCCACCCTGAGTATTTGTGTGGTTTCTGGTGAGTTAATCAGCTTAAGCAAAGAGACGACGAAATTATGCAACTGTGTAGAGAGATCGTCTGATTGTTGTAGCAGCAACCGTACTTCCTGGGCTTTTTTTTCCGCAGAGGCCAGCATGGCTTCAAGCAGCAACTCCTCTTTGGAGGAAAAATAATTGTAGAGCGTCCCTTTTGATCCGCCCACGCGAGCAGCAATTTGTGACATGGATGCCGCGTCGAACCCTACTTCGCGAAATAGGTCTAGCGCGATCTCCAGCATGGCCTCGCGGCGGGTTTCACTCTTAACTCTCATCGCTAATCCGTATTTATTTATAGTACCGACCCGTACAGTTTTGCTTGACGGGACCGCTTTGTCAAGCTTAAACTGACCGAACAGTACGGTTTTGAATATTGCTGACCTCGATGTAGAGGGATAGCTCCCGGAAACGTATTTCCCAAACTCGCAACCAAAAAACTGAGCCCTAATGAAGCCCTCCCGCATCCACCCGTTACTCAAATCGCTTGCTATCGCCGCCGGCGCCTTTGTCGTTGTCGGCTGCAGCCAGCCTGCGGCGGAACAATCCGCCCCCCCACCAGAAGTCAGCGTGCAGACCATCACGCCTCAATCTGTGGCGCTCACTACCGAGCTGGCAGGGCGGACAAGTGCTTATCTGATCTCTGAGGTCAGGCCGCAGGTAGGCGGGATTGTCAAGAAGCGGTTATTTGAGGAGGGCAGCGATGTCGAAGCCGGTGAAACGCTCTACGAGATAGATGCGGCTATGTATCAGGCGAACCACAATAGCGCTAAAGCGGCGCTGGCTAAAGCCCAGGCTAATTTAAGGGTCGTCAGTCTTAGGGCTAACCGATATAAAGAGCTGGTCAAGATCGATGCGGTCAGCAAGCAAGATAATGACCAGGCTGTGGCCGAGTTACGCCAGGCTCAGGCCGACGTGGCGTCGGCTCGCGCAGCCTTGGATATGGCAGCCATCAATCTGGGGTATACCGCTATCAAGGCGCCGATTTCCGGTCGTATCGGCCAATCGACTATTACTCCGGGTGCCTTGCTATCAGCCAATCAGGCCACTGCGTTAGCCACCATTCAACAGCTCGATCCCATCTATGTCGATGTGACTCAGTCCAGCGTCGAGCTACTGCGTCTGCGTAAGGCGCTGGCCTCCGGTTCACTGACCAGCAGCGACCAGGCGCGTGCCAACGTCCAACTGATATTGGAAGACGGAACCGTCTACAGCCACAGTGGTGAGTTGCAGTTTTCGGATGTATCGGTTGATCCTGGCACAGGCATGGTGACCTTGCGCGCGGTATTTCCCAATCCTGATCAGCAGTTATTACCGGGTATGTATGTACGCGCCATCCTCAAAGAGGGCGTGCGCGAGCAGGCCATACTGGTGCCGCAGCAAGGCGTAACACGCGATTCCAAGGGGAATGCCACGGCGTTGCTCGTCGATGCCGAGGGCAAGGTGGAAACCCGGGTTCTCAAGGCCACGCGCACAATCGGTGACCAATGGCTGGTAGAGGAAGGTATCGCGGCCGGCGAGCGGGTGATCGTCGAAGGCGTGCAAAAGGCATCCCCCGGGTCGGTAGTCAACGCTGTTGAGCTGAACG
>JAKDMO010000006.1 GCA_030452305.1 Alcaligenaceae bacterium | reverse complement strand
CCACGCCGTGGGGGCATGGCCCTCACTACTGGGGTTCCCCATACCGGATTCGGGCATCGTCCAGGCCAGCGATGGCCTGCATGCCCTGCCGGCCATCGCACAGGCCGACTGGTCGATCTGGCTGATCGGCTGCGTCGTGGCCTGGGGCCTGCTGCCGCGTCTGATCGCAGGGCTGCTGTGCCTGGCGGTCGCACGCCGCCGCCTGCGCCGCCTGACGATCGATCCGGGCCTGCCCGGCTGGCTGGAACTGCGCGAACGTCTGATGCCCCGGCACCGTCCTGCAGGGATCGACGCGCCCGCCCCCACACCGGATTCCGTCAACGCGCGCGCGGCGCCTCGCGCTGGCCCGGGCACTGGGCCCATGGCGCTGTTGGGCATGGAACTGGCGCCGGATACCCCCTGGCCGCCGCCGGGCACACCGTCTGACGTCCGCGACCTGGGGGTCTGCGACAGCCGCAGCGATCGCCGCCGCGTCGTGCAAGACATCCAACCGCCACCCGAGCGTCTGTTGGTGGTCTATGACGCGCGCCAGACCCCGGATCGCGGCACGCGGGCCTGGCTGGCCGAGCTGCGACAGATCTGCCCGCATACCGACGCGCTGCTGCTGAACCGACCCGCACGGGAGGCCATGTGGCGCGAGGCATTCGATGCACAGGGCATCGCACTGGTCCCTTCACTTGCCGACTGGGCGCGGCGCGACACACCATGAGCACGCCGGTATCAATCACCACCCCACCCGACCATGCACCAATCGTGCTAGCGGTGGTCGGCCATACCAATACCGGCAAAACCTCTTTGCTGCGCACCTTGCTGCGCGACCCGGATTTTGGGGAAGTGGCCGATCAACCCGGCACCACCCGCCATGTCGAAAGCGCCCAATTGCTGATCGGCGACGGCCCCCCCGCGCTGACGCTGCGCGACACACCTGGGCTCGAAGACAGCATGGCCGTGCTGGACTATCTGGACCGGCTGGTGCAACCAGGCGAGCGGCCTGACGGCCCCGAACGCATCCGCCGCCTGCTGGACAGCCCCGAAGGGGCCCACCGTTTCGAACAAGAGGCCCGTGTCCTGGCGGGCGTGCTGTCCTGCGACGCCGCCCTGTACGTCGTTGACGTGCGCGATCCGGTCCTGGCCAAGCACAAGGACGAACTCAGCCTGTTGAATGCCTGCGGGCGGCCTGTCCTGCCCATACTGAATTTCACTCGCAGCCCCGACAGTCAGGCACAATCGTGGCGCGAGGCAATGGCCCGCCTGGGCCTGCACATCACCGTAGACTTTGATACCGTCGCCCCCCCGCTGGATGGCGAAGAGCAACTCATCGCCCGTCTGAGCACCCTGCTCGACAGTCGTGCCGACACCCTGCGGCGCCTGAACGAGGACCTGACCGAGCAGCGCGAATGCCGCCGCCGGGATGCGCTGACCTGTGTGGCTGAACTTCTAGTCGATGCCGCTGCACTGCGCATCCGCTGCGATCCGGACGAGCAGGCACGCACGGCCGCCACGCAGGCCCTGCGCGAACGCGCCCGCAATCGCGAACAGCGGTGCGTTCACGCTTTGCTCAAGCTCTACCAATTCAAGCGCTCGAGCTACCCCGACCGCGTCCTGCCCCTGGAGGGCGAGCGTTGGGGCATGGATCTGTTTCATCCCATGGCGCTCAAGGCCTTCGGCATTCAGGTCGGCAAAGGGCTGGCGACCGGTGCTGCCGCCGGCGCCACGATCGATGCCATGACCGGCGGCCTGAGCCTCGGAGCAGCCACCCTGCTCGGTGCTGCCGCAGGCGGCCTGTGGCAAGGCGCAGGCCAGTGGGGTGACCGGCTGATGGGCCTGCTGGCCGGCCAACGCGAGATCACCATCGACGACCCGGTCCTGAAATTGCTCGCCCTGCGCCAGCTGGCCCTGATCCGGGCCCTGGAGCGGCGCGGCCACGCAGCACTGACGCCCATCGCCCCAGGCACGCCCGACGCCACTTTGCCCGAAGCGTTACCGGACCTACTGCACGAGGCGCGCAGCCAGCCGCAATGGTCGGCATCCGGCACCGCCCCCATCACCGACGAGCGTCGCGAGCAACACGTCCGGCGCATCACCGACGCGCTGGCTCAGGCCCTGTAGCCCCAAAACCCTGCCACCTACCCGGGGCGCCGTCGGCGCTGAAATCGCTTGCCAAAACCCATACTGCGCCCGAGATAGGCCAGCGCAACTCCGAAGAGAGCAGCCACGGCGGTCATCCAGAGACTCTGGAACAGGACCTGAACAAAGGCGCCCAGCACGAGCGCCGACAGGACGGGCGGCAATACCAAGGACAAAAACGCCAGTGGCGCCAGCAGGAAAACTGGTCTATCGTCTGCGGTGACTGGCGCAGGCAGCGCCTCGCCACGTATCGCAGCCATCAGGGCATCGGTCCCCGCGTCGATGCCCGCATAAAAATCCCCAAAGGAAAAATGCGGTGCAATTTGGTCGCGTATGATGCGCCCGGTCAGCCTATCCGTGACGACGCCCTCAAGGCCATGGCCTACGTCGATGCTCAGCGTACGGTCCTTGGTGGCCACCAGCAACAGCACCCCGTCATCCAGACGGCGCCCCACGCCCCAGGCGTCGAAAACCCGCCGCGCATAGTGCTCGATCGCATCCTGCCCTGTGGTGGGTACCATCAACACGAGTATCGGCGAGCCGCGACTGCGTTCGAAATCAGCCAGCTTTGAATCCAAGGCCCGGACCTGATCGGGCTTGAGCGTATCGCTCAGGTCCATGACGTGATTGACGAGCGGCGGCACAGCAACGTCACCGGATTGCATCGGCGCAGAGCCAACGGGGGCAACCAGCGCCTGGGCCGCACCATAGGGCAGCATCAGCACACCCACCAGCACGCCCAGCCACATCCATCGCTTCATGTAGATTCCTTCGGGGTTTGTACAACACTCGCTATTTATTCTAAAGCCAGTCGTGCGTTATAATATTCGGCTAGGCGCACCTAACCAGTCGTTGCGCTGTCTTTACCGAGTCTGTATTTGGGCCCCGGCCTGATTCGACCCGATTCTTATACTCTCATTCGTCTGCCTGGATTGGTATCTCTCGACTCGAGCGATAGGCTGTCGCTGGAGTTTTATTTCTTGACTACCCCTACCACTTTTGCCGAGCTTGGCCTGGCAGAACCGATTCTGCGCGCCGTACACGACGCGGGCTACACCCACCCCACCCCGATTCAGGCACAGGCGATTCCGCGCGTGCTCGAAGGCGGCGACCTGCTGGCCGCAGCCCAGACCGGAACCGGCAAGACCGCAGGTTTCACCCTGCCCATCCTGAACTACCTGATCACCCACCAGCCGGCCGCCCGCAAGCCCGGCCGCCCGCGCGTACTGGTGCTCACACCCACACGCGAGCTGACCGCACAGGTCGAGGAATCCGTGCGCCTGTACAGCCAACACACCAAAGTCCTGTCGATGGTGATGTTCGGCGGCGTGAACATCAAGCCCCAGTACAGCGCGCTGAAAAAACCGCTGGACATCCTGGTGGCCACACCCGGTCGCCTGCTCGATCATGCCCAGCAAAAAACAGTGGATCTGTCGGGCATCGAAATCCTGGTCCTGGACGAGGCTGATCGCATGCTGGACATGGGCTTCATCCGCGATATCCGCCGGATTCTGACGCTGCTGCCCGCAAAGCGCCAGAATCTGCTGTTTTCGGCCACGTTCTCGGACGAAATTCGCGAATTGTCCAAGGGAGTCCTGCGCAACGCTTCCGAGGTATCGGTCGCACGCCGCAACACGGCCTCCGAACTGGTCACCCAGCACGCCGTCATGACCGAGCAAAGCCACAAGCGCGACCTGCTCAGCCACATCATTCGCGGCAATGGCTGGCACCAGGTGCTGGTGTTCACCCGCACCAAACACGGCGCCAACCGCCTGGCGGAAAAGTTGGTGAAAGACGGCCTGAATGCCGCCGCGATCCACGGCAACAAAAGCCAGGCGGCACGTACGCGCGCACTCAGCGGTTTCAAGGACGGCAAGGTGTCGGTCCTGGTGGCGACCGACATTGCGGCACGCGGCCTGGATATCGAGCAACTGCCGCAGGTCGTGAATTTCGAGCTGCCCAATGTGCCCGAAGACTATGTGCACCGGATCGGGCGCACCGGCCGCGCCGGCAGCACCGGATCGGCGCTGTCGCTGGTGGACCAATCCGAGATCAAGCTACTCAAGGCAATCGAGCGCCTGATCAAAAAACCCATCACGGTCAAGACCGTGGATGACTGGGATCCGGACTCGATGGTACGTGCCGAGCCTGCGCGCCCAGCCACCCGCAACCACGCGCCGGGATCGCGTGAACGCAAACCCCAGGCCGCAAGGCCCGCTCGCGGTACCGGGCCACGCCCACAACGCCGCACGGGCCGTGCCCCAGCAGCCCTGCTGCACAAGGAAGGCTGACCCGCCCCCGCTAACCCAACAGCCCCCCGCACCATGTCGTTTTCTACCTGGCTCGCATTTTTTGCCGCATCCTGGGCGATTTCCTTTTCGCCTGGGCCCGGCGCGATTTCAGCCATGGCCTCGGGGCTGAAGTACGGATTCAAGCGCGGTTTCTGGACCACGATCGGGCTGCAGGCGGGCATCATCTGCCAGCTGGCGATCGTGGCGCTGGGCCTGGGCGCTCTGCTGGCCACGTCCGAGTTGGCCTTCAATATCGTCAAATGGGTTGGCGCAGCGTATCTGGTCTACCTGGGGGTCAGGCAGTTTCGTACCGACGCCTCGCCCGTCGCCGTCGAGGCACGCGGGCCGGCGCATTTCGACATCCGGGAACAGATCACGCGCGGCTACCTGGTGAACATCACCAACCCGAAAGGCACGATGTTCCTGCTGGCCGTTGTCCCGCAATTCCTGAATCTGTCGCAACCGCTGCCCATGCAGTATGTGATCATCGGGGCCACTCTGTGCTTTACCGATCTGGTCGCGATGAGCTGCTACACCACCCTGGCCGCGCGGATCCTGCGCCTGACGCGTAAACCAAGGCATATCCGCCGGCTGAACCGGCTGTTCGGCTCGGTCTTTATCCTGGCAGGCACTGTGCTTGCAACGCTGAGCCGGCACGAATGAACCTTTCTTCACCTCTACTTTACGCATGAATCTATCCGACGAAGTCGCGCGGCGACGCACCTTTGCCATCATTTCCCACCCCGACGCCGGGAAGACTACGCTGACCGAAAAGCTGCTGCTGTTTGCAGGCGCCATTCAGATCGCCGGCAGTGTGAAGGCGCGCAAAGCCAGCCGGCACGCGTCATCCGACTGGATGGAAATCGAAAAGCAACGCGGGATTTCAGTGGCGTCGTCGGTGATGCAGATGGAGTACCGCGACTGCGTCATCAACCTGCTTGATACCCCGGGCCATCAGGATTTTTCGGAAGATACCTACCGGGTGCTGACCGCCGTGGACGCAGCCCTGATGGTGATCGATGCCGGCAACGGCGTCGAACCGCAAACGATTCGCCTGCTTCAGGTCTGTCGCGCTCGCAACACCCCCATCATTACCTTCGTCAACAAGCTGGATCGGGAAGTGCACGAGCCGCTGGAGCTGCTCTCCGAGATCGAAGACCACCTGGGCATGGACGCCATCCCGTTTTCCTGGCCCGTAGGCATGGGACGACATTTCGGCGGCGTGTTCGATATCCGCCACGATCACATGCGCGTTTTCAAGCCCGGCTCCGAGCGCCACCGCGACGACGACGAAATGATCGACGGCATGAGCAATCCAGTCATCGCCCAGCGCTTTGGCGATGACTGGGAAAAGGCGCGCAACGAGATCGAGCTGATTGTGGGCGCCTCGCCCGAGTTCGACCGCCAGGCGTTCCTCGAAGGCCGCCAGACACCGGTTTTCTTTGGCTCGGCGATCAATAATTTCGGTGTGCGCGAAGTGCTCGATGCCCTGGTCGAGCAGGCACCGCCGCCGGGGCCGCGCGCCGCAGTCGAGCGCACGGTACAGCCTGACGAGCCGAAATTCAGCGGCGTCGTCTTCAAGGTCCAGGCCAATATGGATCCCGCTCACCGCGACCGGGTGGCATTCGTGCGTGTCAGCTCGGGTCGGTTCCAGCGTGGCATGCGCCTGAAGGTCGGGCGCAGCGGCAAGGAGATCCGGCCAAACAACGTGGTTTCGTTCCTGTCCCAGCGTCGGGAAATCCTCGAAGAAGCCTACGCGGGCGACATCATCGGCATTCCCAATCACGGCGTTCTGCAGTTGGGCGACGTGCTGACCGAAGGGGAATCGCTGCAATTCACCGGTTTGCCGTTCTTTGCGCCCGAACTGTTCCAGGCAGTCGAAGTGAAGGATCCGCTGCGCACCAAACAGTTGCGCACCGGGCTCACCCAACTGGGCGAGGAAGGCGCCATCCAGGTTTTCCGCCCGCAGGTTGCAGGCGGCGCGCTGCTGCTGGGTGCCATCGGCCAACTTCAATTCGAAGTCGTGGCCCACCGCCTGAAAACCGAATACGGCGCAGACGCGCGCCTGATGCCCTCCCGCTACCACATGGCGCGCTGGATCACGGCCGAGGACCCCAAGGTCATGAAGAAATTTCTGGAGTCCAATGCGGCGAACATTGCCTACGACGTCGTGAATGCCGCGGCCTTCCTGGCGACATCGCCTGCGCAATTGCGGGTGGCCCAAGAGCTCTATCCAGGTATCAGTTTCCACGCCATGCGCGAACATGCGGGGCGGGTTTTCAGCGAAGGAATCTGAGCCATCCTATACAATGCAACCGTTGTACAGACACTAAACCCGGGGGTAGGTGCATGTCGTGGCGCCTGATTTTTGCTGTCTTGTTGATTGCCGCAGGCCTGTCGGCCTGGGCGGGCCTCAGAGTGGGCGATTGGTTGATTGCGCACGGCCCGGACGCCCCGATCATGCCGACTTACACCACAGTCACCCAGATCCCTACGCTGGATGCCAATGGCAAGCCCTATGTCGCCCTGGCTCCGCAACCCCTGCCTGACGGCCGCCAGGGTACACCCGCACCCCAGCCTCCTGTAGATTTGACCATCAACACCGCACCGCTGATCGACGCCGGGCGCCCCATCGCGCTGGCCACCACGACCATCACACTCGATCAGGCCATTCAGATCGCCTCGCAGAACCAGTCAGGCTCGCTGCAGGGCATCGCCGACGCCAGCGCCCTGATGGGCGGCAACCAGCCACTCCAGCCCATCGAAATTCAGCCCATGCCACCCGTGCCGCAACCGCAGGCACCCACCTCACAGGGCAACTGGCAGGCCGCCTTCCATCAGGAACTGGATGCCTGCAAACAACTTGGATTTTTCTCGAGGCCTTCGTGCGCCTGGGCGGCCCGCAACAAATATTGCGAGCCCAATAACGCCTGGGGACGCGTCGACGGCTGCCCCGCCAAAGGCGGCGGTTTCTGATAGAAACCGCCTGAGATCTATTCGCCGACCTGGGATTGCAGATAGTTTTGCAGCCCGACTTTCTCGACCAGATCGATCTGAGTTTCAAGCCAGTCGATATGTTCTTCGGTGTCGTTTAGAATGACTTGGAATAGATCACGCGAGGTGAAATCACGCACTGATTCACAGTATTCCATGGCTTCCTTGACCGTCTGCTGCGCAGCCGACTCAAGCTTCAGGTCGCACGCCAGAACCTCGGGCACGTTTTCACCGATCATGAGCTTGTGCAGGTCCTGCAGATTGGGCAGGCCATCGAGCATGAAGATCCGTTTGATCAGCAGATCTGCGTGTTTCATTTCGCCGATCGATTCGTCGTACTCGTGTTTGCCGAGTTTCTCGAAACCCCAGTGGTCCAGCATGCGCGCATGCAGGAAATACTGATTAATGGCAGAGAGTTCGTTCTTCAGCTGTTTGTTCAGGTGCTGAATGACTGTTTTATCGCCCTTCATTGTGCGGCCTCCGGTAGGCGGCGACAACAGGCCACAATGACCTGGTCGGCCAACACAATTAGGCTAACACGATACCCGCCCGACCAGAAGCCCGGTCGGGACAAAAGAATGCAATGCGCGCGTCAGGCGGGGACCACAGACCTCGCAACGCGGCTGACGACCACGGCGGCCATCGACAGATCGTCAGGCTGAACCGAGGCATACTGACCACCGGGAAGATACTGGGTGGCGACGTCGGCGCAATGCCCGCAACACGTCGCGACCCCCAGGCCCGCCTGGAGATCCGAAAGTTCGACTGCGCCCTCAGCGACGGCCCGCTGAACCGCGCGTTCGCTGATCGCATTACATATGCAAATGTACATGAGAACGATTATTATCCCTTTTCAGGAACAATGCAAGAGCCATTAGGACACTAGCGTTTGATTTTTCTCAGGGAAGCCACCGGCACATCCATTGCCTCGCGGTATTTGGCGACGGTGCGCCGCGCAATGGTCACGCCCTGGCCGGCCAGGCGTTGGACGATCTGGCTGTCTGACCAAGGGCGCTCGGCAGATTCTGCGGCCAGGATGGCGCGTATCAGGGCCTGCACGGCCGGCGCCGAGGTCTCTGTGCCGGAATCAGTCTGCACCGCATTGCTGAAAAAGCGCTTGAGTTCCAGCACCCCCCACGGGGTCTGGGCATATTTCATTCGGGTGGCCCGGGAAACGGTGGACTCGTGCATATCCAGAATTCCGGCAATCTCGCGCAGAATCAGCGGGCGCAGGGCACCGGGCCCATCCTCAAGAAACGCGCGCTGATGGTCTGCGATCGCCTGGGCGACGCGTTGCACGGTTTGATGGCGTTGCCCCAGGCCGCGCATAAATCCATGGGCCTGCTGCAACTGCTCGCGCATCGGGCCGGCCTCACCCGACTGCTCGATCAGGCCGGCGTAGTGTTCGTTGATGCGCACCCTGGGCGCGAGTGCGGGATTGAGGCTGACCATCCACTGCCCGCCTTGCTTGTGGATCAGCACATCAGGCACGATGTAATGCACATCACCTGTGCCCCACATCCCGGCCGGACGGGGCTCCAGGCGGCGCAACAGCGCGTGCGCGGCCTCAATGACTTCGCGCGCACAGGCCAGTTCCCTGCACAGTCTGCCGATCCTGCCCGTTGCCAGCAGGTCCAGGTGCCGATCGGCCATTTCCCGGGCACATGCCAGCACCTCGGGAGCAACCCCCGTGGCATCCTCCAGGCGATCGAGTTGCCGCACCAAGCACTCACCCAGCGAACGCGCACCGATACCCGGTGGATCAAAAGACTGCAACAGCTTCAATGCCGTGCGCCATTCCTGGGCACTCGCCGGCATTTGGGTCGGCAGGCCGTCGGCCAGCGCCTCCAGAGACTGCGCAAGATAGCCACGCTCATCGAGCTCGCCAATCAGGATCGCCACCAATGCCTGATCGCGAGCCGTCGCGCGCGTTAAATGTAACTGTTGTAAAAGATACGCCTGGATACTCTGAGGCTCTGCAGTTTCCGGGATATCATCGCTGGCGGCCCAAGGCGATCGACGATCCCACCAGCGATCCAGCAAGCGGGCCTGCTCGGCGGCATCCGGTTCTTCGACCGCCTCAAGCATGGGATTGTCCAAAAGCGCCTGGGCGGTTTCCTGCTCGAGCTCATAGGACGAGCATTGCAGCAGACGGATCGCCTGCTGCAATTGGGGGGTCAGCACAAGCTGTTGGTGCTGGCCCAGTTCCAGGGACTGACGCGATTGCATCACAAAAATACACCTTATGAAATCCGACCCGACCTCACTGCCACAAGCCCACGACCATGCCCAGATACGCAAGGTCCTGCTCAGGCACACCGCCACCCAGAAAATCGTCGCAGCCGTGGTCGTCACCGCCATCGCCCTGATTTGGTATGACGTGCTCAACCGTCTGCTGGCCTTCGGCGCAGGCATCAATTATGCCGCCCTGCACGTGCTGGGCGCCGAGGGCGCTGCACTGTTGCAACGATACAACCCATTTTTCTGGTGGGCCCTGATTGCATTGTGCACGCTCATTATTGCCTATTTCCTGTATCTGTTCGTACGCGGCACCGCCCGCAGCGTGAGTCTGCGGCCGATCGACGAATCCGGCATCCAAGGGCTCAGCCAAGGCCTGTCCGCCCCTGCGGTCGATGTCGTGCTCTGGTCCTGGCAGGACCGCAGCGAGCCATTGCGCGTCGGGGATCTGCAACGCGCCCGCACCGAGTTGCGCAACCATCGTGCGTCCAAGATCCAGCAGGCCGAGCATCAGTTGGCACTGCTCGAAGAAGCCAGGCGCGCGCGATAAGGATCTTGTCAAAATCCAAATAATATGGTTGACTTGAGGGTATGGAACGCACGCACCTTATTTCTCATCACACGACGCGCAGTCTTGCTGCGCGCTCGTCGGTGCGCGTCACACCCAACTCCGGGTTCCCTCTTTCCCTCCTGTCCAACCTACTACTGCTACCGATCGGTTGCCGAGCCTAGCGTTGCGTGGCAGTTCGGTAGCCTGTACGGCCACAGTTCCCGGTTTCCGGCACTCGCCATGATCTGGCGGGGCCACAGCACCAGACAGGACTCACTATGATTCAGCACCCATCAGACAAATACATCCCGTTCAAACCCTTCGAACGCGATTTCTCAGAACGCACCTGGCCCAGCAAGCGCATCACGCATCCTCCCGTCTGGATGAGCACCGATCTGCGCGATGGCAACCAGTCGCTGATCGAACCCATGAGCGTCGAGCGCAAACTGCGTTTCTTTGAGCAATTGCTGCGCATCGGCTTCAAGGAAATCGAGGTCGGTTTTCCATCCGCCTCGCAGACCGATTTCGACTTCGTGCGCAAGCTGGTCGATGAAAAACGCATTCCTGACGACGTGACCATCATCGCGCTGACGCAGGCCCGCGAAGACCTGATCGAGCGCACGGTCGAGGCTGCGGCAGGCGCCAAGCACGCCATCATCCATCTGTATAACGCCTGCGCACCGGCCTTCCGCAAGATCGTCTTTCGCATGAGCCGCGACGAAGTGCGGGACGTTGCCGTCCAGGGCACCCGCATGGTGCGCACAGCCGTGGCCCGCCATCCCGAGACCCAGTGGCGCTACGAGTACTCGCCAGAGGTCTTTAGCACGACCGAACCGGAATTCGCTCTGGAAGTCTGCAACGCGGTGACCGAGGCATGGGAACCCAGCGTCGAATCCAAGCTCATCTTTAACCTGCCGGCGACCATCGAGGCCACCACTCCGAATCTGTACGCCGACCAGATCGAGTGGATGCACCGCAATCTGAGGCAACGCGAAAAAATCGTGCTCAGCGTCCATCCGCACAATGATCGCGGCACCGCTGTGGCGGCAGCCGAATTTGCCGTCATGGCCGGCGCCGATCGTATCGAGGGCTGTCTGTTTGGGAACGGCGAACGCACCGGCAACGTCGACCTGGTGACCCTGGCGCTGAACCTGTACACCCAGGGCATCCACCCAGGGCTGGACTTCTCTGACATCGACGAGGTCCGTCGCTGTGTCGAATACTGCAACCAGTTGCCGGTACACCCACGCCACCCATACGCCGGCGACCTGGTGTTCACCGCGTTTTCGGGCTCGCACCAGGATGCCATCAAAAAGGGCTTTGCTATCCAGCAGCCCGATGCCGTCTGGGAGGTTCCCTACCTGCCGATCGATCCGGCCGACCTGGGCCGCAGCTACGATGCCGTCATCCGCGTGAACAGCCAATCAGGCAAGGGCGGTGTGTCGTACCTGCTGGAACACGAACACGGCCTCATCCTGCCGCGTCGCCTGCAGATCGAATTCAGCCGGTCCATCCAGCGCGTCACCGACCAGACCGGGCAGGAAGTCACCCCCAAGGACGTCTACGATATCTTTGAAACCGAATACCTGACACGACAGGCCCCGTGGAAACTGGTACGCCATCGGATCACCGGCAGCCAGAAATCCGACGCGCACAAGCAGTTCTCGATCGAAGTCGAAGTCGAGTTCGAAGGCGAAGTGCGGCACCTGACCGGCCAGGGCGACGGTGCGATCTCGGCCTTCATCGATGCAATCGGGATCGATACCAAGGTCATGGACTACCAGGAACATGCGATCGGCACGGGCACCGATACGCGCGCGGCCTCGTATATCGAGATGCGCATCGGCGATTCCCCGAACGGCTTTGGTGTGGGTATCCACGAAGACATCGTGACGTCTTCGTTCCTGGCGATCCTGAGCGCCTTCAACCGCCAGGCCGCAGCACAAAAGGATCGCGCCCGCGACACCGTCGCAGCCTGAGGCGCGCGGCTATCGGCGTCACCAGATGGGCGCGGGCCCCCAGGTGACGTCCTCGCCCTTTTCACGCGCCAGGCGCAGCATGGTCAGCAATGGCCATGCGCGCCGGCGAAAGCTGACCGTCTGAGAGATCGGATGTTCTGCGACCTCGTCGTGGTCGTTGGTATCACCGGCGACCTCGTGCCCCCCATCGTATGCCACGACGTGCTCGATCCCAGTAATGGCCGCGTCGAGCTGCGCCCGGGTAATCACCCCGCGCTCGGGCAGCACGCCGTCGTCGAACTGCTTGCCTGCAGCCTGAAGGATTGGATAGGCGTGTTGCCCGTACATCAGGACTTCGGCAGCCGACTTGCATTGAAAGAGAATGAGCATATGCGGTTTTCCTCGTTGGATATGTTGATACATTAACCGAACTTCAAACCCTCGCCAAGCGCGAAGATACCCGGGTTGCCCATGGATCAGAGCCCATGCCCATCCCATTCGTCTACAGCGCCATTGGCGCCCTCGCCGCGCTTGCCCTACTGGCCGCCAGCCCCACGACCGTTTCCGCGCAGGGCACATGCCGGCCGCCCGTACACAGTTCGCCTTGCGCCCAGGGCGGTGCGGCGAACTTTCCAGGCGCCGAACCCCAACTTAACCTGGGGATCGGCAACCCCGTACACCTCGCCAGCGGCAACAAATTCCAGTACGAACTGGACCTGCCTGCGCGCCGCGATGGGGCCTTTCCCGCACTGGCACGGGTCTACAACGCCATGGATCCGCGCAGCGGCGTACTGGGCCCGGGCTGGCAACTGGCCATCGACAGCCGTCTGATCCTGCGCAACGGCCAGTGGCACATCGTTCAGGCCAACGGACATCGCATTCGTTTTGACCGGATGACAGGCGCCTCGGTTCCCGACGGCAGCGGCACCCTGCACGCCGAGGGGCCCGGGTACCGCTGGGTCTGGCCCGACGGCACGGCACTGGCCTTCGATCGGAACGGGGGCCTGGGCCGCATACAGGCGCCCGGTACGCGCGACATCGTGCTGACGCGCCAGACCGATCCGCCCCTGATCGGGGCAATCTCGTCCATCGCTCAGGGGCCACAGTCCATCCGGCTGGCCTATGACACCACGGGCCCACACCCGCGTCTGCAGCACGCCGACACGCCCGCCGGGCGCTTTACCTACCACTACGAACACACCGGGCACAGCGCGCATGCCAGGCTCAGCCACGTCACACGGCCCGACGGCATGCAACGCCACTATCTGTACGAGCCGGCCTGGCAGTCGGGCAACCGCCATGCACTGACCGGTATTGTGCTGCGCAGCCCCGACGGGCGCAGCCTGCGCATCCGAAGCTGGGCCTACGACGCCCAGGCGCGCGTCATACGCAGCAGCACCGGTACGCCCGGGCAGGAGGGCACGGGGGGCCTGGATATCGAGTACCTGAGCCCGGTCACACCCACAAGCCATGGCCGCACCCGTGTGCGTCACGGATCAGGCCAGATATCGGATTTCACATATGCCGTCGCGGGCGAGCGCTACGTCCTGCTCAATGCCGAGGGGGCGCCATGCCCAGGATGCCCGGCGCCAGGGACGCGGGCGCAATACGACGCCCAGGGGCGCCTGACAGAAATCAATGGCACCCGCATCGCCCGGGATGATATCGGGCACATCGCACGGATCGAGACGGGCGGCCAGGGCTGGCCCGACCTGGCGATGGACTACGATGCCGACAGTCGGCGCATCGCATGGGAATCGGCACTGACAGGCCAAACCCGCACACACTTCGATCGCCAGGGTCTGCCGACGCGGATTGAGTATGCCAATGGCGATCGCCTGGCCATTGCCTACGACGCCCAAGGCCGACCGATCCGCCTGGACGCTCAGCGTGGGCAGATCACCCGGCGCACGGGCCTGTCCTGGCGCGGGCGCCTGCTGACGGCCATCCGCCATCCCTTTGAAACCGAAACCCGGCGATATGGTCCCCACCGGCGCCTGACACATCGCCGGGTCCAGCGGCCCGCACACGCGTCGCAGGCGGCTTTGGAATACACCGAGTCCTTCGAGTACGATCCGCAGCATCGAATGATCCGGCACACGCTGCCCGAAGGCGGCGCCCTGCACTACGAATGGGCCGAGGGCGCACGTCTGCAGACCATCGTCTGGGAAGCGCCGTCAGGAGCCATGCATCCCGTTATCCGTCAGATCCCCGGCCTGCCCGGTTACCGCTACGGCAACGGTTTGCACCTGGGCACCTATGCCGATGCACAAGGTCGGACGGACACCTTGATCCTCAGCCGCGACGATACCCCGCTATGGGCGGCACGACGGGGCCACGACGCGCACGGCCGGGTCCTGCATACCCGCCACGACATGCCCGAGGCTGGATTCAGTCGCGCCTGGCATCATGCCTATGACTCCTCATCGCGCCTGATCGGGACGCACGGTCAGGTCCGCCTGCGGGACACGGAAGGCACCGTAGCAAAGGTTCCGGAATGGCTGGCCTGGTCGGGCGACGGCGCGCTGGCGGCGCGCAGCCTGCCGGCCGGGCATCGCCCCCAGGTAGGGCGCGATGCCTCGGGCCTGCCAAATACCACCCAGGGCCTGGACCTGAGCTATGGTCCGCAACGCCGCCTGACCCAGGTGCACAGGGCGGGCCGGCTGATCGCAAGCTATACGCACAATGCCTTCGGCCACCAGATCAGGCGGCGTACACCGAACTCGGCGACCGAACTGCTGTACCTGGGTAACCGGGTGGTGGCCGAAGGGCGTGCCGCCGCGTCGGACACAGGGGGCATACAGGTGACGCGCCGCTATATTTACGCCCATGAGGTGCCCGTGGGCATCATCGACTGGGGCGAGGGCGGCCCACAGCTTTTTGCCGTTCATGCGGATCTGCTGGGCGCCCCGCGCATGGTTACCGATAGCCGTCAGGCCGTACGCTGGCTGGCGGATTACACGCCAGGTGGTGCGGCGGAAAAAATCCAGGGCGACCTGAATCTGGATCTGCGCCTGCCGGGCCAGATCTACGATGCGGCCACAGGCTGGCACGACAATATCTTTCGCACCTACATGCCGCAGGCCATGCAGTATCTGGAACCAGATCCGCTGGGGCCGTTGCCGGGCCACCAGGCACTGGGCTACGCCGCCCAACAGCCCGCACGCTATGTCGATCCGCTGGGTCTGCTGCTGATGGCCTTCGACGGCACGCGCAATGATCGGCAAACCAACAGCAATATCTGGAAACTGAGCCAGTACTACCGCGACGGCCCGGTGTTCTACCATTCCGGGCCCGGAAATGAGGCATACATCGATTGGGATGCACTGACGGCCTGGAAGGCCGGCCAGACCGTGCGCACACAATGGCTGTCCCTGATGAATGCGCTGTCTGACGCCGCCCGCACGGCACGGACGACCCCCATCGATATTCTGGGTTTTTCACGTGGTGCGGCCCTGGCGCGCCATTTTGCCAACGAAATTACGCGCCACACCCAGGACGGCTGGTTCTCGTACGAGGATCCGCAGCGCGGTACCATCGGCCTGTGTGTATCACTGCGCTTCATGGGGCTGTTCGATACCGTCGCCCAATTCGGCCTCTTGGGCATCAATAACGCGGGCTACGACCTCGGTATTTCCGCTGCATGGCAATGGGTGGCGCATGCCATCGCGCTGAATGAGCGGCGGGTGCTGTTCCCGCTGGTCTCGGCCAGCCCCCAGGAACACTGGAATACGGTCGAGGCCCCCTTTATTGGCGCCCATGCCGATATCGGTGGCGGGGTTCTGTTCGACACGCAACAACAAGCGCTGCGGCGCGGCGATCTGTCGGACATCACCCTGAACTGGATGCTGTGGCAGGCGCGCGCCGCCGGCGTAGCCTTTGATGACCCGAGCGACACCGACCGGGCGGTCAGCCTGCCCATCCTGCACGATGAGCGCGGTACCGCGTCGCGCCTGCTGGACGGTGATCGATCCATTCAGGACAGCCGAGGCCTGTCGACCACCACGACCCAGGGCCGACATCCCAGCCTGGGCGACGAGCAGCGCCGGGCGTTCGAGCGCTACATCCAACGCGTCGATCACTGGCGCCTGGCATCAGGCAGCGAAGTCGGCGAGGTCGATATGCAGGGCTACGGCCAGTGGCTCGAAGAGGCACTGGGCTTGCCGCCGATCTAGGCAGCCACAGGCGCCATGCAGGATGGATACCCGGCATGGCGCCTGCGTCTGGTATTCCTAACTCAGCGCCTGGGTGTGGCCATCGACCGCCAGCGCCTGACCAGTCACATTGGCCGCGGCATCGCTGGCTACGAACAAGGCCGTGTTGGCAATGTCCTGCGCCGTCACCATGCGCTTTAGCGACGCCATATTGGTGTAGGTACTGGTCAATTCATCCACCGGAACCCCCAATGTTTGGGCCTTGGCGTCGATCACCGCGCGAATGCGATCGCCATCCACGGCACCCGGCAGGATGGCGTTGACCCGTATACCCGCCGCGCCCAGCTCGATGGCCAGGGTTTTGGTGAAGCCGACCACCGCCCACTTGGAAGCCGAGTAGGGCGAACGCCCGGCAAAGCCCAAGTGGCCGGCCGCCGAGGACAGATTGATGATCACCCCCGCAGACGATTCCTTCAGCAATGGGACTGCCAGGCGCACACAGAGGAACTGCCCGGTGATATTGACCGCCAGCGTGCGGTCCCAGTCCTTTTTGCTGAGGGTCTCGACGTAGCCCGTCGGGCCCGCAACCCCAGCGTTGTTGATCAGTACATCCAGCCCACCCAAATACGCTGTGGCCTGATCGAACAAGCGGGCAACGCTGTCTTCGTCCGACACGTCGGCAACCATGGCCCCGGCCTGCGGCAACTGCGCGCGGGCCTGCTCTACGGCGCCTTCATCAATATCGCAGATGAAGACCCGCGCCCCGGTGGCCAAAAACAGCTTGGCCATTTCGAGGCCCAGGCCGCTCGCCCCGGCAGTAATCAGGACCTTGCGGCCCTGCATGCAGGCCGAATCGAATAGCCGGGGGCTGCTCATGACTTGGTCAGCGCGCAAGTCGAATTGGACAGGGGGCCGTACACCGATTCCGCAGGCAGGTTCCGCAGGGTCTTGTAGTAGTCCCATGGCGCCGTGGACTCGTTCGGCTGCTTGACCTGCACCAGTTTCATGTCGTGCATCATCAGGCCGTCTGCGCGAACATAGCCGCCCTTGACGAACATATCGTTGATCTTGTGCGACTTGAGGTATTTCATGATGGTGTCGCCATCATCGGTGCCGGTTGCCTTGACCGCCTCAAGATACGTACGGGCGGCCGAATAGTCGCCTGCCTGTACCCAGGTCGGGGCGCGACCGTTCCTGTCGATGAATTTCTGGGACCAGGCCTTTGCCTCATCATCCTGGTTCCAGTACCAAGGCGCGGTCAGGTACAGGCCGCCGGCATTTTCCAGGCCCAGGGCATGGATATCGGAGACGAACATCAGCAGCCCGGCCAACTTCATGGAATCGGTGACGCCGAACTCTTTGGCGGTCTTGATGGAATTGATCGTGTCGCCACCCGCATTGGCCAGCCCCAGGATCTGGGCGCCCGATGACTGGGCCTGTAGCAGAAAGGACGAGAAATCGGCCGTGGCCAGCGGTGCGCGCACCTCGCCCAGCACCTTGCCACCGGCTTCCTTGACCACCTTGGCCGTGTTTTGTTCCAGGGAATGGCCAAATGCATAGTCGGCGGTCAGGAAAAACCAGGTCTTGCCCCCTTCCTCGACCACAGCCAGGCCGGTCCCGCGAGCCAATGCCTCGGTGTTGTAGGCATAGTGCACCGTGTATGGAGTGCACTGCTCATTGGTCAGCTGAGTGGTGCCCGCACCCACAGCGATGAAGGGTTTCTTTTTTTCGGCAGCCACGGCGGCCATGGCCAGGCCGGTGGCCGAGTTGGTGCCCCCCACCAACATGTCCAGGCCCTGCTGGTCAAACCATTCACGCGCACGCGCCGAGGCGATGTCGGCCTTCATCTGGTGGTCGGCCACCAGAAACTCGACTTTGGTACCGTTGATTTCGCCACCAATCTCGTCGATGGCCCTCTGGATCACGTCAGCCCCGGCCTTGCCGTCCACATCGGCATATACGCCGGACAGGTCGGTGATGAAACCGATGCGTATGACGTCGTCAGAAAAACCATCAGCCTGGCTCGGGCCGGCAAAGCCCAGGCCCAAGGCAGTCAAGGCGAGAGCAAGAGTACGTAATTTCATAAGAATCCCCGTCGAAGTATCGGCCTGCCGGCCAAGAAAAGGTTGGTATGAAGAGTGTGTTTAGAAGGCGACGTTGTCCTTGCCCTTGGTCTGCAGCATGGCGCGCGCCTCCTCGGGGGTGGCGATGTCCAGCGACAATTCCTCAAGGATACGGCGAATTTTCGCCACCTGATCGGCGTTCGATGTGGCGAGCTTGCCCTTGGACAGATACAGGCTGTCTTCGAGGCCGACCCGTACGTTGCCGCCCAGGATGGCGCTGAGGGTGACAAAAGGCATTTGATGCCGCCCGGCCGCCAGCACCGACAGATAGTAGTCATTGCCGAAAAGCTTGTCGGCGATGGTGCGCATGTGCAGCAGGTTTTCATGATCCGGGCCCAGGCCGCCCAGAATGCCAAAGATGCACTGCAAAAAGAACGGCGGCTTGATCAGGCCCCGATCGGCAAAGTGGGCGACGTTGTACAGATGTCCGACGTCATAGCATTCAAACTCGAAGCGTGTCCCGGCTGCGGAAAGTTCCTGCACCCCGCGCTCGATCTGGGCAAAGGTATTCGACAGGATGAAATCCTTGGTCATGTCCAGATAGGGCTTTTCCCAGTCGTACTTGAACTCGTCGATCTTGCCCGCCGCACCCGAAATGTTGAAGTTGAACGAACCCATGTTCATCGAGGCGACCTCGGGCTGCGCGACTTTGGCGGGCGCCAGGCGTTCCTCGAGGGTCATGCCCAGGCCGCCACCGGTCGTAATGTTCAGGATGGCATCGGTCTGGCTTTTGATGACGGGCAGGAACTGATTGAATAGCTTCGGATCCTGGCGGGGCATGCCCGTTTGCGGGTCGCGCGCGTGCAGGTGCAGCATGGCGGCGCCGGCCTCGGCTGCGGCCACGGCATCCTTGGCGATTTCATCGGGGGTGATCGGCAAGTACGGCGACATGGTCGGGGTGTGGATCGAACCCGTGACGGCACAGGTAATGATGACTTTCTTGGCTTGCTTCATGGTGCTGGCTCCTACAGGCCGAACTTGGTGACTTGAAAAATTTACTCAGGAATTGGGGCGTTTTTTGGCCTTCAGCACACGCAGCAGCGTTTCGTCGCGCTCGCGGGCCAGTTCGCTGATGCTGCGCTCGTGGCTAGCCTGAGCCAGGCCTTCCAGCAGCAATGTGCGGGTGGCGTCATCCAGCGTGACCTCGCCCAGATCGTCCCACCAGGTTTTCATGGGGCCGGTGAACTGATCCAGAAAATGGCCCATGCCACCTTGTCCACCCCCCAGGTTGAACGTCATGTGCGGCCCAAAAATGGACCAGCGCAGGCCTGGGCCTTCGGTCATGGCCGTATCAATGTCCTCGACCGAGGCAACGCCCTGAGCCGCCATATAGATGGCCTCGCGCCATACAGCCGCCTGCAGGCGGTTGGCGACGTGGCCCGTGACTTCCTTGTTCACCCGTATCGGGCGTTTGCCAATCCGGCGGTAGAACGCCATGGCACGATCAATGGTATCGGATGATGTCTGATCGCCGCCGACCACCTCGACCAGGGGGATCAGATGCGGCGGATTGAACGGGTGGCCCACCACACAACGTTCGGGGTGGGCGCAGCGGCTTTGCAGGCGGCTCATGTGCAGGCCGGAGGTGCTGGAAGCCAGAATCGCGTGCGCCGGTGCGGCAGCATCGATACGAGCATACAGGTCGATCTTGAATGCTTCGCGCTCGGGGGCGTTTTCCTGCACAAAATCGGCATTGGCCACGGATTTTTCGAGATCCGGCTCGAAATGCAAGGCCGACCAGGGAATGGCGGGGCCGGTAACGCCCAGGGAGACCAGGGCAGGCCAGGCCTGCTCGACGAATTTGCGGGCCAGGGCCTCGGCGTCGGGCCCGGGATCATGCAAGGTGACGCTCAGCCCGTGGGCCAGAAATAACGTGGTCCAGCCGGCACCGATCGTGCCCGCACCGATGACGCTGATTTGACGGATGTCCTGGGATGATTGCACGGTCTTTGTCTGGGATGGCGAGGGGTTCGGATCAGTATAGCGAGTTGTTTGAGGACGAGGGGCGAAGCCCCTACCAAAGGAATTATAGGGACTGATCCCCCGTCACAAAGCCGGTGAGAACCCTGATGGTCAATTCGGGTTTTTGTGATACGTGAAACCGACAAGCCCCCACCTCGTACGAGTCCCACCAAATCACGCTATCATTGACGCTTGTACCTTTGGCGCCCCGCGCCATGCGGCGTTTGGCCGCTTTTTATTCTCGTATCCGCCTTTTATGCTTCCAGAGCACCACGTACAGCTCACGTCCCTTATTCAGTCCGCACTGGCCGGCATCCTTCCCGATGCCCGGCCCGAGATCACGCTCGAGCGCCCCAAGATCGCCGCGCATGGCGATGTCGCCACGAACGTCGCCATGCAACTGGCCAAGGCGGCCAGGCGCAATCCGCGCGAACTCGCGCAGCAGTTGGTGGCCGCCATTGGCGCCGATCCGGCTGCAAAGGCCCTGATCCAGCAGGCCGAGATCGCCGGCCCCGGTTTCATCAATTTCCGCCTGACGCCGCAGGCGCACCAGGCCGTGCTCGATGCGATCGCGCGCGAGGCCGAACATTTCGGCCATCGACCGGCAAACACCGACAAGGTCATGGTCGAGTTCGTGTCGGCCAACCCGACGGGCCCGCTGCATGTGGGCCACGCCCGGCAGGCGGCGCTGGGTGATACGATCTGCCGGCTGTTTGCCGCGCAGGGCGCCCAGGTGACGCGCGAGTTCTATTACAACGACGCAGGCAATCAGATCCACAAACTGGCGATCAGCGTGCAGGCGCGCGCACGCGGCATTGGGCCGGATTCCCCGGATTTCCCCGAGGACGGCTACAAGGGCGACTATATCCAGGACATCGCCCGCGATTACCTCGCCGGGGCGAGCGTCCAGGCATCGGACGGCCCGCCCATCCAGGCGGCCGGTGACATCGACGATCTGGACGCCATCCGGCGCTTTTCAGTCGCCTACCTGAGGCACGAGCAGGATCTGGACCTGCAGGCTTTCGATCTGAAGTTCGACAATTACTATCTGGAAAGCTCGCTCTATACCAGCGGCCGCGTCGAGAAAACCGTTCAGGCGCTGATCGACGCCGGTCACACCTACGAGCACGAAGGCGCGCTATGGCTGCGCACCACGGAACTGGGCACAGGCGACGACAAAGATCGCGTGATGCGCAAAACCGATGGCGGCTACACGTATTTTGTGCCGGATGTGGCCTATCACGTCTCCAAATGGGAGCGCGGCTTTCACCAGGCCATCAACATACAGGGTACCGATCACCATGGGACGATTGCCCGTGTACGCGCAGGGCTGCAGGGACTGGGGCTGGGCATTCCCAAGGACTTCCCGGCCTACGTGCTGCACAAGATGGTGCGCGTCATGCGCGATGGCGCAGAGGTCAAGATCTCGAAACGCGCCGGCAGCTACGTTACGCTGCGCGACCTGATCGACTGGGTCGGGCGTGACGCCGTGCGCTTTTTTCTGGCCCAGCGCCGCGCGGATTCGGAGTTCGTCTTTGATGTGGATCTGGCACTCTCGCATAGCGAGGAAAACCCGGTCTACTATATCCAGTACGCACATGCGCGTATCCATTCCCTGCTCAGCCAATATGCCGATGGTGTTGAGCGCGTGGATCAGATGGATCCATCCAGCCTGACGGCGCCCAGCGAAATTGCCCTGCTACAGCGGCTGGCGGAGTATCCGGGCGTGCTGACGCAGGCAGCGCTCGAACTCGCACCGCACCAATTGGCTTTCTGGCTGCGCGACTGCGCGGCCGACTTCCATGCCTGGTACAACGCCGAGCGCATTCTGGTCGACGATGATGCGCTGCGCAATGCGCGCCTGCGTCTGGCCAAGGCCACCGCCCAGGTGATTTCAAACGGGCTCGGCTTGCTGGGGGTCAGTGCCCCACAAAGGATGTAGATATGGCGACACGTAAACGCCGTTCGTCCCCACGTTCAGGGGCCTGGTTCGCACTGATTATCGGCATGGTGCTGGGCGTGGCCGCAGCCGTGGCGGTCGCGCTGTTCGTCACCCAGGCACCCATGCCGTTTGCCGACAAGGCCAGCCGCAGCGCGCCGCAAACGTTGCTGCCCGATGCAAAGAACGCTCCGGACCCGAATATCGGGCTGTACGGGCCCGACGGCGCGGCCGGCACCCTGCCGGGCAACGTTCAGGCCACCCTTCCGCCCGAAGGGCCTGCGCCCCAGGCCAAGCCACAGGGGACCCCCCTATCCGACGACATTGGCAAGCTGATTGCGAAACTGGGTGGGTCCGATACGCCACCGGCGGCGCCTGCCCAGCCTGCACCGGCCAACGCACCCGCCTCCAGCCCGACGGCTGCCCAGGCACCTGCCCCAGGCACACAAACGATTTATTATTTGCAGGCTGGGGCCTTTCGTTCCCGGGACGAGGCCGAGGCCATGCACGCACGCGTGCTGATGCTTGGCCTGCCGGTACGCATTGAGCAGGCCCAATCCAATGGCACCACATGGAACCGAGTGCGCGTCGGTCCGTTCAAAGGGATAGATGAGATGAATCGCGCACGCAGCATACTGGGCGAAAACAAGATCGAGTCCACCGTCATCCGCCCCTGAACCACTCGTACAAAGGAGCACCCGTCATGAAAAGCCTGATTTCCCGCCTTCTGCCCGGCATTGTCCTGGCGACCGCCGCATTGCTCGGCACCAGCGCGTCCGCAGCGAATACGCCGTACATCACGCTGGATCCGGCCCAGCCGTCCGATACGCAAGGCAAGATCGAGGTGCTGGAATTCTTTGCCTACACCTGTCCGCATTGCGCCGCGATCGAACCCATGATCGAAAAATGGGCCAAGACCTTCCCCGAAAATGTCGTGCTGCAGCCGGTACCAGTAGCCTTCAATGCCAGCATGGAAGACCTGCAAAAGCTCTATTACTCTCTGGAAGCCATGGATCGCACCGATCTGCACCCCAAGGTTTTCCATGCCATCCACGACGAGCACAAACGCATGTTCCAGGCCGATGCCATCCTGGACTGGGTGGCCGAACAAGGCCTGGACCGCAAAGCATTCGAGGATGTGTTCAATTCATTCGGCGTAAAGGCCAAGGTCATGCATGCCAACGAACTGGCCAAGACCTACCGTGTCGAGGCCACACCCAGCATCGCAGTGAACGGCCGCTATCTGACTTCGCCCTCGATGACAGGCAGCTATCAGGGCGCCATAGATGAGGCCGACAAGCTGCTGAAGCAGGCCCTGGGCCAGACGGCAAAATAATTCCATTTCCACATCAAACGTGCACTTTGTCGGCTTCGCTTGCCTTACGCCTGTAATGTCTGCGCTTCACCTTCGCGTTCACGCTTGATGTGAAAACGGAATACGCCGCGCGGCGCCTTATTCCTCCCGGGAAATCTCGAAGGCTTGCGTCAGGTCGGCGATCAGATCGCGCGGGTCTTCGAGCCCGATATGCAGGCGGATGACGCTGTCGTCCCGCAGGCGTTCGTCGCCCAGGCGCGCCCAGTAGCTGTGCGCAGCCAGGGCGCCGGTATCGCCCACCGTCACCAGGCTTTCATAGCCCCCCCATGAATATCCGATACCAAAGAGCGTCAGTGCATCCACCAGCCGCCGCGTACGGGCACCGTCCATGTCCAGCGCCACGGACATCAGGCCGTTGGACCCCGTGCAGTCGCGTTGCCATAGAGCATGGCCAGGATCGTCCGGCCAGGCGGGATGGAAAATCTGCAAGACCTCGGGCCGCCCGGACAGGAACTCGCAGATCCGCATCGCATTGGCTGCGCATTGCCGCATCCGGATGCCCAGCGTGCGCGCACCGCGCAGGCCCAGCCAGACATCGTCCGCACTGACCGTATACCCCAGGGCATAGTGGGTCTCGCCAATGCGTCGGCACAGATCAGAGTCGCGCGCCACGGCACCGCCCATCATCAGGTCGGAATGACCGCCCAGGTACTTGGTGGCGGCAATGACCGAAACATCCGCCCCCAGTTCGAGCGGCCGGTACACATAGCCCGATCCCCAGGTATTGTCGGCCACCACCACCAGGCCGCGTTCGTGCGCCCAGGCGGTCAGAGCCGGCAGATCCAGCATTTCCATCAACAAGGACCCGGGGGACTCCAGGTACAGGACCCGGGTTTCCGGGAGCAGTGCTGCCTGCAGTGCATCGGGCGTTGCACGGCTGTACGTCACCGGTACACCCATGCGGCCCAGGATGGTTTTGTCCAGATAACGTACCGGGCCATAGACCGAATCGGCCGCCAGAACATGATCGCCCGAATTCAGCAAGGCCAGCAGCACCACGCTGATCGCAGCCAGGCCCGAGGGCGCCAGGAACGCCCGCTCGCCCCCTTCGAGTTCGCAAAGCATTTGCTCGAAGGCCTCATGGGTCTGCAGGCCGACGCGCCCGTAGGTCACTCCGCGCTCGCCCGTCATCTTTGCACGCTGGGCGCGATCCAGCGCGGCCAGATTCGCAAAGCGCACCGTGCTGGTGCGCATTGAGGGCATGGCCACCGGGCCGCTTTCAGTTTCCGGATCCAGCTGGGCGGCGCCCGTGTGCTGGAGCAGGGTATCGATATGGTTCCTGGATGAATGCATGATGGCCCGAAGTGTAAAAGCCTCCGGCGCTCAGACGCGCTGGAAACGATAGATGCCCTGCGCATCGACGCTGCGGCGCAGTTTTCCTTCAAAGTATAAGGCGTGCAGGTGCGCGATGGCCTCGCCCATGGCGAAGGACAACTGGTGCATATCGAGCTTGCGCCGGAACAGGACCGGAACAACGTCCATCGCGCTGGACGGCTCGCTGCAGGCGGCCAGCAACTCGGCCAGGCGTTCTGCATGATGGGCGTGCTGCTGGGCGATGCGCTCGTGCAGGCCGCGAAACGGCTTACCGTGCGAGGGCAATACCAAGGTGTCTTCGGACAATGTGTCGTACTCGCGCAGCGAATCGAGGTACAGCGGCAGGGGGTTGCCTTCAGGCTCGATATCGAACACGCTGATATTGGTGGAAATGCGTGGCAATACCATGTCGCCGGCGATCAATACCCCCAGCGGTTCGCAATGCAATGAGGCGTGTTCGGGCGCGTGGCCGTAGCCCGTGATCACGCGCCAGCCGCGTCCGCCGATCTGCAGTTCATGCCCGTGCAGCAGCCTGTGGAAACTGCGGGGCATATCGGGCACCAGTGAGGAATAATAGCCCTCGCGGCTGCGGATCTGCTCCTGGGCTTCGGGGTCGGTCAGACCATGCTGCGCAAAATGCTGTACCGCTGCGTTGCCCGTCGGCCCGCCGGCCCCGGCGCCTTTGTCGGGTGGCCGGGCCCACATGCGGGCCACCGCGTAGTCCGTCATGGTCATCCACAGCGGCGCCTGCCAGCGTTCGCACAACCAGTGCGCAAGCCCGACGTGATCCGGATGCATATGCGTCACCACGACACGCAGCACAGGCAGGCCGTCGAGCACATGCTCGAAGACCTGCTCCCACAGCGCGCGCACTTCGTCGCGAGCCACACCGGTATCGACCACCGTCCAGCCCGTGCGCCCGTCGATTTCATCGCGCAGCAGCCATAGATTGATGTGGTCCAGGGCAAAAGGCAGCGGCATGCGGATCCAGTACACCCCATCCGCAACCCCTACCGCGCGCCCCGGTTCGGGCAGGGCGTCATCCCATGGATACACCAGTCGGCTTTCGTTCAGATTCATGATTCTTCTCCACACCCTTGCGGGTTTTACGTATTATGGCATCATCATTGACGTTAACGTAAAGTGCTCACCCGCCATGCACCCAGCGACCTGGACCATCTCCGAGCTCTCGCGCGAGTTCTCGATCACGCCGCGCACCATCCGATATTACGAGGATCAGGGCATCCTGAACCCTGAGCGCGACGGGCGCAACCGGATCTATCGGCCCAGGGACCGCACCCGCCTGAAGCTCGCGCTACGCGGGCGACGTCTGGGGCTGCAGTTATCCGAGATCCTGAACCTGATCAATATGTACGACGAGCCGGACGCCAGCACCACCGCGCAGTTGCAGCACTATGCCGAAGTCCTGCACACGCACCGCCGGAAACTGGAGCAACAACGCCGCGACCTGGAACTCACGCTGCGCGAAATCTGCGAGCAGGAACGTGAATGCCTCGCCCTGCTGGAAAAGCGGGGCGTCACTAATTGACGTTTACGTAAACGTCATGTAAAAATAAGCCCTTAACCCGTTGGAGACCCACATGAATCTGCCCGGCTTGAATTTTGAACTTGGCTCGGACCTGGACATGCTGCGCGATGCCGTACGCGACTTCGCGCAGGCCGAAATTGCACCGCGCGCGGCCGCAGCAGACCGGGACGACCAGTTCCCCATGGATCTTTGGCGCAAATTCGGCGACCTGGGGCTGCTGGGTGTGACCGTGTCCGAGGCGTACGGCGGTGCGAACCTGGGCTATCTGGCCCATATGATCGCGATGGAGGAAATTTCGCGCGCCAGCGCCTCGATCGCACTGTCCTACGGTGCCCACTCGAACCTGTGCATCAACCAGATCCACCGCAACGGCACCGAGGCACAAAAACAAAAATACCTGCCCGGGCTGATCTCGGGCGAGCAGGTCGGTGCATTGGCCATGAGCGAACCGGGTGCGGGCTCGGATGTGGTCAGCATGGCCCTGCGCGCGGAAAAGCGTGGCGACCGCTATGTGCTGAACGGCTCAAAGATGTGGATCACCAACGGCCCGGATGCCGACACCATGGTCGTCTATGCCAAGACCGATCCGCAGGCGCGCCAGCGCGGGATCACCGCCTTCATTGTCGAAAAAAGCTTCAAGGGCTTCTCGGCTGCCCAGAAGCTCGACAAAATGGGGATGCGCGGTAGCCACACAGGCGAATTGGTCTTCCAGGACTGCGAGGTGCCCGAGGAAAACATCCTGGGCCAACTCAACGGCGGGGTCCGGGTCCTGATGAGCGGCCTGGACTACGAACGCGCGGTGCTGGCCGCCGGCCCCCTGGGCATCATGCAGGCCGTCATGGACGTGGTCGTTCCCTATGTGCACGAGCGCAAGCAATTCGGCCAGGCCATCGGCGAATTCCAGTTGATCCAGGCCAAGCTCGCCGACCTCTACACCACCCTGCAGGCCAGCCGGGCGTTCTGCTATACCGTGGGCAAGAACCTGGACCGCCTGGGCAGCGACCACGTGCGCCAGGTCCGCAAGGACTGCGCCGCCATCATTTTGTACAGCGCGGAAAAAGCCACCTGGATGGCGGGCGAGGGGATACAGATCCTGGGCGGCAACGGCTACATCAATGATTACCCCACCGGCCGCCTGTGGCGCGATGCCAAGCTCTATGAAATCGGCGCGGGCACCAGCGAAATCCGCCGCATGCTGATCGGCCGCGAACTGTTCAACGAAACCGCCTAGCAACCGGCGTCATGAGCCATTGGGGCGATCACCAGCACATCGAGCCGCGGGCACCGCGCGGCCGTTCGCCCGATGACGTGGCCCGCATGATTCTCGCGGGCTTCGATCGCCACTACTCGCTGTTTCGCTACGGTGCGCAACGCGCCAAGGCCCTGTTCGAATCGGGCAACTGGCATGGCATCCAGCAATTGGCGCGCGAGCGCATCGAGTACTACGATACACGGGTACACGAATGCACCACGGCGCTGACCAGCGTGCTGCGCGGCAGCGACGCAAGTCCCGCCGGCGCCTCGGCTGCCACCGACCTGACCGAGGCCCAGCTGCAGTTCTGGCAGGCGGCCAAGACTTGCTACGTTGCGCTGCTGGCCGACCACCGCCAGCCCGAATGCGCCGAAACCTTCTTCAACTCGGTCTCGTGCCGCATCCTGCACCGCAACTACTTCAATAACGATTTCATCTTTGTACGGCCGGCCATCGCCACCGAATACATCGACAGCACCCAGCCCTCGTACCGCGCCTACTACCCGCTGGACGAGGGCCTGGAACCTTGCCTGATACGCATGGTGGCGGATTTCGGGCTGGCCGCCCCCTACGCCGACCTGCCCGCAGATACGCGCAAGCTCGCCCGCATGGCGGTGCGCCAACTGCGCCAGACCCTGCCACGCGACACCAGCGAGCGCCTGGCGCCCGACTGCCAGATCCAGGTGCTCAACACCCTGTTCTTTCGCAATAAGGGCGCCTACATCGTGGGGCGCCTGATCAATCAGACCGCTATTTACCCCTTTGCCATCGCCCTGCTGCACACGCCTGCGGGCCACGTTCAGATCGATGCGCTGCTGTCCTCCAGCGACGACCTAAGCACACTGTTCAGCTTCACCCGGGCGTATTTCCTGGTCGATATGGAGGCGCCGGCCGCCTACGTGGAGTTCCTGAATTCACTTTTCCCGCGCAAACCCAAGGCCGAGATCTACACCACGCTGGGCCTGCAAAAACAGGGCAAGACCCTGTTCTACAGGGATTTTCTGCATCACTTGTCACACTCGCGCGATGCCTTCGACACGGCACCGGGCATCCCGGGCATGGTGATGGTGGTCTTTACACTGCCGTCCTACCCCTATGTCTTCAAGCTGATCCGTGACCGGATTGCAAAGCCCGGAATGGACGCGGCCACAGTGCGCGACAAATACCAGTTGGTGAAAAAACACGACCGCGTCGGCCGCATGGCCGATACCTGGGAATATTCCCAAGTCGCATTGCCGCGCCGGCGCTTCTCGGACGCCCTGCTGGCCGAGCTGCGCGACCAGGTTCCCAGCCTCATCGAGGAAGGCCCGGATGCAATTGTGTTCCGTCACGTCTACATCGAACGGCGCCTGACACCACTGAACATGTACCTGTCGCGCGCCTCGGATGCAGCCGTGGAATCGGCGGTGCGCCAGTACGGCCAGGCCATACGCGAGCTCGCAGCGGCGAATATCTTTCCCGGCGACATGCTGTACAAGAACTTCGGCCTCACGCGCCTGGGCCGCGTCGTGTTCTACGACTATGACGAGATCCAGCGCATGACGGAAATGAATTTCCGCGTCATCCCGCCGGCTCCCTACGAGGAGGCCGAACTCGCCGCCGAACCCTGGTACCCGGTCGGCCGGAATGATGTTTTCCCCGAGGAATTCCGCCACTTTCTGCTGGGCGATCCGCGCGTGCGTCAGGCCTTTTTGACCCACCACGCCGAGCTGCTGGAGGCGCAATGGTGGCAGGCGTGCCGACAGCGGGCGGCCAACGGGCGCATCGAAGACATCTTTCCGTACGATAATGCCAGAAGGCTGCACCAAAAACCGGGGCAGCATCCCTACCCTTTACCTGTCAGGAACATCATTGAAGGAGTCCAACATGTCTGATCCTATCGTTCTGGTATCTGTCGCCCGCACACCCATGGGCGGGATGATGGGCAGTTTGTCCAGCCTGTCGGCCAACCAACTGGGGGCCATCGCCATTCGCGCCGCAGTCGAGCGCGCAGGCATCAAAGGCGAGGCTGTTGACGAAGTCATCATGGGCAATGTGCTGCAGGCCGGCCAGGGCCAGGCACCCGCACGCCAGGCCGCGCTGGGCGCAGGCCTGCCGATCAGCGTCCCATGCAGCACCCTGCACAAGGTCTGCGGCTCGGGCCTGAAGGCCGTCATGCTGGCCCATGACCTCATCAAGGCCGAAAGCGCGAATATCGTCATCGCCGGCGGCCAGGAAAGCATGAGCAATGCGCCTTATCTGCTGCTGCGCGGCCGCCAGGGCTACCGCTACGGCCATTCCACGGTCTACGACCACATGGCACTCGACGGTCTCGAAGACGCCTACCAGCGTGGCACGGCCATGGGGGTCTTTGCCGAGGACTGCGCGTCAAAATACACCTTCACCCGCGAAGAGCAGGACGCATTCTCACTAGAGTCGCTGCGCCGCGCACGCGCCGCCAGCGAGGGTGGCCACTTCAAGTGGGAAATCGCGCCGGTCACCATTGCGAGCCGCAAGGGCGATACGGTGGTCGATACCGACGAAGCGCCGTTCAAGGCCATGCCGGAAAAGATTCCGACCCTCAAACCCGCCTTCAAGAAAGACGGCACAGTGACCGCAGCCAACTCGTCCTCGATCTCGGACGGCGCATCGGCCATGGTGGTCATGAACGCCTCGTCAGCGGAAAAGCTCGGCGCAAAACCCCTGGCACGCATCGTGGCCCATACCCAGCACTCGCAGGAACCGGAATGGTTCACCACCGCCCCGGTCGGCGCCATCCAGAAATTGCTCAAAAAGACCGGCTGGAGCGCCGAGGATGTCGATCTGTACGAGATCAACGAGGCCTTTGCAGTGGTCACCATGGCCGCCATGAAGGAACTCAATCTGCCTCATGACAAGGTGAACATCCATGGCGGCGCAACCGCCCTGGGCCATCCGATCGGTGCATCGGGCGCCCGCCTGCTGACCACCTTGGTCGGGGCGCTGCGCGAGACCGGCGGCAAGCGCGGCATCGCCTCGCTGTGCATCGGCGGGGGCGAGGCCGTCGCCCTGGCCATCGAGATGATCTGAACCCAAAGGCCCGGGGCACGGCCCGGGCCGCCTTACCAGGAACCGACATGCCCGTTCTAGATTCCCGCATCAATCCCCGGTCGCAAGACTTCCAGGATAATGCCCAGGCCATGCGCATCCTGGTCGACGATCTGCGCGCACACCTCGCGCGGACCGCCCAGGGCGGCAGCGACCACGCCCGCGCCAAGCACCTCGCGCGCGGCAAGATGCTGCCGCGCGAACGGGTCGAGTGCCTGCTGGATCCCGGCACGCCTTTCCTTGAACTCTCGCCCCTGGCCGCCCAGGATATCTACGACAACGCCTCGCCGGGCGCAGGCATTATCACGGGCATCGGCCGGGTATCAGGTGTGGAATGCATGATCGTGTGCAACGACGCCACCGTGAAAGGCGGCACCTATTACCCCCTGACGGTCAAGAAACACCTGCGGGCACAGGAAATCGCCCAGCAAAACCGCCTGCCCTGCATCTATCTGGTGGACTCGGGCGGCGCGAACCTGCCCAATCAGGACGAGGTCTTTCCCGACCGCGACCACTTCGGGCGCATTTTCTACAACCAGGCGGTCATGTCGTCCATGGGCATCGCCCAGATCGCGGCCGTCATGGGATCGTGCACGGCAGGCGGCGCCTACGTCCCCGCCATGAGCGACGAATCCATCATCGTGCGCGACCAGGGCACGATTTTCCTGGCCGGCCCCCCGCTCGTGAAGGCCGCGACCGGCGAGGAAGTATCAGCCGAGGACTTGGGCGGTGGCGACGTACACACCCGCCTGTCGGGCGTCGCCGACCATCTGGCTGAAAACGACACCCACGCGCTGCGCCTTGCGCGCGATACAGTGGCGCGGCTGAATCGGCCCAAGCCGCCCGCCCCGGCCAATGACTGGGCCGAGCCGCTGTATGACCCCGAGGAACTGAACGGCATTATCCCCAAGGACACACGCCACCCCTACGACGTGCGCGAAGTCATCGCGCGCATCGTGGACGGATCGGCCTTTGACGAATTCAAGGCCCGTTTCGGCACAACGCTGGTGACGGGCTTCGCCCACATCTATGGCATGCCGGTAGGCATCATCGCCAACAACGGCATCCTGTTTTCCGAAGCCGCGCAAAAGGGCACGCACTTTATCGAACTATGCTGCCAGCGCGGCATCCCCCTGGTGTTCCTGCAGAACATCACCGGTTTCATGGTGGGCCGCAAGTACGAAAACGAAGGCATCGCCCGCCACGGCGCCAAGATGGTGACCGCTGTATCCACCGCCTCGGTACCCAAGTTCACAGTACTGATCGGCGGCTCGTTCGGTGCCGGCAACTATGGCATGTGCGGTCGCGCCTACAGCCCACGCCTGCTGTTCATCTGGCCCAACGCCCGGATCTCGGTCATGGGCGGCGAGCAGGCGGCCAGCGTGCTGGCCACCATTCGACGCGACGGCATCGAGCGCAAGGGCGGTCAGTGGAGCGCCGAGGACGAGGCAGCGTTCAAGGACCCCATCCGCGCCCAGTACGAGCACGAGGGGCATCCCTACTATTCCAGCGCACGACTGTGGGACGACGGCATCATCCAGCCCTCGGATACACGTCGCGTCCTGGGCCTGGGCCTGTCCGCCGCCCGCAACACACCGATCGAGGACACTCGATTCGGTGTGTTCAGAATGTAAATCAAAGGAGCCAAGGTGTTCGATACGCTTTTGATCGCCAACCGGGGCGAGATCGCCTGCCGAATCGCGGCAAGTGCGCGCCGCATGGGGCTGCGCACTGTCGCGGTGTACTCCGACGCCGACGCCCAGGCGCGCCACGTGGCGGCCTGCGACACCGCCGTCCACATCGGCGGGCCCGAGCCCTCGGCCAGTTACCTGCGTGCCGATGCCATCATCGAGGCGGCGCGGCGCAGCGGTGCCCAGGCCATCCACCCGGGCTACGGATTTCTGTCGGAAAACGAGGCCTTCGCCCAGGCCTGCGCCCAGGCCGGCATCGTGTTCGTGGGGCCGCCGGCCCAGGCGATTGCCGCGATGGGCAGCAAATCCGCCGCCAAGACCCTGATGGGTGCAGCCGGCGTGCCGCTCGTGCCCGGCTACCACGGCGAACGCCAGGAACCGGATTTCCTGCAGGCCCAGGCCGATGAAATGGGCTACCCCGTGC
>JAKDMO010000250.1 GCA_030452305.1 Alcaligenaceae bacterium | reverse complement strand
CTGGGCGATTACTGATCAAATTAAGGGGAAACACTAGTAACTTACCCGAATCCATGTCTGCATAATAAGTATTTCCAGCTTGATACAAGTCAAGAAGATCCAGTCCAGTGGTCATCGCGGATAGCCCAAACATTCTTCATGTATACACAGCGGGCGGGAAATAATGCATGAAACCCACCAGGAACAGTTCGGAAAGCTTCGAATTGGCACGGCCTGTCGTCGTATGCCGCGCCCGGGATCGCTTATCACGGGCAGCATCATCGATATCAACGGTGGCAATCGCATGCAGCAGGCCTCACCGAGGCGACATACGGATCCCAGTCAACGAGGAGTCAATATGAAATTCAATACAATCAAGAAAGCCGCCCTGTGTCTGGCCGTTGCCGGCATCGGCCTGGGTCAGGCGGCGCAGGCGGCCGAGCCCGGCATCACCGACACCACGATCAAGATCGGGCTGTTTTCGCCCCTTTCCGGCCCGGGCATGGCCTATGGCTTTGACGTCGTCAACGCCGCCAAAATGTACTACGACAAGATCAATAAGGAAGGCGGCATTCACGGCCGCAAAATCGAACTGGTGGTCGAGGACACGCGTTGCAATGCCAATGATCTGGTGGCCGCTGTGAAAAAGCTGGTGGAACAGGATCATGTCTTTCTGCTGAACGGCGGTTCGTGCTCGTCTGCCGTGGTCGCTGCCAAGGAATTCGTGGAACGCGCCAAGGTTCCCTTCATTATGCTGAACGCTTCGGGCGACGGTGCACTGTACCCACCTTCCAAGTACATCTATGGCGCGTTCTCGATCTCTCAGTACGCCGTGGGCGGTTCCATGGTGGAATTCGCAGTGGATCACCTGAAGGCCAAGAAGATCGGTTATATCAATCACGACGATGCTTACGGAACCTGGAATCTGACGGCTGCGAAATTCCAGGCCAAACAGCATCCCGGTACGACGCTCGATGTGCAGTCTGTCAGCCCGAATATCAACGACGCAACCGCCCCCGTATTGAAGGAGCGGGCCGCCAATCCTGATGTGTTGTTGCTGACCACCTATGCCCGCCCCGCTGCGCTGATCATTAAAAAGGCGCACCAACTTGGGTGGACCAAGCCGATCGTTCTGGCGGTCAACGGCACCGCGGATCTGACTCAGTTGGTCGAAAACGTAGGTGGCCCGGATGCCCTGAAGAATTTCTATATCCAGGATGTCGTGGCCGGCCTGCCGGATGACCCAAAGATGAAATGGGTCTATGACATGTATAAGGAATATTACCCAGAGCTTGCCGCGAAGCCCGGCCACCCGCAAAGCTATATGGCTTATGGCATTCCGCCGGCCATGACCGTGGTGCAGGCCCTCAAGGACGCCGGCCCCGAGCCCACTCGCGAGAAGGTCCTGGCAGCCCTGGAGCATATGACGCTGGATACCGGCGTGATGGCGGGCCCCATCCAGTTCACTCCGACCGATCACGCGGGCCAGAAGGCTGCCATCTACCTGAAATTCGACGGCACGAACAAGGACCTGATTCCCGGCGTCTTCAAAAGCGATTGGACATACACAGCGAAATAATCGCTTGGCAGTTTTGACTTGACGGGTATCGCGGCCCATGGCGGGCTGCGGTACCCACGGAGCATTTCATGAGCTTTGCCGATATCTGGCTATTCCTGCAGCAGGGAATTCTGTCCGGGCTGGTCACGGGCAGCATTTACGCGCTGTTGGCGGTTGCCGTTGTGATCGTGTTCAAGACGACCGACGTACCCAATTTCGCCCAGGGCGAGATCTTTATGGTCGGTGGCTACGTTGCGCTGTTTCTGATCCTCATATTGAACTGGAATTATGTGCTCGTGATCCCGGCGACCTTACTGGTCGTGGCGGTGATTTGCGCCTTTTTCCAGCGTGTCGTCATGGAGCGGGTCATCCAGGCCAAGGGGGTGGAAGTCCAGCTGGTCATTGCGACGCTGGGATTGTCATATGTCCTGAAGGGGGCCGTACGCCAGACGGGGCTTGGGGATGCACCGCGTTCACTGCCCTCGTTAATTCCCCCAGACATCGTCATCATTGGCCAGGCCGTGCTCACGCGACTGGATTTGATGATTCTCTTCACGGCGCTGGCCGTCATGGCCGGGCTGTATTTTCTGTTCAATCACACCCGTATCGGTAAAGCGATGCGTGCGGTGGGCATGAACCCCAAGGCGGCTCAGATCGTAGGGGTCAGCCTGATGCGCATCCGTATGTCGGTCTGGGCCTTGGCTGGGCTGATTTCCGCCATATCGGCCATTCTGATCACGCCCAAAATCCTAATCACACCTGATATCGGTCACATCGCGATCCTGGCGTTCGCTGCCGCGATCATCGGCGGCATCACGAGTATCCCGGGCGCCATTGTGGGGGGCTTCATCATCGGTATCGCGGAAAACCTGGTGGGGCTGTTCGTTTCCACCAATGCCATCGTGGTGGCGCCGTTCCTCGCCATACTCATTGTGTTGATCGTGCGCCCGCAGGGCATTCTGGGCGGCAAAGTGCAGGTCAAAAAGGTATGAAGATGAATCTCGATAAATGGGCCCTGATGCTCGCGGCGGTGGTGCTGATTGCCTTGCCCTTCTTTGTAAGCGGCTACATCATCTATATCGTCAACCTGCTCATGATCTACGTCGTGTTGGCGCTGGGTCTGCACATTGTCATCGGCGAAACCGGCCAATTCGCCCTGGCGCATGCCGCGTTTTATGGCATCGGTATTTATGTGGCGGGCATTCTGAACAACACATTCCACCTGAATTTCGTGTTGTCCGTCATCGCCGCCGGGGTCATCACTGCTGTAATCGGCTATCTGCTGGGGGCATTGGCCATTCGGATGCGTGACATCTACCTGGCCCTGTCCACGTTCGCCTTCGGTGAAGCCATGCAATGGGTTTTCCTGAACTGGACGGCGGTGACCAATGGCTCGAATGGCTATCAGATGTCGCCGGCACACTTCTTTGGCATTGAGTTCACCTCCGACCTGGCGGCCTACCCGTTTGTGGTTGTTTGCACGGCGCTGCTGCTGGGGCTGATGGTGTGGCTGTCACGCTCGCAGCTTGGTTCGGCATTCCGGGCGGTGCGGGAAAGTGATGTCGCCGCCCAGGCCATGGGGGTCAATGCCAACGTCATCAAGCGCGTGGCGTTCATGCTCTCGGCGGCCTACGCCGGCATGGCCGGCGGGCTATACACCACGTTTGCGTCCTTCATCCACCCTGAAAGCCTGGGCTTCTGGACCACTATCCTGATTCTCATCATGATCGTTGTCGGGGGGATCGGGTCGGTG
>JAKDMO010000249.1 GCA_030452305.1 Alcaligenaceae bacterium | reverse complement strand
CAAACAATCTGAACCTTTAGACAGAAACTTTCCACGATGTTTGCAGCGTTTGCCATTTTCGTCCTGACCCTCGTATTCGTGATCTGGCAGCCGAAAGGGCTGGGCATAGGCTGGAGCGCGAGCCTTGGTGCCGTGCTGGCGCTGCTGGCCGGTGTCGTGCAATGGTCCGACATCCCGGTGGTCTGGGGCATCGTCTGGAACGCCACGGCGACCTTTGTTGCGGTGATCATCATCAGTCTGCTGCTGGATGCTGCAGGCTTTTTTGAATGGGCTGCCCTGCATGTCGCACAGTGGGGAAGAGGGCGTGGACGTGCCTTGTTCGCGCTGATCGTATTGCTGGGGGCCTGTGTTTCAGCCTTGTTCGCCAATGATGGCGCTGCGTTGATCCTGACGCCAATTGTGATGGCCATGTTGATGGCCTTGGGCTTTGGGCCGGCCGCGACCCTGGCTTTTGTGATGGCGGCGGGCTTTATTGCCGATACGGCCAGTTTGCCCCTGATCGTATCCAACTTGGTCAACATCGTGTCGGCCGACTTCTTTGATATCGGCTTTGGCCGCTATGCAGCGGTCATGGTGCCGGTCAATATTGTGTCTGTGGCGATAAGCCTTCTGGTTTTGTATCTGTACTTTCACAAGGACATCCCGGCCCAGTACGATGCCGGCCCGTTGAAAGCCCCAAAATCCGCGATTCGTGATCCGCGTACGTTCCGGGCTGGATGGATCGTGCTGATTCTGCTGCTGCTTGGCTTTTTTGGCCTGGAGCCTTTGGGGGTTCCGGTCAGCGCGGTCGCGGCAGTGGCTGCGATGATTTTGTTGGTGGTGGCAGGGCAAGGGCATATCATCAGCACGCGCGCAGTCCTGCGTGAGGCACCGTGGCAGATCGTGATTTTCTCGCTGGGCATGTATTTGGTGGTCTATGGATTGCGTAACGCCGGTTTGACGCAGTACTTGGCCGACCTCCTTACGTGGTGCGCCGGACAGGGCTTGTGGGCCGCTACCCTGGGAGCGGGCCTGATCGCCGCGTTTCTATCGTCCATCATGAATAACATGCCCACGGTGCTCATTGGCGCCTTGTCGATTGACGCCAGTCAGGCCGGCGGCGTCATCAAGGAAGCCATGATCTACGCCAACGTGATCGGCAGTGATTTGGGGCCCAAAATCACGCCCATCGGCAGCCTGGCGACCTTATTGTGGCTGCACGTGCTCGAACGTAAAGGCATGCGGATTTCCTGGGGTTACTACTTCAAGGTCGGCATCGTGCTGACACTGCCGGTTTTACTGGTGACGCTGGCTGCTCTGGCGGTCAGGCTGGGGTGAGCGGTCCCGCCGACGTTCATCCAAATAAAACTCTGTGGCCGGGAACCAATCACGTACCTGCTTGTCTCAATCAACTTAGTCAACACGGAGTAACCGAACATGAAATGCCCAGTTTGCCCCGACGTGAATCTTGTCATGTCCTCGCGCCAGAACATCGAAATCGACTATTGCCCGCAGTGCCGTGGGGTTTGGCTGGACCGAGGGGAGCTCGATAAGCTCATCGAACGCAGTATCAGCGAGATTCCCGTGGCGCAGCAAGCAGCACCGCAGGCACGACAACAGCCGCAGCAGACGCCCCAGTATCACGGTGATCGTGACCGCTATCCCCAAGGCCGCCGTAAGAAGTCAATGTGGGGTGAAATCTTTGATTTTTGAATGAGCGATTGCAAGCCGCCTCAGAGGTATATCTAGGTAAGGCTATATAGTGTGAGGCAGGTGCTACCAAGGTCGCGTCGCATTCACATACAGCAGGCTGCAACCGATGGGCCGCCTTCGTGGACGGTTTGGTCAAAGATGGTTGCCAGGGTTGCTCAAGCAACTGCCTGTTTTGCGACGGGGTGCCCTTGAAGAGCGTAACGACGAAGGGATGAAGCCGTAGCGTAAGAAGTTCGCTCGTAATTCATTTCCAATCCATGACTTGACATAATATACATTATGCGAATATTCAAAGGGTCACCACGATCTTCCCGATGTGCTTGCCTTGCTGCATGTGGCGGAACGCGTCGGCCGTATGATCCAGATCGTAGCTTGAGTCGATGACCGGTTTGATTCGGTGCAGCGCCATGGCGGCGACCAGTGACTCGAAACGCGCCCGTGACCCGACCGAGATGCCTTGTATGCGTGCGATGGGTCCGATGATCTGCCGGATATTCAGCGAGGTCTCGTAGCCGCCGACGAATCCGATCACACCGATGAAACCGCCAAATGCAAGCGCACCCAAGGACTGCGGGATCGTCGATCCTGTGGTTTCCAGGATGATGTCGGCACCGCGCCCCTGGGTGGCTTCCTTGACCGCGCCCGCCCATTCGGGGGTTTCTTTGTAGTTGATGACCGCATCGGCCCCGAGTTTGCGCAGGACCTCGGCCTTCAGGTTGCTGGAGGTCAGCGCCACGACACGCGCGCCCGCAACCTTTGCCAATTGCAGCGCAAACAAGGCGACACCGCCCGTCCCCTGGACCAGCACATTGCTGCCGACCTTGATCCCGCCATCGAGCAGACAGGACCAGGCAGTCAGCGCAGCAATGGGCAGGGTTGCAGCCTCGGCGTCGCTGAGGTGAGGCGGCGCTGCCACGGCATCCTCGGCGGGCACCACAACGTATTCCTGCAACACGCCGGTCAAGGGCGCGCCCAGGGTGCGTTTTTGTCGTTGCTCGGCTGTGGGCGCACCGTCGCGCCAGCCCTGTATATAGCACGGCATGACGCGATCATCGACGGCAAATCGGGTGACGCCCTCGCCCGTTTCGGCGACAACGCCGCATGCATCCGAGGCCGGTACATAGGGCAGCGGCAGATTCGGAAGATAGACACCGCTCAGGATGGCCAGATCCCTGTAATTCAGGCTGGCTGCACGTACTCGAATCAGGATTTCCCCCGGTCCGGGCGTCGGGATCGGGCGTTCCACCCGCTGCAGTCGATCAATCGAGAACGCTTGGGCCTCAAGGGCGGACATAGTGGATCTGGCTGCTTGCATAGTCGATGCTCCGTGAAAATTACCCGGACAGGAAACGTTTCCCGTGATATACCATTATGCCTGTCCGCTTGTCTGGCGGCACATTGCCCTTGAAAAGGATTTGTCACGTGTTCAAGCCCAGAGACCGCAGCGTATCGACCGCTCTCTCGGTCGAGGCGTCGAATGCAACGCATCTGGGCCGAATTCTTTCCCCCAAGCTTGCCGCGCACCCGGGTGAGAGTGGATTCATCACGCTGGGCGATGCGCACGATGCCTTTGCCGCGCGCATCGTCCTCGCCCAGAAGGCCGAACGCACGCTGGATATC
>JAKDMO010000058.1 GCA_030452305.1 Alcaligenaceae bacterium | reverse complement strand
GACATGATTCGAACATGCGACTCCTGCGTCCCGAACGCAGTACTCTACCAGGCTGAGCTACACCCCGACGGTGCAACATGCTATCGGGGCGTGCGCCCAGACAGCCTCGGGATTGGGTTTCTTCAGCGGTCTCGATCGACCGCGAAAAAGCAGAATTTTACCAGAGTTTGCCGATGGGTGGAGTCGGGAAAGGCGTCCAGGGCCTGTAGGGCCAGGGCCGCTTCGGCCCGCGCAACCTGGCGGGTGTAATCCAATGCCTCGGTGTCGTGGATGGCTTGGGCAACTGCCTGGAAATCAGCCGAGCCGGTCTTGATTGCTGAACGGATAAGTTCGCGCTGGGCGGGGGTGCCGACCTCGAGTACCCGGATCAGCGGCAGCGTGGGCTTGCCCTCGCGCAGGTCGTCACCGACATTTTTGCCCAGGGCGTGCGCATCGCCACTGTAGTCCAGCACATCGTCGATCAACTGGAATGCGGTGCCGATATGGCGGCCGTACGCGGCGGCGGCCTGCTCGAGTTTGGGTGTCGCGCCCGAGATGATTGCACCGACCTGCGCGGCAGCCTCGAACAGCTTGGCTGTTTTGTAGCGCACGACCTGCAGGTAGCGATCCAGCGAGACATCGGGATCGTGTACGTTGAGCAGTTGCAACACCTCGCCCTCGGCGATGATCGTGGTGGCCCTGGACAATACTGCCATGGCCGCCATCGAGTCGGATTCGACCATCATCTCGAACGAGCGTGAATACAGGTAGTCGCCCACCAGCACGCTGGCCGCATTGCCAAAGACTGCGTTCGCGGTGTCGCGCCCCCGGCGCAGGTCTGATTCGTCGACCACGTCGTCGTGCAGCAGCGTGGCGGTATGTATGAATTCGACTACCGCAGCCAGGCGGTGGTGGATATCCCCCCGGTAGCCCAGGGCATTGGACACCAGCAGCACCATGGCCGGACGCATGCGCTTGCCGCCCGCACCGACGATGTAGTCCCCGATCGTGCGAATCAGGACGACTTCGGAATTCAGGCGCCCGCGGATCACCGCATCGACCGCCTGCATGTCATCGGCAATGGGGGCAAATAATTCGGAGAGGTTCAAAACGGACCCGACTGAAGGTTGGTGTCGACCGGGCATGGTCACAAAGACCCAGATTATACTTTCTCGTACGACACACGCTTGGGGCAGGCAAAATGCCCCAGACCCTTCAACAGGAGCCCCCCTTGATTGACCCCGAACTGCGCTCATTGATCGAACGCGCACACACTGTCCTGGCCCAGCTTGAGGCCTGGCTTCCCCCGACGCCTCCTGCAACGGACTGGTCGGCGCGCGCGTACCGCTGGCGCAAGCGCGGCGCACGCGGCTGGCTGGATGGCGTCACACGCATTGCCCCCATGCACCTGCACGACCTGCAGCACATCGACCGCCAAAAAGGCATCATTGCGCGCAATACCCTCGCCTTCCTGAATCGCAAGCCGGCCAATAATGTGCTGATGACAGGCGCGCGCGGCACGGGCAAGAGCTCGCTGGTGCGCGCCATGCTGGATGCCTACGGCGACCGGGGCCTGCGTCTGATCGAGGTGGACAAGGCTGATATGGGCGACCTGGGCGAGATCATCGACCTGATCCAGGACCGCGCAGAGCGCTACGTCATTTTCTGCGACGACCTGTCGTTTGATGAAGGCGAGGCGGGCTATAAGGTTCTGAAATCCGTCCTGGACGGATCGGTCGCCGCCCCCGGCGACAATGTGCTGATTTATGCCACCTCGAATCGCCGGCACCTGATGCCCGAGTACATGAGCGAAAACCTCAGCGCCCAGCACCAGGCGGACGGCGAAATCCATCCGGGCGAAACCGTAGAGGAAAAGATCTCGCTGTCCGAGCGCTTTGGCCTGTGGCTGTCGTTCTACCCATTCCGCCAGGATGACTATCTGGACATCGTCAACTATTGGCTGGAGGAGCATGGCTGCAGCCAGGAGGTGATTACAGAGGCGCGCACCGAAGCCCTGCAGTGGGCGCTCGAGCGCGGGTCGCGCTCGGGGCGTGTGGCCCGCCAGTTCGCCCGTGACTGGGCGGCACGCCATGTCTAAGCCCTTTATCCGGGTTGCGGCGGGGCTGATCCTGGACGAGGCCGGCCGCCTGCTGCTGGGTCAGCGTCCGGAAGGCAAGCCCTGGTCGGGTTGGTGGGAGCTGCCCGGGGGCAAGATCGAGCCGGGTGAAACCGTGGAACAGGCCCTGGTGCGCGAACTGGACGAGGAACTGGGGATACGCGCCACGCGCGTCTATCCGTGGGTCACCTACACCCATGAATACCCCAAGAACATTGTGGAGCTGTTTTTCTGCCAAGTCACCGCCTGGGAGGGCGAACCGCGCGGCCTGGAAAACCAGGCGCTGGACTGGGTCGATCCATGGGCCATCAGTCTGGGTGAGCCCGGCCACCCGATCGCACCCGGTGGGGGTTCGCTGCTGCCCGCCGCCGATCCCCCCCTGCGCTGGCTGCGCCTGCCCAAGCAATACCTGATCAGCGGAATCGGCAGCCCGGACGGCGTGGCCCCGTTTCTGGCGCGACTGGATGCCGATCTGCAGGCGGGTCTGCGCCTGGTGCAATTTCGCGAGCCCGGCTGGGTCGGTACGCCTGAAGCGCTGCACGCGGTCTTTGCCGAAGTTCTGCAGCGTTGCCGACGCCACGGCGCGCAATGCCTGATCAACAGCATCCATCCTCGCGATTGGTGGGGCGAAGCTGACGGCGTGCACCTGCGCGCGGTCGATGCCCGAACCCTGGCCGCCCGGGGCCCGGATAGCCGGCCAACCGGCCGGCTGGGCGTATCCACCCATAACACCGAAGACCTGCGCAATGCACAGACGCTGCAGGCCGATTTTGTCGTGCTGGGGCATGTGCAGCCCACACCCAGCCACGCAGGCCAGACACCCTTGGGGTGGGAACAATTCCGTCAGCTGGCGGCGACCGCCGGACGGCCGGTCTTTGCGCTGGGCGGGCAATCCGCAGACACGGCCGAGACGGCGCGCTGCCACGGGGCGCACGGCATTGCGGTCATACGCGGGCCCTTGTTCCAGGGCGATTACTGCGCGGGAACCACGCCGTCTTCCGCTGTGGGGGCGGACCAGCCACCACCCAGTGCTGCGATCAGTTGAACCGTTGCGCTCAGGTGCTCGGCCTGCAGGCTGATCGCCGACTGTTCGGCACTGAAGGCGCTGGTTTGCGCCTGGACCACACTGAGGTAATCCACAATACCGGCCTGGTATTGATCAGTGACCTGGCGCAGGGTTTCCCGCGCGGCATCCAGGGCAAGCTGCTGTGTTTGCTGCTCGCGCACCAGCGACTGGGACTGCACCAGATAGTCTTCGACCTCGCGCATCGCGGTCAGCACGGTCTGGCGATACGCAGCCGCCTGGGCATCGTAGGCGGCACGGGCCGCATCGACTCCCGCCTGGCGCGCACCCCCATCAAAAATCGTCAGCGCGAGGGCCGGGCCCAAGGTCCAGAAGCGCGAAGGCGCGGTCAGCCACTGCGCCCACTCGCCGGCTCGAAAGCCGCCCTGCGCACTCAGGGTCAGGTCGGGAAACCATACTGCTGTAGCCACGCCGATCTGCGCATTGGCCGCAGCCGCCCGGCGCTCAGCCGCAATGATATCGGGGCGGCGCTGCAGCAGCACCGAGGGCACGCCAACCGGCACTTCGGGCACCTCGGTGATTTGCTCGGATGGAGCCAGGGTAAGCTGCGCGGGCGTCAGCCCCACCAGCACCGCCAGTGCATGCTCCTCTTGGGCGCGCTGCCAGCCCTGGCGGATCATCTGGGTACGGGAGTTCTGGTACTGGGCCGAGGCGGCCGCCACATCCGACGGCGAGGCCACACCCGCCGCATAACGATTTTTCGTCAACGTCAGGGCGCGTTGATATTCCTCGACGGTGCGCTCGAGCAGCCGCAGTTGCGCATCGTCAGCGCGCAGGGTGAAGTAAGTCTGCGCCAGCGTGGACTGCATGCTCAGGCGTACGCCGGCCAGATCAGCCTCGCCGGCCTGCACACCGGCTTCGTCGGCCTGCACTGAACGCGCCACCCTGCCCCACAGGTCCGGCTCCCAGCTGACTGCGCCGGTCAAACTGTACACATCTGATTTCACCGAAGGCCTGCCCTGCGAGGTACGGTTGAACGACGATCCGGCATCGACGCTTGGGAAAAAGCCGGCACGGGAGGATGCCAGCGCGGCCTGCGCCTGACGCACCTGGGCCTCGGCCTCGGCTATGTTCAGATTGCCCTGTGGCAGCGCATCCATCAGGCGATCCAGTTGCGGATCGGAAAAGCCCCGCCACCAATCGGCGGGCACGGCCTGGGCATCGGCGCGTACCGGCTGCCAGCCCGGGACGGGCGCGGCCTCTTTGTAGGCGGTCCCCACGTCGATTTCAGGGCGCTGATAATCCGGCCCGACCGCACAGCCTGCAAGCGCCACGCATAGCGCAGCACCCAGCCAGGCACGCCATTTCAGGCGACGATATTCAGGATTGCGGGGCATGACCGAGCTCCTCGTGTACGCGGCGTTTGCGCCTGCCGCCCAAACGGTCCAGATACAAATATACGACCGGCGTCGTATACAGGGTCAGCACCTGGCTGACCACCAGGCCGCCCAAGATGGTCAGGCCCAGGGGGCGGCGCATCTCTACCCCTGCGCCAAAGGCCAGCACCAGGGGCAAGGCACCCAGCATGGCCGACAGGGTCGTCATCATGATGGGGCGAAAGCGCACCAAGCAGGCCTCATAGATGGCATCGCGCGGGGCCAGGCCCCGTCGGCGTTGTGCCACCAGGGCGAAATCGACCATCATGATGGCATTCTTTTTCACGATACCAATCAGCAGGAACACCCCGATCATGGCGATCAGCGTGAACTCCATTCCGGCCAGCCTCAAGGCCAGCAAGGCGCCCAGCCCCGCCGATGGCAGGGTGGACAGAATAGTGATCGGATGGATGGTGCTCTCGTACAGCATACCCAGGACCAGGTACATGGCCACCAGCGCGGCCAGCAGCATCCACGGCTGCTGGGTCACTGAATTGCGCATAAAGCTACTGGACTGGTCCAACCCTGCCTGCAGCTCGTGCGTAGGCAGATTGATGCGCGCCACCGCCTGATCGATGGCCGACAGGGCCTGCTCCAGCGACACACCGGGTGCAATGCCGAAGGACACGGAATCCGCTGCAAACAGGCCGCTGTGGTTGACCGAGGTCGGCGCGGTGCCCTCGCTGATGTGCGTGAACGCAGTCAGCGGCACGGGCTCGCCCTGCTTGTTCAGGATCTGCAGTTGCTCCAGGGCCGCGATGTCGCGCGAATACGCTGCCTGCACACCCATCACTAAGTGGTACTGATTCAGCGCCCCGTAGATGACCGCCACCTGGCGCTGGCTGAACGCATTGTTCAGCGCCGCCGACAGGGTGGACATTTCAACCCCGACGCGACGCGCCTCATCGCGATCCACCGTCAGTTCGACACGTCGCCCTTTGTCCTCGACATCGGATTCCACATCCACCAGTTCAGGCAGGCCCGCCAGGGCATCGCGCACCTTGGGGATCCATGCCTTCAGCACATCCAGATCGCTGCCCTTCAGGGCGTAGCTGTACGAGCCGGCACGCGAGGAGTGGCCGACAAAGATGTCCTGCTGCGGCACCAGCGTCATCCGCGCGCCGGGCGTTTTCTGCAACTCGGGACGCAGGCGATTGACGATTTCCGAGGCACTGGCCCGGCCTTCGGACAGCGGCTTGAGCTCGATCAGTATGAAACTGGAGTTGTTGCCACCGCGCCCACCGGCAAACACCGCCACGCTCTGGATGCCCGGATCCTTCAGCAGGATCTTGCGGAAGTGGTCCAGGCGGGCCTGCGCCGTGTCGAACGAAGTACCGCGATCCACTCGAAAGAAACCCATCATCTGCCCGGTATCCTGCTGTGGGAAAAAACCCTTGGGCACATTGATATACATGAATACGTTCAGCGCAATCGTGGCAAACAGCGTCAACAGGACAAAGCGCTGGTGGTCCAGCGACCAAGCCAGCGAGCGCCGGTAGCTGCGCCAGCACACATCGCCCACGCGCACGGCGAACCGCGCCAGCAGGCCACGCGCGCGGGGCCGCACATCGGACGCACGCAGCAGCCGCACCGCCATGACGGGCGTAAGCGTCACTGAAATCACCAACGACACCATAATCGCCGCCGACAGCGTGACAGCAAATTCCTTGAACAGGCGCCCGACCAGCCCACCCACCAGCCACAGAGGGATAAAGACGGCCACCAGCGAGAGACTCATGGCCAATACGGTAAAGCCCACCTCGCGAACGCCACGCAGGGCTGCGCGAAACGGCGACACGCCCCGCTCGATATGGCGCATGATGTTTTCGAGTACGACAATGGCGTCGTCCACGACAAAACCCGTGGCGACGATCAGGGCCATCAGCGAAATCGTATTCAGGGTAAAACCAAACCACCACATCAGGCTGAAAGTGCTGAGCAGCGAGGCGGGCACGGCAATCGCCGGGATCAGCGCTGCGCGCACATTGCCCAGGAAAGCCAGCACCACCAGTACCACCAGGATCACGGCGGCAACCAGCGTGATCTCGGCCTCATGCAGCGAGGCCCGGATACTGGGCGTGCGGTCCTGCGCGATGGACAGCGTGACCTGCGCAGGCAGCATGGCCTGGAAGGCCGGCAAACGCTCGCGTATGGCATCCACGGTGTCGATGATGTTGGCATCGGTCTGGCGCCGCACGATCAGCAGCACTGCGGGCTTGTCATTGAAATAGCCCACCTGGTTGGTGTCTTCGATCGAGTCTGTCACCTGTGCCACATCCGACAGGCGCAGCGCACGCCCATCGCGCCAGGCGACAATCAGGTCTTTGTACTGCTCGGCTCGCGTCAGTTGCTCGCCCGAATCGATCTGCCAGTTAAAGGGGCCCCGTTCGACAAAGCCGCCCGGGCGCAGTGAATTGATGTCGCGCAGCACGGCGCGCACATCATCCAGTGCAATGCCCGCCGCCTCAAGCGCCCGAGGATTGAGCGCCACGCGGACCGCCGGCAAGGAACTGCCGCCCAGGGTCACATCGCCCACGCCGGCTACCTGCGAGAGCTTCTGGGCAATGACCGTCGAACCCAGATCATAAAGTTCGCCACGCGTGGCGGTATCCGAAGTCAGGGCCAGCACCATGATGGGCGAGGATGAGGAATTGACCTTGCGATAGGTCGGGTTCTCGCGCAGGCTGGACGGCAGCATCGGACGCGCGGCATTGATGGCCGCCTGTACGTCACGCGCTGCGTCATTCACATCGCGATCCAGATCAAACATCAGCGAGATTCTGGTCGAACCCTCGGTGCTGCGCGAGCTCATGTCCGACACCCCCGAGATCGAGCCCAGGGACTGCTCCAGCGGCATGGCCACGCTCGATGCCATAGTTTCAGGACTGGCGCCGGGCAGGCTGGCCTGCACGGAAATCATCGGGAAATCCACCTGTGGCAGGGGTGCGACGGCCAGCATGCGCAGCGCCAGGACGCCGGCCAGCACCATCGCCAGGCACAGCAGCGTGGTGCCGATCGGGCGCATCAGGCACAGGCCGAACAGTCTCATGGCGCAGGCCCCGGGTCAGCGGCTACGGCCCGGCGTCGCGACAGGCGATCGAACATCAGATAGATCACCGGGGTGGTGAACAGGGTCAGTACCTGGCTGCACAGCAGCCCGCCCACCATGGCCAGGCCCAGGGGCTGGCGCAGCTCGGCGCCTGAGCCCGCAGCGAACACCAAAGGAATCGCACTAAAGAACGCCGCCAGCGTGGTCATCAGGATCGGTCGAAACCGTAGCAACGCCGCCTCATGAATGGCCGCCTGGGGCGCCAGGCCGCGCTCGCGCTGCGCATCCAGGGCGAAGTCGATCATCAGGATGGCGTTCTTTTTAACGATCCCGATCAGCAAAATGATGCCGATAATGCCGATCATATCGAGTTCCATGCCTGCGATCAGCAGTGCCAGCAGCGCGCCGATGGCGGCCGATGGCAAGGTCGATAAAATCGTGACCGGGTGAATATAGCTTTCGTACAGCACCCCAAGCACAATATACATCGTAGCCACAGCCGCCAGCAGCAGCCATAAGGAACTGGACAATGATGCCTGAAAGGCCTGGGCGGCCCCCTGGAACTGAAATTCCAGCGAAGCCGGTACGGCCAGATCCCTTTCGGTTTCATGGATGGCCTCGACCGCATCGGACAAGGCCACGCCGGGAGCCAGATTGAATGAGATGGTCACCGCTGGAAACTGCCCTAGGCGCTGCACCGACAAAGCCGTCGTCCCCTGGACAAAAGTTGCCAGGCTGGACAAAGGCGCAACCCCGCCCGAAGCCGTGGCCACGTAAATGTGTTCCAACGCCTTAGGCCCGAGGCTGTAGGGGCCGGCGGCCTCCAACACCACCCGGTACTGAGTGGATTGCGTATAGATTGTCGAAATCAGCCGCTGGCCAAACGCGTCGTACAGCGCGTCGTCGATCGAGGCCTGCGTCACACCCAGGCGCGAGGCCGTATCGCGATCGACCTGGACGGCGACCTGCAGCCCCCGGTTCTGCAGATCATCGACCACATCGCGCAATTCGGGGCGCGCCTGCAAGGCCGTCACCAGGCGAGGCGTCCACTCATCCAGCACGGCGGTATCGGGGTTCGACACCGTCATCTGATATTGCGTGCGGCTGATCTGGTCCTCGACCGAGAGTTCCTGCACCGGCTGCATGTACACACGCAGGCCCGAAATGCCGTGCAACTGCTCGTTCAGGCGGTCCATGATCTGTGGGACACGGTCCGACCGATCCGACAGGGGTTTCAGGGCGATCTGCATGCGCCCTGTATTCAGGGTCGCGTTATCGCCGTCGATCCCGATGAAGGACGACACCGCCTCGACAGCGGGATCCTTCAGAATGCGGTCCACAGCCTGTTGCTGCAAGGCGGCCATGGCGGAAAACGAACTGGCCTGGGGGCCCTCGCTGATCGCCTGAATCATGCCGGTATCCTGCTGAGGGAAAAACCCCTTGGGCACGATCAGGTACAGGCCCGCCGTCACGAAAAAGGTCGCCAGGGCCACCCACAGGGTCAGGACCTGGTGTGCCAACACCCAGTGCAGTCCCCGGTCATACCAATGGATCAGGCGCTCGATCCAGCGCCCGGTCATCCGCGAAAACGCACCCAGGTGCTCTTCCTGGACCGGTTTCAGGAAACGCGCGCACATCATGGGCGTGAGGGTCAGCGAGATCAACAGCGACAGCAGGATCGCAACCGCCAGGGTCACGGCGAACTCGCGGAACAGACGCCCCACCACATCCCCCATAAAGAGCAGCGGAATCAGCACGGCAATCAGCGACAGGGTAAGGGAAATCAGGGTGAAGCCGATCTGGCCGGCGCCCTTCAGCGCGGCGGCCGGCGCCGATTCGCCCTCCTCGATATGCCGGGCGATGTTCTCGATCATCACGATCGCGTCATCGACGACAAAGCCCGTGGCGATCGTCAGCGCCATCAGAGTCAGGTTGTTGATACTGAAGCCCAGCAAATACATCAAGGCAAAGGTGCCCACCAGCGACAGGGGCACGACCACGCTGGGGATGAAGGTGGCCTTCCAGGTACGCAAAAAGACGAAGGTCACGGCCACCACCAGCAGGATAGCCAGCAGCATCTCGATTTGCACGTGTTCGACCGAGTCGCGGATCGTATGCGTGCGATCGGCGGCCACGGCAACGTCCACACCCGTGGGCAGGCTTTGTTTCAGCGCTGGCAGCAGGGCCTCGACCCGGCTCACGACATCAATCACGTTGGCACCGGGCTGGCGCTGGATATTCAACAAAATGGCGGGGGTACGACCGAACCAGGCCGCCTGGTGGACGTTCTCGGCATCGCGCTGGACATGGGCGACATCCCCAAGCCGCAGGGGCGCACCGTTTTCATAGGCCAGGATCAGCTGTTCGTAGGCCTGCACGGTCTTGAGCTGATCGTTCATGCTGATCGAAATCGAGCGCTGCGGTCCGTCCAGATTACCCTTGGGCTGATTGACGTTGGCCTGTACGACGGCACTGCGCAAAGACGCCAATGTCAGCCCATGCGCGGCCAGCGCCTGGGGATTGGCCTGGATCCGCACTGCGGGCCGCTGCCCGCCCGTCACGCTGACCAGGCCAACGCCGGCGATCTGGGATAGTTTCTGCGCAATCCGCACATCGATCAGATCACGCACCTCGTGCAGAGGCAGCGTGGGCGAGGTGACGGCCAATGTGATCACCGGGGTATCCGCCGGGTTGACCTTGTTGTAGATCGGCGGCGAGGGCATGTCCGATGGCAGCAGGTTCGAGGCGGCATTGATCGCCGCCTGCACCTGCTGCTCGGCCACAGCCATGGACAGATCCAGGTCAAAACGCAAAGTGATGCGCGACGAGCCCCCCGAACTGGTCGAGAGCATTTGCGACAGGCCGGGCATCTGGCCGAACTGGCGTTCAAGCGGCGAGGTTACCAGGGCAGTCATCACCTCGGGGCCGGCGCCGGGGTACAGCGTGGTGACCTGGATTGTCGGAAAATCCACCTGCGGCAAGGCCGAGACCGGCAGCATGCGATAGCTGAGCAGCCCCGTGATCAACAGCGCGATCATCGCCAGCGTCGTAGCGACGGGCCTGAGGATGAACGGCCGTGACAGATTCACGAAGCCGATCCCGGATCGACGACCTCGACGGTACTGCCCTCACGCAAACGATCGGTGCCATAGACCACCACACGCTGCCCGGCATCCAGGCCATTGAGCACGACAGTTTGCTCGCCATCCGTGGCGCCCGTAGTGATCGGCACAACGTGGGCGCGCTGTTCGTCATCGATCCGATACACGAACTCGCCCGTCGAGCTGCGCTGCACGGCACGTACCGGCACGAGCAGGCCCTGCGCCTGCCCCAGATCCAGACGCATATTGACGAACTGATTGGGGAACAAGGCGTTATCGGCATTGGCAAAACGGGCCTTGAGCTGCACCGTTCCGGTCGCCACATCGATTTGGTTGTCGATGGCGATCAGCGTGCCGGTGGCAAGCTTTGTGGTGCCGTCCCGCCCCAGGACATCCGCCCGCAGATCCGGGATCGTTTTCTGCCGGGCGAGTACGTCGGGCAGCGAGGCCTGCGGAATTGCGAAGAGCACGTCAATGGGATGGCTGCGCGTAATGACGATCAGGCCTTCGGCATCCGAGGCCCGCACGTAATTTCCCACATCGACCTTGCGCAAGCCCAGACGCCCGTCGATGGGCGCAGTGATCCGGGTGTAGTCCAGCTGCAGTCGCGCATCGTCCACGGCGGCCTGGTCGGTCTTGGCCTGGCCTTGCAACTGCAAGACTTGCGCGCGCTGCGTGTCCACCTGCTGGCGGGCAATGGAATTCTGCTTGTAGAGCTGTTCGTAACGCGCTAGGTCGCGCTTGGCATTAGCCAGTTGGGCGGCATTCTGCATCTGCAGGCCCTGTGCCTGGTCCAGCTGGATCTGATAGGAACGCGGATCGATCTGTGCCAGCACATCACCTGCATGCACCATCTGGCCATCGGAAAACTCGATCGATATCAGCTCGCCATCCACCTTGGGCTGCACGACGACCGTACTGGTCGCCGTCACCGTGCCGATGGCACTCAGGGTTCGGGCCACCTCGCCAGGCGCAACAATCGCCACACTGACCGGGGTCTTGAGCGCGCGCCCGAATCCGCCCAACTGCGCCGGCGCATCCTGACGCGACCACACCATATAGGCGCCCGCCAACACCAGCACCAACACAACTATCCCCGTCCAGCGCACCCGTTTCGCGCGCGCAGACCTCGCTTGACTATCCACCATGTTCTCCGGCTAGCGAGTGACCCCCGCCATATCAGTGTACTGTTCGGCCAGTGTGCGCACTCGACGCTCAGACCACCCAAACAGTCTGCTAGTGTCCTGTTTGGTTAGTTGTGTACTTAAATTCGGATGCATGGGCTTGTCAGGCAAGGCGCAAACCACAGCGATAGCAGTGGCTATCGCGAGGATTTGCAACGCAGCATGGTGAGCGCAGGCGCCGAAGTGAAGTATTCGAATTAGCCAAACAGGACACTAAATATTACAGCGTGCCAGCCTGAAGGCTACATCCCGAGTGACGGGCTGAGGCTTGAGTTCGTTATCCTGGGTGGCAAAACGCACCCAGATCACGTATTTATTCGCGCTGACCTCGGGAAATACCTTCAGGCTTTCATCGACCCATACCCGCAGCAACTGGAAGGTCTTGCCACCCAGCATTTCCTGATAGGCCCCTTGGGTGGCGAGCTGCTCGACTACGTCGCCTGATTCACGCAGCAGGCGCAAAATCAGGTCCAGCCCCCTGAACAGGGGCTGGAAGGGTTCGATCCACTGTTGCAGGTCGCGCTCGCGCACTTCGGTGGGCTTGATCTGCCAGGAATAGTAGGAAGGCATATCGACCTGGGATGAGCCACCTGGTACAGATACACGCCCGCGCAGACTGGCCAGCCACTCGTTATCGCGCAGAATCTGCCCGATACGCCCCTGCCCGCCCAAGCCGGCCGCCGCCGATTGAATATTCGCCAAGAGCTGATCGACCATGCTGCCGTCCACGCCCGGGTGCTCGCGCAGGCCGGCCAACGCACTGCGATGGCGGTCCAGATCCTGCAGCACCGCCGTGCGCAGATCCGCGCGATCGCAGATATCGAGCAGGTCGAACAGCGTCGCCATGGCGATCTGATGGCACCGGGCGTCGCTGCCGCCGGCGAAAAAAAACAGACGATCAAACAGATGCTCGACCCTCAGGAAGGATCGGATACGTTCATTGCAGGGATATTCGTACAGAATCACGCGCTATCGACCCTTTTCATGGCTGTGGAATCCGACGCCCGGCCGCGTGCCAGCGTGCACCATTGATCATGCAGGATGTGAGTGCGATGCGTGAGCTCGTCGAGCCCGGTTGCGCCATCGTTCAACACGATATCATCCGCCGCAGCCAGCCTCACATCTCGTGGGACCTGTGCAGACATGATACGCGTAATGGCGTCCCGAGTCAGCCCACTGCGGGCCTGCACCCGTGCAATCTGGGTATCGGGATCGCAGTCGACCACGCAGATGCGATCCACCTGCGAACGCCAGCGACCGGACTCGACCAACAGGGGCACGACGTAAACCAGATACAGGCCACGCGCCCGGGCAGCCTGCGCACGTGTATGGTCGCCGATCATCGGATGCAGGATGGCTTCGAGTTGCGCGCGGGCATTCGGCCGGGCAAAGACATGCTCGCGCATCCAGGCACGATCCATGGCGCCGTCCACGCCAATG
>JAKDMO010000248.1 GCA_030452305.1 Alcaligenaceae bacterium | reverse complement strand
GGACTGGGTGCGCGGGTGATCCGGCGTATTCAGACGGGCTATCTTTACCACTACGCCTTTGTCATGGTCATAGGTTTGGCCGTGATGATTGGCTGGCTGATTTGGCGCTGAAGCTCATGAGCCGCAATTTTCACGTCGTTAAAGGGGAAGTCGCTTGCCGTATTTGAGTCTGGTCATCTGGGTGCCGATTCTTGGCGGGATCGTCGTACTGGCGGCTGATCGCCTGCGCTTGCGTTGGCTCGACGTGCGCTGGTTGGCCCTTGGTTTTTCAATCCTCACCTTCGCCTTGTCGATTCCGTTGTACACCGGCTTCGATGTCACCACCTCTGCCATGCAGTTCGTGGAGAAGGTGCCGTGGATTGCCAGCTACGATGTGAATTACTTCCTGGGCGTGGACGGCATCTCGATGCCGCTCATCATCCTGACTTCCTTCATGACGATTATCGTCGTCATGGCATGCTGGAAGGTCATCCAGTACAAGCTTGCTCAATATTTGGCGGCCTTCCTCATCATGGCCGGCTTGATGAACGGCACTTTTGCCGCACTCAACGCCGTACTGTTCTACCTGTTCTGGGAAGCGATGCTGATACCGATGTTCCTGATCATCGGTATCTGGGGCGGAGAGCGGCGGGTGTACGCAGCGCTCAAGTTTTTCCTTTACACCTTCCTGGGCTCGGTGTTGATGCTGGTGGTCTTCATCTGGCTGTACCTGCGCACCGGTAGTTTCGACATTCTTGGCTTCTACAACCTTGATCTCGGGCTGGTTCCGCAGATACTGATTTTCATGGCATTTTTTGCCGCCTTTGCGGTCAAGGTGCCAATGGTGCCGGTACATACCTGGCTGCCTGATGCCCACGTGGAAGCCCCGACCGGCGGCTCCGTCATCTTGGCGGCGATCCTCCTGAAAATGGGTGCTTACGGTTTCCTGCGATTCAATTTGCCGATCGCCCCGGATGCGAGCATGACGCTGGAATGGTTCATGATCGTGTTGTCCTTGATCGCCATCGTCTATATCGGTTTGGTGGCCATGATGCAAAAGGACATGAAAAAGCTGGTGGCGTATTCCTCGATTGCCCACATGGGTTTCGTCACGCTGTCCTTCTTCGTGATTTTCATGATCTGGCAAAACACCGGCAGCCTGGATGGGGCGCGTCTGGCCGTCGAGGGTGGTCTGGTGCAGATGATTTCACATGGTCTTATTTCAGGCGGCCTGTTCCTTTGCGTCGGCGTACTCTACGATCGCATGCATACGCACGAGATAGCGGAATTCAGCGGCGTGGTCAAACCCATGCCCAAGTACGGTTACTTCTTTCTGGCCTTCATGCTGGCCAATTGCGGTTTGCCGTTGACTTCGGGTTTTGTCGGCGAATTCATGGTTATCCTGGGCAGCTTCCAAGCCAATTTCTGGGTGAGCGTCCTGACCGCCGTAGCGCTGATCACGGCCGCTTCCTACTCTTTGTACCTGATCAAGCAGGTCGTTTTCGGCAAAGTCAAAAACGAACGCGTCGCCGCCCTGAAAGACATCAGCCCGCGCGAGATTCTCATACTGACACTGGTGTTTGTGCCGGTGCTGTTGATTGGTTTATATCCGCAGATTATTCTTCGGGTCATGCATACGACGGTGACACACTTGCTTGCACAAGTAGTGTCGTCGGCCCTGGGTTGAGGAGCAGCATAAGATGGGTTTGAGTGCCACTGATTACATCGCAGCTCTGCCGGAAATCGTGCTTCTGGGTGCGATCTGCGTACTGCTTGTCGCGGCCGTATTCCTGAAGCGGACGCGCGACCTGGTTCTGCATTATGGATCTCTGTTAACCATTGCGGCGCTGGCAGTTATTTCCGGCTGCCTCCTTCAAGGCCATCAGACCATTGCCTTCCACGGCAATTTCATCCAGGACGCCATGGGCGATGTCTTGCTCCTGTTCAGCTACGCCATTACCGGCGCCGTGCTGGTTTATTCCCGACCCTACCTCAAGGATCGTGGTTTGCTCTCGGGCGAATTTTACGTGCTCATGCTCTTTGCCCTGCTGGGCACCATGGTTATTATTCAGGCCTATAGCCTGTTGGTGCTATATCTTGGCGTGGAACTGCTTGCACTGTCGATGTATGCACTCGTCGCAATTTCTCGTGATGACGGCACCGCTTCGGAAGCGGCCATGAAGTTCTTTGTGCTGGGAGCTATTTCCGCAGGCGCACTACTTTTCGGCATGTCGTGGATCTATGGCATCAGTGGGACGCTGAACATCGGCGTTCTGGGAGCGTATCTGGCGGGCGCGCCCGGCGACAGCATTGGTCTGTGGGTAGGGCTCGGTTTCGTGATCGTCGCCATGGCCTTCGAAATCGGCGCGGTGCCGTTCCACATGTGGCTGCCGGACGTGTACGAAGGGGCGCCTTCGGCCATGGTCAGCTTCATTGGTTCGGTGCCAAAGATTGCGGCATTCGCCTTCTTCATGCGCTTGCTGGTCGAGGGCATGGGGCCCCTGCATGACATCTGGATGTGGCTGCTGACCGCCATGGCGGTGGGCTCGCTGGCCATCGGTGCCATCGTCGCGATTGCCCAGCCCAACATCAAGCGCATGCTCGCCTATTCCACCATCAACCATGCTGGATTCATTTTGCTGGGTATCCTGGCGGGCAATGCGATGGGCTATCGAGCGGCCATGTTCTACACGCTGGCTTATGTGATCATGTTCATCGGTGCTTTCGGCGTGATCATTCTCCTGTCCCGTTCCGGTTTCGAGGCCGAAAAGCTGGATGACTTCAAGGGGCTGAACGAACGCAGTCCCTGGTATGCCTTCGTCATGTTGATGATGATGCTTTCCATGGCGGGCGTACCGCCCTTCATTGGTTTTTGGGCCAAACTGGAAGTGATCAAGGCCGTGCTCGACGTCAACATGACCTGGCTGGCCGTGTATGCCGTCGTCATGGCCGTGATTGCCGCCTTCTACTATCTGCGCATCCTCAAGCTGATGTACTTCGATCGCGCCGAAGACAAACAACCCGCCATCAAGGCGCCTGCCGACATGAGATTGCTGCTGAGCGTAAATGGCTTGGCCGTACTCGGCTTGGGAATTTTCCCCGGCGGTCTCCTGGCGCTATGCGGTCTCGTCTTCGGCCTCTGAATCCCCCGCAGCGACCTCATGATCCAGCGCAAACACCCAAAGCAACACTGAACAAGTCCTGTCTCGTCATTCCGGACGTCGCGAAGCGGCGATCCGGAATGACGAATGAATTAGTGGCTCCTTGACTTTCCTGCACGGTACTCATGTACAGCAAGCAAACTTGAGCCGTTACCGATCCGGCTTGATTCTACTGTTCAAGGTTCGAACCGG
>JAKDMO010000247.1 GCA_030452305.1 Alcaligenaceae bacterium | reverse complement strand
GGATACTGTATCTATGTATACAGTCCTAGCGGTCTGCAACGCGTTGCGCAGCAGGGTAATGGGTGCCAGCGGCGTTACACGCAGGAGTGTACATGCGATCGCTCTTCGACCCCGCCTGCCTGGTCGGCAGTCAGGCCGGACTCCATGCACCAGACCCCTGCAAGGGTTATTAGACAAATAACCCCTACCAGGTATAATTAGCACAAACACCCTATGGGGTAACTCAATGCCTGACTTTTACGCCGCTACACCAGACCAGCTCGCCGCGGTGCTGCGCGGGCTGAGAACCCAAACCGGCCTGACCCAAAAACAGGCGGGCAACAAGGTCGGGCTACTGCCCAAAACCATTTCCGCGTTGGAGGCCGACCCCCGGCGCAGCACCATTACCAGTCTGTACAAACTGCTTTCCGCGCTGGAGGTCGAGATCATCCTCAAACCCAAACCGCAAGCAGCGACATCCCACGACGATCCGGATTGGTAGCCGATGGCCCGAGCGCGCAAAACCCGCCGGCTGACCGTCTGGATGAACGGGCACGCCGTCGGCGTCTGGACCCTGGGCAATCGCGGGCAGCATACATTCGGCTACCACGACGAGTGGCTGCGACTACCGCACACCCGGCCGCTTTCGCTATCACTGCCCCTGCGGCCTGCCGCGGCGCCCTATCGCAGCGAGGTAGTGGAAGCGTTCTTCGACAATCTATTACCTGACAGCCGGGAGATCAGGCAACGCATCCAAAGTCGGTTTCGGGTAGCGTCCGTGCAGGCATTTGATCTGTTGGCCGAGATCGGGCGGGATTGCGTAGGCGCCATGCAGTTGCTGCCGGAAGGGCAGCAGCCGGATGACTGGAAACGCATTACCGGCGAAAGACTGGACGATGCCGGTGTGGCGGCGGCCCTGCGCGCGGCGCCCGTAGCCGCGGATAATGGCGACGACGCGTTTCGCATATCTCTTGCCGGCGCACAGGAAAAAACCGCCCTGCTGCGTCACGATGATGCCTGGTACCGGCCGACCGGCACGACACCGACAACGCACATTTTCAAGCTGCCCCTGGGACAAATCGGTCATGGCCGGGTTGATTTGCGCACGTCGGTGGAAAACGAATGGCTGTGCACAAAAATCGTGCAGGCTTACGGTCTGGCTGTTGCCGAATGCGAAATCGCCACATTCGAGGACCAGAAGGCACTCGTGGTCACACGCTTCGACCGCCGGCTTGCCGCGGACGGCCGATACCTGCTGCGCCTGCCACAAGAAGACATGTGTCAGGCGCTGGGCGTGCCGCCAACACTAAAATACGAAGCGGACGGCGGCCCCGGCATCAAAGCGATCATGGACCTGCTGCTTGGCTCCACGCAGGCCGAACAAGATCGCCGCACCTTCTTCAAGACACAGGTCCTGTTCTGGATGCTGTGCGCCATGGATGGCCATGCCAAAAACTTCAGTATTGCCATCAAACCGCAGGGCCATTACCGGCTTGCACCACTATACGACCTGATATCCGCCTGGCCGGCACTCGGCAACAGCCCGCATCAATGGGCGCCGCAAAAAGTAAAAATGGCGATGGCTGCCCGGTCACACAACCGCCATTATCGCTGGGCCGAAATTCAACCACGACACTGGCTCTCCACCGCCCAGGCATGTGGCGTCGACCGTGCGGCGGCCCTGAATACCATCCACGAACTGATTCAAGCCACCCCGAAAGTGGTCGCCATCGTTCAAGACAAATTGCCCGCAGCATTTCCAGACAGCGTAAGCAATCCGATACTGCGGGGATTGGAAACGACGGCTGGAAAGCTCGCCGACCTGGCGGAACCGTTGTAGGCCGGATCAAGCACAGCGGATCCGGCACAACCCGGCCTAAACCAAGTGGCGGTACGGCCTCAAGGACTTGGCGCAGGCCGCGCACCTATTCAAGCGCGCATCGCGCGGCTGGCCATGGACGCGGCATGCTGCCATGACCTGGGCGCTCCCTTCGGGTGGCATGCTGCTTCGCAGCGCCTCAAGCGCGTCTAACTCCGGGCTTCCTGCCCTCCGCCCTTCGGGCCAACCTGCGGCTGTTCCAAATCGCTCCAGGCCATTTAGTCGATATCGACATGCAGACCTGTGAAGCGTGCGGCGGTCGCTGCGCTCCGCTTCCTGCTGCGCAGGCATTCGGATCATTGCCGCGATTGAGGATTCCGCGATGATCCAGAAAATCCTCGACCATCTGGATCGACAGGCCACCCTGCCCGTTGCCTGCCACCGATCCCACAGCTTGTTCCGGCTCTGCATTGACGCATCAGCCCCGTTGACCCACATGACGGCAGGGTAGAGTTCATGCCGGCGTTCAGGATGCGGGCTGACAGCGACGCTCAGGGTTCAGTTCAGACGGCATTGCGCGCTGGCTGCGCGTCGACCGGGTCGGCAGTTGGCGAGAGAACGCCGCCGTATAGCCCCAAAGCCTGCGAAAAACTATGATCGACTACTCGGGAAAGGGCGTTTGTTCTTCCTATACTCGGGCTACACGGCCGAGTTGAGTGACTTACTTACGCGCGATCTTGCCAGTGTTTCGGATTCCGGGCGTGGCGCATGACAGCGACAACGCTGACTGATTCTGGCCGGGCAACGTAAAAAACGCCATACGGGAACTTGTGCAATATGGCCCGGCGCACCTCCCCGTGTACCTTGCGAAACAGCTCCGGATTGTCTCCGATTAAAGCCTCTGCGTCGCCGAGCTCGGCCATAAATGCGGCGCCAAGTCCTTTTTGTTTCTCTTCATACCAGTGGTACGCCTCGTTGATATCAATGAGCGCGGCGGCTCGAAATAGGACGGGCAAACTCACCTATCGCCCATAACGCGGCGTTTAACCTCCGCCCAAGGCACACCCTCAGTCGGGTTTGCCTCGAATTCGGCTATGCGACGATCCAACTCTTCGGCTTGCCAGGGCTGCAATTCCACCTGTGGCGCATCGTCAGCGACGCTATCCCAAATTTCCTCAACAATGCGGATGCGCTCTTCCACCGGGAGCTTCAGAACCGATTCAAGATTGATTGTACTCATACGCAAACAATACTCGCATTCAAAATATCCCGCTAACAAAAGCGCCAGGGGCTGCGCATCGGCGCCCCCGAGACTGGCGACGCCTTCGAGATCTGGCTGTTTCACGAACTGCGCAGCAGCATGCTCCGCGTAGCGGCTAGAAAGCCGGCTTCAACTGCACCAGTGCGCACACGGGCGCGGTCACACTGATCCAGCGCTTCGGTAGCACGCTTAATCTCAACCTTCACTTCCACATGCTGTTTTTGGACGGGGTGTATGTCGAGTGCCCCGGTGGCGGGGCCGCTTCGCGGCGCGTGCTGCA
>JAKDMO010000246.1 GCA_030452305.1 Alcaligenaceae bacterium | reverse complement strand
CCCGTAGATTCCTAATGCGTCCTGTATCGCGTCGACAATCAATGCCGAATCCAGCGGTCACGATCTTCATCAAAATGCTTCTTTTGTCAGTGACGCATAGAAATCCAGAAGCTTCGCCTCCTCAATCTGCCAATTGAAGCGCTCATACACTGCTTGGCGACCGTTTTCCCCCAAGCGCTGAGCACGCTGAGGGTTCGACAAGAGTTCATCGATGGCCCTTGCAATAGCCTGCGGGTCAAGCGGATCAACACACACACCGCAGTCTGCCTGCTCAACGATGCCACGCCATAAGGGAAAATTGGATGCAATGACTGGTATCCCCGCAGCCATGTACTCAAACATTTTAACGGGCAACGCGTCGATATAGTTGGCCGTTGGATGAAGGGTGACCAGACCGATACTTGAACGTGCCAACACATTTCGTACGCCCTCACGATCCTGCTGCCCCCAAAACTCGACCTTGTGCCAATCGGAGGTGACACGTAGTGCTGCTTCTACTTCAGGTTCTATAAAATGGCCGACCAAATGCAATTGTGTCCCAGCATGCTGACAGCAGCCAACAGCCTGAACAATCTCACGCACACCACGGATAGTAGCGAGACCACCTACATAGCAAACTTCCCTACCACTGCGCACCACATCCCCTGGAGGGTCCAATTCACCCAACAGCGGATAGTTGTTGACATCCACCACTTGCCGGGCAAAGCCTTTAAACTTATCTCGGATGGTTGGCGTCGCACACACAACACCAGCTAGGTTCCTGCAAATCCGCCTCTCGTAAGCCGCGAATATACGTGATATACCTTTACGGGCCCACGGATACAAGTAGTGCTTCGCCAGAATCTGTCTGGGTACATCTTCATGTGCATCGAATACGACCTTACTCCCGCGACGCGACAGCGCGACTGCAATGCGCAGAAGCTCAGGGTCATGCAGGTGACAAATATCGGCCCCCAACTCCATAGCCGCCTCCACCAATCGGCTTGGTACCCGCAGCATGCGGTCCAGTCGCCCCGATGCACGGCCCACGTCATGAATCTTGACCATCCCCTCGGCGCCGTGGCCTAGGCCATCGGCCACCAACAATATGACATCGTGCCCGTGTTGCGCCAGGCTGGTGCATTCCTTCAGAAAAATGCGCACGTCATCGCGTGCATGCGCCGATGTCATATGAATAATCCGCAAGGGCGTTCGATCCATCATCGCGCTACCAATAAGGAGTCAATTGCCGCGAGTAGCCGCCGACCATCACGTTCGAAAGATAGCTCAGGCGCAGCAGCATGCGCAGCCGCCTTGAGGCGGCGTACATCGTCGGCATTTAAGCTTTGTAATGCTCGGGCTAAGTCTCGCGGCTCAAACGAGGCAGCGACCACACCACATCGGTGACGTTCAACCAGGGCTTTCATTTCAGGCGATGGCCCAATCGCCACCGCCAGGCGCCCCTGCACAAACTCAAAGAACTTATTTGGCAAGGCATGTTGATAATTAAAATTGTCGGGGCGTAACAGAAAGACACCAACGTCGTAAACATTAATCGTTCTACAGATGTCGGGCATAGCCACTGGACTGATGAAGCGAATGCGCCGGTCCGCCTTTGCTCGCTGCACCAGAAATTTCATATAGCCAGGCTCTGACTCCATCAACATAAAATCCAGTGTGAAACGTTCATCCAGAAAGGCCATCATATCGATCATGGATTCCAGCTGACGCGCGCGGCTAGCGACACCGTGATGAACTAGACGGATATGCCCCTCATCCACACGCGAGGGCACCAACGGCTGCAAGACTGGCGCATTATGTACAACGAATGGCCGCACACCAAATTTAGCCGCATATTCATTGGCAATACCCTGACACACTGTTGACATCCCAGCCGCTTTAGGCAAATACCGGAGGCACATTGACTGGTTATAGCGTTGGAAGAGAAGTCGCCATAAAACGCTATTTTCATACTCGCGAGGTGAGTACTCGTGCGCATCGAACAGTACCGGGATATTGCCAGCTAGACGCAAAGCCACAGGAAGCGCGGGAAGGTCATTAGCAATCACCAGATCAAAGCGCTCAGCTTGCAAAAGCTTTTTAGCATGTTGGATCTGTGGCAATCCCCAGTAATAAGACTCGTGAAGACCCGCCAGCAGCTTCAATGCCCACAATGCCTTACGAGCCAAGCTCACAGGTGACTTTTCCAAGCGTACAAAACTACCCGAGCCTGGAGGAGAATCCCCATACCCCGCCACAACCAGTTGGTAACTCCCTCCTAACAAGTGCACCTGCCTCATCACCCTCGGATCAATGGTAATTGGAGAAAAGGAAAGCACAAGAATCGTTTTCATACTACTAAAAATTCCATATTTTACTTATCGGCACTCGGCATATTTCTAATCACCGTAGAAATTCATTCGTATACCATCGAGAAAAATTGATCCAACGCCAAATCTGCCAAGAAAAGGGTCGCGTGCCGGATATCACCTCATCAAACTCCCGAACAATCTCCTTCTGATTCAAAAATGGCAGTCCAAGGTCAACGCGCAACCACGATCTGATCGTATCCGCCATAGACACCAGCCAAGCGTACTCTGGAGTCTCAAAACCAATCTTATCTCTGCGATCCAGCACGTCATCAGGCACTATCCCTCGCATGGCCGCACGGAAGACATGTTTCGTTTCTCCAGCGGATGAAATTAGATAATTTTCCGGCAAGGACAACATCAAATCGACCAGATCCAAAGTCAGGAAGGGCACCCTGCTTTCGACCGAGAAACGCATGGAATTACGATCCCCGTGCCGCAGCAGTCCGGGAAGCCCCCTTCGGGTCAACGCAAACGCCAGTTCAGATACTACGCGCCTTCCTGGCGCCACTTGAGTCGGCCGCTGCCGCGGGTATATCACTGAAATACACTGATCCTGAAGCGGCCCATAATTTATCCAGGACTTAGTGCCTCCACGCCCCCCAATACTTCTCAAAACCTTGTACAGCCAGCCGTCTGTCATCTCACTGACTGCATACTTGGCCCCCAACAGCCGATTGCGTCCAGGCCATTTCGACCATTCATTCAAAAAACTCAAGGCCTGCCTGAATTGACCAGCCTCAACCAGACTACGAATCCGTTGCCCGGGATATCCGATGTAACCTGCCAGCATCTCATCTGCGCCTTGCCCATCCAGAGTAACTGTAATGCCCTGTTCTCTGGCCAACTTAAAAACACGATACTGCGCATAGATACTCGTACTACCGAAGGGCTCACCTTGACTGCGAATCATGTCATCCAGATCTGTAGCAAGCTCCGCGGCATTCACTACGACCTTATGCGGAGTGGCTTGGGTATAGACGTTAACGCGATCGACCCATG
>JAKDMO010000245.1 GCA_030452305.1 Alcaligenaceae bacterium | reverse complement strand
ATTGCGCTCTTTGCGCTGGCCGAGCATGTCGGCAGCGACCAGGCCGACGAGTTGGCCCGTCGGATTGTACGGCTCGGCCATGTGCCGGCCTTGCCAGGCCGCTATGTCTTGCCTGCGCCGTTATTGCTGGCTTTGTCCAGCGGGCAATGGCATACGCTTCCCGCCCCGGCCAGTGCTCCGGCGGATACGCCCACAGCGCTATCGGGTGTGTTCCAGGATATGGTCGAGTGGGGCGTGCGTCAGGGGGCCAGCGACATGCATTTGAATGTCTGCGATCGCGAGGCTGAATCAGAAGTGCGCTATACGCTCGCAGGCCGCTATATCGCTCCGGAACGCTTCCGGCGGATTCCGACGCGCATGATGCTCGATATGCTGGCAGTGGTCTGGATGGATATCCAGGGCGGTAACGGCGCGGTATTTGACCCTTCAATCGAACAGCAGGGCAGTCTGCAGCGCCAGGTCGATGGGCGACGGATGACGCTGCGCTGGGCATCGCTGGCAGCCGACCGTGGCCCCAGCGTGTGTCTGCGGTTTCTCGAGCACGATGCCAGCCTTTCGCATTCCGATCTGTCCCGACTCGGCTATCGGCCGGATCAATTGGCGCAGATTGAACGCACCATGCGCTCGGAGGGCGGTGCCGTTGTGCTGGCTGGCACGGTGGGTTCGGGGAAATCCACGACTCTGGCCTGCCTGATCTCCGGCTTGCCCGAGCACCGCAAGGTGATCACGCTCGAGGAACCCGTTGAATATCATATTGAACGGGCCGTCCAGAATACGATCGGGCGCTACCTCGATCGTGAGGCCCACGACGCCTATGCTGCCAAACTGCGGGCCATCAAGCGTTCGGCCATGAGCGATGTGTTGTTGGGGGAAATCCGGGATATCGACACCGGGCGCGCCTTCATGGATCTGGCTGGATCGGGGGTGAATGTATACACCACTGTGCATGCCCCCTCGGCAGCAGGCATACCGGATCGGCTGGCTTCAGAGTTCATAGGCATGCCACGGGACTTCCTCGCGACCGCCGGCATTCTGAAACTTCTGATTTTCCAGGCGCTGCTACCGACACTGTGTATACATTGTGCTGTTGAGGCCACGCCGGCTCATCTGGCGCAATCGGGGACGGCCGATCTTGCCTACTGGTCTTATTGGCTCGATTGCATCGGTTCGGTATGGGGCACGTCCAGGTCTGTGCTGCGTGTGCGCAATGAACGTGGTTGTGAGCAGTGTCGTCGCGTCCAATTGCCAGAACTCGCCGGGTATTCGGGGCGCACAGTGGCTGCTGAGTGCATCGAGCCCGCCCTGAATCCGGCTTTTCTGCATGCCATTGTCGATCGCTCGAACCCTGCTGTGCAGGCTCTGGATGCGGGGGCCATGGGCCACGCCATGCAAAAGGCCGCCGCCGGGCTGATCGATCCGCGCGATATCGAAGTCCGTTTCGTGGCCTTCGAAACTCTGGCCCTGCGTGCGGGATCGGCTCCACCCCGGCGTCCCGGACGCGCTGAGCTGAGGCTTGCGCCATGATTCAGGGGCCGCTCACACAGTGGATAGTGCGCACATGCCAACGTATTGATGCATGGCGATTTGCGGCGGTACGTGCTGAGTACTACGACTATTTACAGGCTGTCTTGCGCGGCATGCACGGGCACCGCACCCTGGGCGAGCTCTTCGAGATCGATGCTCGCCGTCATGGCCCGGGCAGCGTGCGCGGCAGACTATCGGCCAGTTGGTCGGGCCTGTGTGCAGCCAGCGGCGGCGACCTGTATGCCACCTGGTTGCTCAGTTTTCCGCATGACGAGTTGATATTGATTCGTGCCGCTCAGGCCTACGGGAACGCGCGACTGCTGGCCTGCTTCGAGGCCTTGGGTAGACATCTGACCCTGATACGCGATGCACAGCGGATTCTGTGGACTACGCTGACCGCTGCGGTATTTGCGCTGTTGGCCGCCTGCCTTAGCCTTTTGGCTTTGCCCATGATGACCGTTCCGGCACTGATGCGTGCGTTCCAGGGCATGCCTGACGCTTATTACGGCCTGATCGCTAGGCGGCTCTTCGGTCTGGCCGATTGGGTCGAGTCCGGCTGGCCGATCGTGCTTGTGCTGGTGTGCGCTGTGCTTGGCTTGCTGCTCTGGTCCTTGCCCAATACATATGGGCCTGTGCGCCGGGTGCTGGATCGTCATGGGCTGTGGCGCCTGTATCGGCACGTCCACGCCATGCGTTTGCTGGCCTTGTTGGGGATTCTCCTCGGAGAGCGCGAAACCGTTTCAACCCAGTTGCGCACCGCTTTGCTTCAGCTCGAGGACGGTGCAAGCCCTTGGGCTCGCCATCATGTGCATGGGATGCTCGGGCGTGTTGCGGCAGGGGTCACCGGGGCCGATACCTTCGATACCGGCCTGTTGGATCGTGAGCTCTTCTGGTTTTTGCAGGATATGGTGGCCGCTCGTGGTTTGCACGGGGGCCTGGCGATGGTTTGTGATCGGATGCGCGCCCAATTGCTCGGCCGGGTGGCCAGGCAGGCGGCCGCGTTGCGCTGGACACTCATGGTCGCCAGCGTGGCCTGCGTCCTGGGAGTCGGGCTTTGGCACTACGCGGCCATGGATGAATTGCGCCGGTCGCTGATGATGTTTCACGCGAGCCAATAGCGGCAAGTGTGGTGTTAACCGGGCCGACAGGCCCCCAAGGAGACGTAATGAAGATCAATAATTGCCAAAAGGGCTTTTCCCTGATTGAAGTGTCGATCGTGACTGCGATCGTGCTGCTGATTGCCGTCATCGGCATCCCCACGATAGGCAGTTATGTGGTTGAAAACAAGGTACCCAAGGTGGGTGAGGAAATTACGCGGTTTGTACTGCAGATGCGGGTCAATGCCAGTACGGCCAGTTCGACCCCTTACCAGGGAGTTACGACCGCCAATCTGGCAAACATGATGGTGGACTCTTCAGTTCTCAGCGTCCATACCGATGGCGAGGTCAGGCATGGCCTGGGCGCCCAGGGCGAGATTCAGATTGCCGCCATCGAGGGTGGGGCGGGGTTTGCCGTCAACCTTGATCGCGTGAATCACGCGGCATGTCCGGGCATTGCGTCCGTCCTGCAACGAGTGGCCGACAAAATCACTGTAGGGCAGGATGCTGCAGGGGGCCAGGTCATCAAGGACGAAACGACGGTGTATAGTGCCCTGGCGGTGGAGGCTGCTTGCGCGAAGGGCGACAGCAATCACTTTTCATTCGTAACGTATTGACGGGGCCGGCATGTACGCCTGGTTTTCGGGTTCTCCGGCGAAACGTCGTACTGGGGCGATGCGGGCGCAGGGCGGCTTTGTTCTGCTTGAACTCGTCATCGCGGGTCTGCTGA
>JAKDMO010000244.1 GCA_030452305.1 Alcaligenaceae bacterium | reverse complement strand
TTTGTAGACATCGGCGTGCACCAGGATGGTCTGGTACACATATCAGCCCTGTCTGACACCTACGTCAAGGATCCCCGCGATGTCGTCCGTGTCGGCCAGACGGTGCAGGTCAAAGTCATGGAGGTCGATATCCAGCGCAAGCGCATCGGGCTCACCATGCGCCTGAAAGACGATCCGGAGCAGCACGCGGGATCTGGCCATAAAAATCGCAGTACCCCGGCCGGAAAACCCCGAACCCGAACCCCTGGGCAGCGCAGCGAGGCGCCGGCCGACAGCGCCATGGCGCAGGCCTTCGCGAAACTCAGGAAATAGGCCCTCAGGCCCCTCCTGCGGCCAGATCAGCCTGTGCGACACGCAGATCGTCCAGGCGCTCGGCCGGGCAGTAGCCCAGGACCTGGCCTTCGACCTGCAGCGCAAGCCCCCTGGGTTCTTTTACAAGATTGTTCAGATCGACGTCCACAAGCTGCCGGCTCAGGCGATGCAGTTCCTTTGGATCTCCAAAGGGCTCTGATAAAAGCAGCTCCGTACCGTCTGCCGCAAACAGGCGGAATCGAAACTGCCCGTCCTCGTCGCGAAACGACACCATGCGCGCACGGGCGCGGACGCCACCCGAGCGAGCTTTTTTGCCCCCTGCCGCCGGTTCAGCCTGTAGCTGCCGCAGGCCGACCGCCTCGCGCAGGCGCTCCATGAGCGGTCTGGACAGAGCACGGGCACGGGTGGCCCCTGCCTGCAGAATATCCTCAATCCGACCAGGTCGGGCCATCAAACCGGCATAGGTATCGCGCATGGGTCCAATCTGAGCTTCGATTTTTTCGGCCAGCGCGCGTTTGGCCTCACCCCAGCCCATGCCTTGTTCGAGCTCCCGGCGAAACGCCTGTGAGGCCTCGTGTGTCGCAAAAGCCTGGTACAAGGCATACAGATGCGAGCCTTCGGCATCCTTGGGCTCACCCGGTTTGCGCGAATCGGTCACGATGCGTGAAATGGCGGCGTTCAGTGCCCGGGCGCCGCCCTCGAACAGGGGAATCGTGTTGTTATAGCTCTTGGACATCTTGCGGCCGTCGAGCCCGGGCAACGTGGCGACTTCCTCGTCAATCTGGACTTCGGGCAAGGTAAACAGATCCTGGCCGGCACCGTACAGATGGTTGAAGCGCTGGGCGATGTCGCGTGTCATTTCCAAGTGCTGGATCTGGTCGCGCCCAACAGGCACTTTATGGGCGTTGAACATCAGGATGTCTGCAGCCATCAGTACCGGGTAGGAAAACAGGCCCATGGTGATTCCGTCGTCGGGTTCCACGCCGCCTGCCACATTCGCATCAACCGAGGCCTTGTAGGCGTGCGCACGGTTCATCAGCCCTTTGGCTGTCACGCAGGACAGCATCCAGCACAGTTCCGGGATCTCGGGGATATCCGACTGGCGATAAAAGGTAACCCGATCCGCATCCAGGCCTGCCGCGATCCAAGTGGCGGCGATCTCGAGCCGCGAGCGCACAACGCGCTCGGGGTCGACGCACTTGATGAGCGCGTGATAGTCGGCCAGAAAGAAAAAAGCGTCCACCCCTGGCTGGGTGCTGGCCTGGATGGCCGGACGGATCGCCCCGGCATAATTGCCCAGATGGGGGGTTCCAGAGGTGGTGATGCCGGTCAGTACGCGCGTAGTCATGGATGGGAATAAATAGTCAGAGCATCACCGCCGCACGGTGCTCGGACTGCAGGTATTCGAGCGACTGCATTTCGATCAGGCGGGACTCGGTACGATGAAATTCGTTGGACAATGGGCCGTCGATATACAACTCGTCGACGGCGCACTGCGCCGAAATGATCAGATTGATATTGTGGTCATACAGCACATCAACCAGCCAGGTAAACCGGCGGGCCTCAGAGGCCTGGCGCGGACTCATGCGCGGAACGCCAGACAGAATCACCGTGCGGAAACGATCCGCCAGATCCAGATAGTCGTTCTGCGAGCGTGGGCCGCCACACAGGGTTGCGAAATCGAACCAGACTACCGTCCCGCTGAGCGCCACGGCCTTTACCTGGCGCCCTTCGATGGTCAACACAGGCTTTTGTTCGGCCGTATCCGCCAGACGATCAAAGGCAGCCCGCAATTCGCCGTTCGTAGCCGCCGTGATCGGGGTATGGTACATGCGCAACTCGGACAGGGTGCGGCGCCGATAATCCGTGCCGGCATCCACATTGAGCACATCCATTTTTTCCTGGATCAGGGCGATTGCGGGCAGGATGCGATCGCGGTGCAGGCCATCCGGATACAGGGTCGAGGGCTCGTAATTCGAAGTCATCACGAACGAAGTACCGTATTCGAACAGCTTGAGCAGCAGCCTATACAGGATCATGGCGTCAGCCACATCCGAGACGTGAAATTCGTCAAAGCAGATCAGACGGTAGCGTTTGGCCACCCTGCGCGCGACCTCATCCAGTGGATCCTGCTGACCACGCACCTCGCGTAGTTCACGGTGTACCCCACGCATGAACTCGTGAAAATGCAGCCGGGTCTTGCGTTTGACGGGAACTGTCAGGAAAAAGGCATCCATCAGGAAGCTCTTGCCGCGCCCGACCCCACCCCACATATAGACGCCGCGAGGCACCTCGGGGTGCATAAAGAATTTTTTCAGGGTCGTAGAGCGCTGCCGCTTGAACTCGATCCAATCGTCGAAGTAACGCTGCAGTCGCTCGACAGCCAAGCGCTGGGCTTCGTCGGCGACGAAGCCCCGTTCGCTCAGGGCCTGTTGATAGAACTCCTGGACATTCATCCCTGGCGCATCAGAAGTTCACAGCCCGCTTATCAACGGCCAGGGCGGCTTCCTTCACAGCTTCGGACAGAGTGGGATGCGCATGACAGATCCGCGCGATGTCTTCGGCCGCACCACGGAACTCCATGATCGTCACGGCTTCGGAAATCAGTTCGGATGCCATCGGCCCCACAATGTGCACGCCCAGGACTTCGTCGGTCTTGGCGTCAGCCAGGATTTTGACGAAACCCGTGGTGTCGCCCAGCGCGCGGGCACGGCCATTGGCCATGAACGGAAAGGTGCCCGAGCGATAGTTACGGCCATCGGCCTTCAGGGCCTGCTCGGTCTTGCCCACCCATGCGACCTCGGGCGAGGTATAGATCACCCAGGGAATGGTATCGAAGTTCACATGCCCATGCTGGCCTGCGATACGCTCAGTCACCGCCACGCCTTCTTCTTCGGCCTTGTGCGCCAGCATCGGCCCACGCACCACATCGCCCACCGCCCAGACATTGCTGAGATTGGTGCGGCAGTGATCATCCACTACGACAAAGCCGCGCTCATCGAGCTTCAGGCCCACGGTGTCGGCCCCCAGTCCTTGGGTA
>JAKDMO010000243.1 GCA_030452305.1 Alcaligenaceae bacterium | reverse complement strand
TGCGCCCGGAATAGCTGCGCCACATGGTGCAGCGTACTGCCCGTAGTCAGGACATCATCGACCACAACGATATGCGCACCGGCGGGCGGAACCTCGCAACGATACACCCCATCCAGCGCACGCAGGCGCGCTACACGCCCCAACAGCGCCTGCTTGGCGCCCTCTTGTGCACGGTGAAGCAGAGCAGGGTGCACCGGCCAGTGCAGACGCGAGGACAGCGCCCGCGCCACTTCAGCCGCAGGATTGAAACCCCGCCTGAGGATCGCCTCACGCCGCGCCGGCACCGGAACCAGAATTGTAGAACGCGGCCAGGCCGGCGCATGGCGCAACACCGCGTCCGCCAACAAATCCGCCAGCATCGCCGACAAATGAAAGCGCCGCCGCACCTTGTACAGACGGATCAGGTCCTCGCCCGCACCCACATAATCAAAGGCGGCCACCACTCGATCAAAGGCCGGCGGATCGCCCCCGCAATCCGGGCAGCCGGCCTCGATCAGAGGATGGCAACATACCTCGCAGCGCCCGACGCCCGAAGCTGGGGTCAGTCCAGCCGCGCACCCCACACACAGACGCCCGCCACACACACGTGCCTCGCATAGCGGGCAATCCGTGGGCACACACCCACGCCAGGCGCCCACCCGCCATTCGCGCCACCCAGACAGATCCAGCATAATGTCACCTTATCGCCACCCTAATGCCACCCATCTGAGCACGGGGCGCGGCATCCATCCAGCCCCTTTTGCCAAATATGTCACAGCTACCGCGACTGCCCATCCACACCGGCCACGTCATCCAGCAGTTCGCCCGCCGCAACCCGCTGGACGCTGCGCAATTCCTGTACGGGGAAATCGCCCAGCGCATGTTGCAGCGGCTCAGCTATATCCGCATCCAGCCCAAAACCATCCTTGATGCAGGCTGCGGTGCCGGGCACGCACTAGACCCCCTGCGGGCGCGCTACCCCAACCTGGATTACACCGGTCTGGACAGTTGCGGTCCACTGCTAGAGACCGCAAGGGCGCGATATATTGCCAAACCCGGCTTCTGGCACAAACTGCGCAACAAGCCCACGCCGGCCCTGCGCTTCATCGAGGCCGACCTCTCAGATAGTGGCCTGCCCGACCAAAGCCTGGACCTGATCTGGTCGAACATGGCCCTGCACTGGCACCCGGAACCGCATCTGGTGCTGGCCGAATGGCGCCGTATCCTGCGCTCCGAAGCGCTGGTCATGTTTTCCAGCCTCGGGCCCGGCACCTTCAAGGAACTGCGCGACGCAGTCACCGAGGCCGACCTGATGACCGAATCCATGGAATTCGTCGATATGCATGACTTCGGCGACCTGATGATCCGCACGGGGTTTTCCGACCCGGTCATGGACCAGGAAATCATCACCCTGACCTACAAAACCGCAGAAAAGCTGCTTGACGACATCCATATCCTGGGAGGCAACCCACGCAGTGACCGCAAGCCGGGCCTGACCGGTCGCGCCTGGCGCGCCAGACTGATCAAGGCGCTGGAGCGCCGGCGCCATGCCGACGGCACCATCCACCTGAGCCTGGAAGTCGCCTACGGCCATGCCTGGCGCGCCACCGTGCGCCGCGGCCCGCTGGGCGACCTGCCCGTACCCGAATTCAAGCGCAGCAAGGCGCTCGACCCGAACGCACCGCCCCCCCGGGTACGTCCACGCAAGCCCGGCGAATAACGTGCCCGAACAGCCCGCCGCCAACAGCCTCTCGACACAACTACTGGCCTCTGCACAGGCAATCCAGGCCGTGCTGGCAGGGCGCTCTCTGTCCGACAGCCTGGCCCATACCCCGGTGGCACAGCGTGCCGCCGCACAGGCCCTATCGTTTCACGCCATGCGCCGCCTGGGCACAGCGCGCAGGCTACGTGACCGCCTGATCGCGCACCCGCCACCCAACCCTCTGGCCGACGCACTGCTGCTGCTTGGGCTGTGCCTGCTCGACACCAGCCTGGGCCACGCCCCAGAAACCGACACCCGCCGCGATATTCCGGTCTATGCCGCCCACACCTTGGTCGATCAGACCGTCGAGGCTGCGGCGCACCATCCACGCATCCGACCCTACAAAAAACTGATCAACGCCGTCCTGCGCCGATTCGGGCGGGAACGCACAGCATTGCTGCACGACCTGGCCGATGACCCCGAAGCCACCTGGAACCACCCCGAATGGTGGGTCCGAACCTTGCGCAACGACTGGCCCGACGATTGGCAAAACATCCTGCAGCTTGCCAACGAGCCCGGCCCGATGACCCTGCGCGTCAATGTGCGCCAAAACACCCCGACTGAACTGCGCGACCGCCTGGCGGCCTCCGGGCTTCAGGCCACGTTGACCGGCGTCGATGGCCTGACCCTGGCCGCGCCCAGGCCCGTGCAGGACATACCGGGTTTTGACCAAGGTCTGTGGTCGGTACAGGACCTGGCCGCGCAGCAAGCCGGCAGGCTGCTGCCCGTTACCAGTGGCATGCGCGTACTGGACGCCTGTGCCGCCCCAGGGGGCAAGACCGCCCACCTGCTTGAGCGCCACAATATCGAGATCACCGCACTGGACAGCGACCCGCAGCGCCTGGCCCGCGTCGGTCAGAATCTGGATCGTCTGCGCCTGGGCGGACCGCACATCCGGCTGATCGCCGGCGACGCCTCACAGCCGGCCTCGTGGTGGGATGGCCGGCCCTATGATGCAATCCTGGCCGACGTACCGTGCACCGCTTCGGGCGTCGTGCGGCGCCACCCCGATATTCGCTGGCTGCGCCGCCAGGGGGATTTGCGTAAAACCGCCGCACTGCAGGCACGTATCCTGGCCTCACTGTGGCCGCTGCTGCGCCCGGGCGGCCACCTGCTGTATGTGACCTGCTCGGTATTCCGGATCGAGGGCGAACAGCAGGTCGATGCATTCCTTGCACGCCACCCCGATGCCCTGCGCCTGCCTGCCCCCGGCCATATCCTGCCTCGGGCCAACTGTGCACCAGGCACACAGGGCGACGGGTTTTTCCACGCCCTGATTGCCAAGAGAGGGTGAGTCATCAACAATAAGGCTTTCCATCTGTCTTTTCGGACCTACTGGCCACGCATGCTACGCGCCCTGCTCCTGATCGCCGTTTGTGCTTGCGCTCTGCTGCAAACAGCGCCGGTCGTGGCTGCCGATCAGATCGAACGCGTCGAGCCCGTTCTGCGCGACGGACGACTCTATATCGATGCGGATATCAACTTTTCCCTGGACGGTGAGTTACGCGAAGCCGCGCAAAAGGGCCTGCCGCTGTATTTCACGGTAGACCTCACGATCACCAGTAGCCGCTGGTGGTGGTTCGACAAGACTGTGGTCGATACTGATCTGACCTGGCG
>JAKDMO010000057.1 GCA_030452305.1 Alcaligenaceae bacterium | reverse complement strand
TGACCAGCGAGCCACCGCTCAAACCGTAATCACGGCCTCTTAGCCGATTCCAGCCTGCTTTAGGCCCAAGTTCACGGATGACCTGGTAGGCCTGGTAGGTTGAAATCACTTCGCCCTGCCATTTCCCCGAGGCTTTATTACGTACAATCTCGATGCAGTAATTGCTATCCCCCTTATACCCCTTATATGGCCGTGGGCTGCCATCCTCTGCAAAACCATGCCGAGCACCCGCTTTTGCGCTGGCAAAGGGAATCACTGCGAGCTTTTCCACCATACGCTCGCGTACACCATCCACTTCTTTACGCACACGCACATACCCATCCGGCTGAAGTCCATACGCCGTATCGTTATGCATGGCCCGCTCATAACTATGATCCGGTTTATGACTAACCCAGGCGCAACTGACCGCACGTTTGACGTGCTCACGGTAGGATGGCCACGGCAACGGCAAATCCTTCAGTAAACGTCGCTGCATCTGCTCGCGTGCGCGTTCGCTGGTATCGGACATCATCTGCAGCAGGCTGCGATCAGTCACGCCAATTACGCACGCATCAATAGCATGGTGTCGATGATCGTGCCGATTCTTCTGCCCCTGCCACCCCAGGATATCTGGATCGTTCAAGCCAAATAAACGCCGCAACATGGACGTCAACTGCCCCGGTACCACCCAAATATCCTGAGGGCATATCCATTCCAGATACTCCTTGGCCAAACGGCTCAAATAGCGGGTGTCGTTCAATGCCCGATCCAGGAACCCCTTATCGTTCTTCAACCAATGGTCCAAGCCATCCGGTGCGAACCGATAGCGTTTGCGCTGAGGCATGTCTTGTGCCCGCTTGAGAATATCCTCATATTTGAATCCTGCAGCTTCCTGCCTGCCAAAGGCCTCCCAAGGCGTTCGATTGCCCTTTACACGATTGGCCTGCCGCAGGGCTACAGTTTTATTGTTGAGGCTATCATCCAATGTCTGGGAGAAAGGCAAAATGTGCTCAATCTCGACTTCATCACCCAATAGCATTTTGAGGCTTATCTGGACGCCGCTGTATGGACAGCATCGAACCGCAGGGTCAAAGCTCAACTCTTCCCAGAGAATTCGCTTTTCAATCAAATCCCGTTTGACGCGCTCCTCGCTGATTCCCAGAACCTCCGCGATTTCCTGGCGATACCGTTCATTGCGTTTCTGGTTCTCTGCCTGTTTTCGCACGGTTTCACGCTTCTGTTCCCAGGTCTGCTTGAGATCACGCGCAAGCTCAACCACCACCTGGCTTGGATGCCCATAGCGTCCGATTAACTCATTGACCACAATGCGTACCTGATTCAGACCGATGTGCACGGTCGGGTTGCTAATCCGACCGAGTCGCTGCTCTTCCGGATCTTCAGGCTTGCCCGAACCGAAGCCGACATGACGTTCCAAGACCTTGCCGTAATACGGTAGATTCGGTAAAACCTCACCCGTTGCCCGTGCACCCATATGGCTGTGATGATCAATACCCGCCGCGATGACGGCCTTATCGTAGGTATGCACGTCTTCACGCAGCGCCGGCAAGATCTGACGGACCGCTTTCAAGCTGAGCCTTCCATAGCCATCAGGCAAGGAAACATTAGCGATCGCCTCGGCCTGCTCGGCATCCACTCCAGTGTGTGATTGCAACCATGTAACCAATGCCGATTCATTCTCCTCGCTTATCAACTGCATGACGATCTCGTCTTGCAGCGCTTCATCAAATTGATCCCAACGCTTTCCAAAAAAAAGTTTTTTCAATAAGATCGCGCTAGTTGCGTTCCCTTTGAGTTCTTTCCGCTTTAGATCCTCAACGCTGAAAATGGCGTCACTACCAAGGTCAGCTACCGACCGCAACTGCTGAAACGTCCGTCTGGAATTCTTTTCGAGTGCCTGCGCCATCGCATCACGCTGCGCAAGGGTCAGACCGACTTCTCGTAGCGAGTCGTCCAGCCAGCGCAAATGATTGAGTTCCTGATACATACGAAAGCGCTGTACGCTGGGAAGCGCCAGCGGCGCACGCTTCTCATCTGGGTAGAAAGTGCAACGCCCTGGATCGACGGGCCTGAGGCGACGCTGAAACAACAGGATATCGCGCAACTCGATCCGTGCTTCCTCATAAAAAGCGCTGGGGTTCAGTTCACTTTGCCTGGCCCACAAGGCATCGAATTCCTCTTCAATCATCGCGCGATCGATGTACAGGTCATAGCTCTTTTCGAGCTTGGTCTTTCCGGACTCGGCTATCGACCTCTCTGTACGAAAACGTGCACGCACCGTGTGGCCAGTCTGACTGCGGCGATACAACCACTCTCCAACCGTACGGCACCCGTCTTGGTCTATCGCCCTGCGAACTCCGGAGATAGCGCTTTTCATCACACTACTGTCGTTCTCGCGCTTATCAGTCTTGCGATTGCTTTTGAACCCACGTCGTTGATTAAGGTGGAATAATGCTCGGCCAAACTCATGGAGAGCCAGCGCGCGATCCAACCCCTCTGCGCGCAGCCTGTAGGGATCCAGGCGCTCTAAGGCCTTTCGCTGTTCGACATCCCTGGGAAAGAAGTCGTACCGAATCAATGCGGCAATCAGCTTGTCCTTGCGTTTGAGCATACGATCACGCCGCCGCCTCATGGCGCGTGCCTGCCGTCGTGCTACTGCCAACGAAGCGCCATCTTTAGGATTACGGCCGTCAGAAAAAATTCGAGCGCCGCTCAATACCAATGCTGTGGGCTTATTCTCTGGGTTCAACCTGAAAACGGCCCACCCGAGGGACGTCGGGCCTAGGTCCAGCGCCAGTCTGTAACGGAACGGCATGCCCTCTCCCTGTAATATTATGTATTGAATGTAATGGTTCTCTTGCTTTTATTCAAGCCGACGAGATATCATGAAGCCACTATCTGATTAGGATATGCGTGCTGGATGCTAACAAGCTGAAAGATTGCACCAAATGGAAAAGCCGCTATACGCGGCTTTTCGCTTTTCTGGCTAGGATATGCCCCCCAACCGCACCAGCATCGTCCTAAGACTAGGCTCCGCTCAGACCCTGGCCTGGGCCTCGACCTACTACCTGCCGGCGATGCTGGCCGAGTCGATGGCGCGCGATCTGGGGGTATCCACGGCGACGATCTTTGCGGCATTCAGCGTGGCCATGGTGGTCTCGGCCACGCTGGGCCCGTATGCGGGTCGTTTGATCGACCGTTCGGGCGGCAGGCCGGTTCTGGCGGCCACGAGCATCATTTTTGCGGTGGGACTGACGGCGCTGGGCTTCGTGCAGAGTCCTGTACAGCTTTTTGCGGCATGGCTGATCATCGGGGTAGGCATGGGCTGTGGCCTGTACGATGCGGCGTTCTCTGCACTCGTGGCTCTGTACGGCAGCCGCTCGCGCAGCGCGATCACAGGTATTACGCTGGTCGCGGGTTTTGCCAGTACGGTCGGCTGGCCGCTGTCGTCATTTCTGGATGCGCATATTGGATGGCGGGGGGCCTGTCTGGTCTGGACGGGGCTGCATCTGACGCTGGGCCTGGCCCTGAACCTAAGCCTTCCCCGCCATCCGGCAAATCAGGCCACCACAGCGGGGGCGCCATCCGAATCAGATCGCGAGGGCGATGCCCCAAACCCCGGTCAACCCAGTCGATGGCTGTTGTTCTCACTCGCGTTCGTTTTCTCGGCTGCATGGTTCATCAGCACGGCGATGGCGGCGCACTTGCCACGGCTATTGCAGGCGGGCGGCGCCAGCCTGACCACAGCGGTCGCAATCGGCGCACTGATCGGCCCCGCGCAGGTGTTTGCGCGGCTGCTGGAATTCAGTCTGTTGCGCTCGGTGCACACCGCTGGTGTCGGCGCGTATTGCCGCCTCGCTGCATCCGATCGGGGCGCTGATTTTCGGGATATTCGGGTCGCCTGCGGCCGCTGTGTTCGGTATTCTGCACGGCGCGGGAAACGGTATCCTGACGATCGCCAAAGGCACGCTGCCCTTGGCGATATTCGGCCCCGATGGCTACGGGCGGCGCCAGGGCGTGCTGATGGTTCCGGCGCGCGGCGCCCAGGCGCTGGCGCCATGGCTTTTCGGTATCTGCCTGGATGCGTTCGGGGTCCAGGCCCTGTGGGTGTCGTCTGCCCTGGGTGTTGCGGCTGCGCTTGTGCTGACCGCCATTCCAATTGCGTCTGGCGCACACGGCAAGGCCGCAAAATCGCCCTGACTTAACCGATCACGACGGCACGCTGCATAACCTTGCGGGCTGTGTCCAGGCCCGCTGATCGTGTCAGCGTTCCATAATGCGAACCCCAGGCACCCGCCCCGTCGGGGCCGCGCGTATCCAGGAATACGTCCACCACTTCGTCGGTGCTATAGCGCAACAACTCGGCACCCTGGAGGACGCGGGCCATTGCCTCGGTCATCGGACGGGTCAGGAATTCCTCGTCCACTGCCGCGCGCATCAGGCGCTCGGCATGCTGGACTAAGGCGTCAAAACGCGTGTCCTGGCCGACCAGGGGTTTGACTTCCTGAATCACGGCGTCAATCGTGCGCGGGTCCTTGATCATGGCGCGGCGCACGTCCATGCACATCATGTTGGCCGCCCCTTCCCAGATGCTGTTCAGCGGCGACTCGCGATATAGGCGCGCCATCGGGCCTTCCTCAATGAATCCGTTTCCGCCATGACACTGCATCGCCTCGTTCGCAATGGAGGGCGCGCGTGAACAATTGAAGAACTTGGCCGCCGGTGTGGCGACCCGAGCCAGCAGTCGTTCCTGCTCGTTCGTCGCCATTCGATCGGTCGCCTTGGCGACGCGTAAGGCCATCAACGTCGCCGCCTCGACCTCTATCGCCATATCGGCCAGTACATTGGTCATCATGGGCTGATCGGCAATCGATGCGCCGAATGCGCCACGAGTCATGGTGTGCTGCATGGCCAGCGTCAGTGACTGGCGCATCAGGCCGGCCGAGCCTATGGCGAAGTCCAGGCGCGTCAGGTGCGAGTGAGACAGAATCTCGCGAATGCCGTGGGCTTCCTCGCCGACCCGGATGGCCATCGTGCCGGAATATTCGACTTCGCTGGAGGCATTGGACCGATTACCGGCCTTGTCCTTGAGGCGCTGGATAAAAAATCGGTTATGACTGCCATCTGGCAGGGTACGCGGCAGGAAAAAGCACGTCACCCCGCCATTCACCTTGGCCAGGGTAAAGAAACCATCGGACTGCGGCACCGAGCAGAACCACTTGTGACCGGTCAGCTCGTACCAGTGCGCGGTGGCACCGTGATAGTCGTCCGAATGCGAATAGCACGCGGTTGTCTGCGTTTCACGCAAATCCGAACCACCCTGCTTTTCCGTCATCCCGTACCCGATGACCACCGACGGCTTATCACCAACCTCGCGGCGACTGAATTCGTATTCCGTGCCCTTAGACTTTTCCGCCCAAATAGCCAGCGCTGGCTCGGCCTGGAAACCTGCGTAGGCGGCATAGGCCATCCCTGTGGGGCACGCGGTGCCGTGCTCGACCTGATTCCACAGGTAGGACTGAACTGCGCGGGCCAAATGGCCGTTTTCCTGGGTCGTGCGCCAGGATAGATTGGGAACTTCATGCTTCCACGCCAGAGACATCAGCTCGTGCCAGCTCGGATGGAAATCAACCCAGTCAATGCGATTACCAAAACGGTCGTGCGTCTGGAGTTCAGGAATATTACGGTTGGCCAAGCGCGCGAGTTCCTGCACTTCTTCGTCCCCGACAACCTCACCAAGGGCCTCACATTTGGCCGCCGCCCAGGGCGCGTCGCGATCAATGGCCGCGCGAACCACCGCATCGCCGGTAAAGGCATTGAAGCCACTGGCGGCTTGCGCCTGATTGTGCACGACATGGGTATCGTAGCGCTGGGGGGGAACTTCCAGAATATCGATCGAAAGTGGTTTATTCATGAGTGTCTCCTGAGTTATTGCGGCTGGTCTGCGGAAACTGCCACACTGCTGCAAGCCAACCTGGCGATCTGATCAGCCAGTATCGCCACCTCCTGCTGATGGGTATCCGTATCGTGAATCTGTCGGCCACTGAGCGGCGATAGTGGGCCAATCAGGCCTTCCATAAATCCACCGACAATGACCGAGGCAGCGATGTCGGGCTGAACGTCCGGCCTGATTTCCTGCTCTGACTGCCCGGAACTAATGATCGAGCGCACCACCTCGCTGATGGCTGCCCGGTACGTCAGCCGGGCCTCATTGATTTCCTTTTCGCACGGTTCGGCGATCAATGCATAGGCCAGGCGGGGGTTGCGCATGGCACGCCGCACGAACGTCTCGACTGCGGCGTGCAGGCGTTCGATAGATGTGCCTTCCGCCGCCGCAATTGCAGCCAGTACGTCGACTTCGCGCTGCGATACTGCGGACAGGACCTCGGCAAACAGCTCTGCCTTGGATGTGAAATAGCGATATACGGTACCTGTGGCGATGCCGGCTGCCGCCGCGACGCTTGCCACCTGTGTCTCGCCCCAGCCGCCCTCGCTGACCAGCTTTCGGGCGGCGACCAAAATTCGGGCGCGATTATCCTGCATACGCGCTTCTACTGCAGGTGTTTGTCTATAGGCCATAGAAAGAAATGAATCGCGATTCATGGAATAAATGAATAATAATTCATTCCTTTGAGGCGCGCAACGGATTTTTGAACAGGCCTACATTGAAATAACCTCAGATATCGGAATGCGTCGGCCCATTCGGCCCCTAATTCCCTGGCCAGAAGAACTCCACCCGTATGCCGCTGGGCTCGTAGCATATGGTGTGCTGCGCGGGGCCTGGGCCGACCAGTTGCGGCGGAAACTCTATCGGCGTGCCGTTCTGCTTGAGGCGCTCGTGAATGTCGTTCAAGGCAGCTGCGGTCTCAACCTGGAAAGCCAGGTGATGCAAGCCGATACCGCTCTTTCTATTGAACGGCACCGGCGGTTCCTGCTGTGCCGCCCAAAGCGTAAGCAGGATACTGCCGTCGCTGACAAAGACAACAGGATAATCATTGTCTCTACGAACTTCTTTCCAGCCAAGAACGGAAACAAAAAATTCTACGCTTTCATCAAGCTTTGATACCGTCAATCCGACGTGATGAATACCGTGGGTAATAGGGGTTGTCATATTTTCCTCACAAAGGTGTTCCCTCACGACATTATGATCCTGCTGCCCGCAGCGTTTTCATCACTCAGGTGGGCGTGCCTGCGGCACAGCAGGTGCCGGCCATTGCAGACCACCATTCTTCACTGAAAAAAACCGGTTGTATGGCGGCGTTCTTTTAAGTATGCTGAATTTCGGCACATCGAATCTTCACGGGTTCTTTTCCCTCTGTCGGAGGACACGATGGCTACCAGACGTCAATTCATTTTTGCAGGCACCGCATTGGCTGCGGGCCTGTCCACGAGGCTGTTTGCGCGCGCGGCACCAGCGACACCGCCCGGCGAACCCTTCGAGATCACCCACACAGACGAGCAATGGCGCGCCATGCTCAGCCCCGGGCAGTACCGGGTGCTGCGCCAGGCCGGCACCGAGGCGCCTTACAGCAGCCCGCTGAATAGCGAGCATCGCAAGGGGATCTTTTCCTGCGCGGGCTGCGAGCTGCCGCTGTATTCCTCGGCCACCAAATTCGAAAGCCACACCGGCTGGCCCAGTTTCTGGGCGCCACTGGAGCACGCCATCGGCACGAGCACGGACTACGCAATCGGCGTGCCGCGTACCGAAGTACACTGCCGCCGATGCGGGGGCCACCTGGGCCACGTATTCAATGACGGGCCAAAGCCTACGGGCTTACGCTACTGCATGAACGGCCTGGCGTTAGAATTTAAGCCCAGCCCAACATAGCCGAGCACACGCCGCCCCACACCAATCGGATCATGCTGCTACTAATCGCCTATCTGGGCGGAATCCTGACTATCGTCAGCCCTTGCATTCTGCCCGTCCTGCCCTTCGTGTTTTCGCGCGCCGGCCAGCCCTTTGCCCGCAGCATTTTGCCCATGCTCGCAGGCATGGCCGTCATGTTCGCAGTAGTCGCCACGCTGGCTGCGGTAGGCGGCGGCTGGGTGGTGAAGGCCAATCAGTACGGGCGTGGCCTGGCCATCGTGATCATTGCCCTGTTTGGGCTGGCCCTGTTGCTGCCAAGGCTGGCCGAACGGCTGACCCGGCCACTGGTATCGGCGGGCGGGCGCCTGGCACAACTGGCGCAATCGGGGGATGAACCGCGCCCCGGTGCCTCGTTCCTGCTGGGTATTGCGACCGGCTTGCTGTGGGCGCCGTGCGCCGGACCCATCCTGGGCCTGATCCTGACCGGTGCGGCCTTGCAGGGGGCCAGCCTGAGCACGACGCTGCTGCTGCTTGCCTATGCCGCAGGTGCAGCCACGTCACTGGCTGCCGCGCTGCTGCTGGGTGGCAAGGTGTTTGGGGCGATGAAACGTTCCCTGGGAGCCGGCGAATGGGTACGGCGCGGCCTGGGTGCGGCGATACTGTGCGGTGTCGCAGCCATCGGACTGGGGTTGGATACCGGAATTCTGGCCCAGCTATCGCTGGCCTCGACAGGCGGCATCGAGCAGACACTGATCAACCGCCTGTCGAAACAGGCACCCACGGCAACCGTGGCTTCAGCCAACATACAGGCGAGCGGCACGAATTCCAGCCTGAATCTGCCCGACGAAGGCCTGGCGCCACCCCTGGATGGCGCCGTTCAGTGGCTGAATTCCCCGCCACTAACCATGCAGGCGCTGAAAGGCAAGGTGGTGCTGATCGATTTCTGGACCTACTCATGCATCAATTGCCTGCGCACCCTGCCCTACACCCGAGCCTGGGCGGCAAAATACCACGACCAGGGCCTGGTCGTGATCGGTGTGCATGCACCCGAATTCGCCTTTGAACGCGATGTCGGCAATGTCAAGCGCGCCATGCGCAAACTGGGCGTGACTTACCCCGTAGCAATCGACAACAACTACGCCATCTGGCGCGCGTATCACAACCAATACTGGCCCGCCCACTATTTCATCGATGCGCGCGGGCATATCCGCCACCACCATTTTGGCGAAGGCGATTACGACACCTCGGAACGCGTGATCCAGCAGTTGCTGCGCGAGGCGGGTGCCACCGTGCCGGACGATCTGAGCCAGGTCGCCGGAAAAGGGATCGAGCAGGCGCCGGACATGGACGGGATCCGTTCACCGGAAACATACCTGGGGTACGAACGCGGCAGGAATTTCGCGTCAGACCACGTCACGCAGGATCGCGCAGCAAACTACACGGCGCCGCAGCAACCCAAGCTCAACCAATGGGGCCTGGAAGGCCGCTGGACCATCGGCCGCCAGAGTTCCACGCTGTCGAGTCCGGGCGGCCGCATCGTGTATCGCTTTCATGCGCGCGACCTGCATCTGGTTCTGGGCCCCGGCCCAGATGGCCGATCTGTCCGATTCCGCGTTACGATTGATGGTAAGGCACCCGGCGATGCACACGGTGTAGATGTCGCAGCCGATGGCAGTGGCACAGTCACCGAACAGCGTCTATATCAACTGGTCCGCCAGCCAGGCAAAATCACCGATCACACGTTCAGCATCGAGTTCCTGGATCCCGGTGTATCTGCCTACGCCTTCACTTTTGGCTAAGGAGCGATCATGCGCTTTCCCTCACAGCTTTCGGCCGGAAACCAGGCCAAACCACCGCGCAGGCGCACGGCCTTGGGCGCCCTGGGTGCTGCTTGCATCCTGGCGGTATCGGCGGCAGGCCTGGCGCTAGTTAGCCCTGTACATGCCTTTGAGCAAGCCGTTACCATCGCAGCGCCCACACAGGACATCCCCGCCGGCGGCCGGCACACCGAAACCGCCGTCCTTGCCGGGGGTTGTTTCTGGGGTATCCAGGGCGTATATCAGCACGTGCAAGGCGTACAGCGGGTCGTTTCAGGCTACGCGGGCGGTACGGCCGACACCGCACACTACAGGACGGTGGGCAGCGGGCGCACCGGCCACGCCGAATCGGTCGAAATCACTTTCGATCCTTCGCAGGTCAGCTATGGTGCGCTGCTGCAGATTTTCTTTTCCGTCGCACACAACCCCACCGAACTCAATCGTCAGGGCCCCGATACGGGCACTCAGTATCGTTCTGCGATCTTTCCCATGAACGAATCACAGCAGCACGTCGCCCAGGCCTACATTGCGCAACTGGACGCAGCCCATGCGTTCAAGCAAGCCATCGTCACGCGCGTCGAGCCCTACACCGGCTTTTACCCTGCAGAGGCCTACCATCAGGACTTCATGACCCGGAATCCGAACTCCCCCTATATCGTGATCAACGACCTGCCCAAGGTCGAAAACCTGGAAAAACTGTTTCCAAAGCGCTGGCGCCCGGATCCCGTGCTGGTGGGCGCGGGTTGACATGGTATATGTCCGCCCCCGAACCTCATCCGCAAGGCGACCGGCACAGCTGACACCGCGCCTGCTGCTGCTGAACAAGCCTTTTGACGTCCTGACCCAGTTCAGCGACGATCAGGGCCGCGCCACGCTCAAGGACTTTGTCGACGTGCCCGATGTCTACGCCGCAGGGCGCCTGGACCGGCACAGCGAAGGCTTGCTGCTGCTGACCAACGACGGCCGCCTGCAGGCGCTCATCGCCGACCCGAAACACAAGACGGCGAAAACCTATTGGGTACAGGTCGAAGGCGAGCCCCACGAGGCGCAGCTGCAACGCCTGCGCGCAGGCGTGCAATTGAATGACGGCCCAACCCGCGCCGCCGAGGTCACACGACTCGGTGAACCGGAACTGTGGGAACGCCATCCCCCCATCCGGTTTCGTCAAAATATCCCGACCACATGGCTGGAAATCACGATTCGCGAAGGCCGCAACCGTCAGGTGCGCCGCATGACGGCGGCTGTCGGCCTGCCCACTTTGCGCCTGATCCGCACCCGGATTGGCTCGTGGCGCCTCGACGGGCTGTTGCCCGGCGAATGGCGCGAAGTACCCTTTCCTCAGTCGCAATAAGCGACATCATCGTTGGCATGCCCCGGCGAAGGCCGGCATCAACCTATAAAGGATTCTGATAATGAACACGCGCCCACTTGGCAATACAGGACTGGACATCACACCCATGGTGCTCGGCGGAAACGTATTCGGCTGGACGATCGACGAGCAAACCTCTTTTTCATTGCTCGACGCCCTGGTCGATTCAGGCCTGAACGCCGTGGACACAGCCGACAGCTATTCCAGGTGGGTACCAGGCAATCAGGGTGGCGAATCCGAAGCCATTATCGGCAACTGGCTCAGCCGTAATCCCGGCAAACGTGATCAAATCGTTCTGATCACCAAGGTCGGATCCGACCTGGGCCCGATGAAAAAAGGTCTGTCGCGTCGCTGGATCACCGCAGCCGTCGAGGATTCCCTGAAGCGCCTGAAGACCGATTACATCGACCTCTACCTATCCCATTGGCCCGACCCCGACACCCCCATCGAAGAAACGCTGGACGCCTTTCAAAGACTGCGTGAGGCCGGCAAAATCCGCGCCATCGGTGCCTCGAACCTGAACGCAGACCAGTTGACTGGTGCGCTGGCCGCCGCCAAAACGCACGGACTGCCTCGCTACGACGTGCTGCAACCGGAATACAACCTCTACGACCGATCGGGATTCGACGGCGCGCTGCGCGAGCTGACTACGAAGGAGCACATCGGCGTCATCACCTACTATAGCTTGGCATCCGGCTTTCTATCAGGCAAATACCACTCGCAAGCCGACCTGGAAAAGAGCCCACGCGGCCAGGGTGTGGCCAAGTACATGAACGACCGCGGCACCCGAATCCTGGCCGCCCTGGACCAGGTATCCGACGCACTAGACGCCAAACCAGCCGAAGTCGCCCTAGCATGGATCATCGCCCAGGACGGCATCACCGCCCCCATCGCCAGCGCCACCAGCTTGAGCCAGCTGAACAGCCTCGTGCGTGCAACCCAACTAAAGCTCGACGACGAGCAACTGGCGCTGCTGAATGGACTGGAGGAGGGGGCGCGGGCTCTGTGCCGACGTAGGCCGACTGGGGGTCGCTCGAAATTCAGCCTGATGTAGTGCTCCGCTGACAGGGTCCGCATCATTTGGTGTAGAATGATGGGCTTTTCACAAGCTCTCCGGCGCAATGGCAGAGTGGTTATGCAGCGGACTGCAAATCCGTGTACCCCGGTTCGATTCCGAGTTGCGCCTCCAGAATTCATGCGGCCCGCCTCGTGCGGGCCTTTTGCTGATGCTGGTCAAACCCTACCGGGGCTGCGCGCTTCTCTGGCACTGTCCGGGAAAGTGAGAAACTAGCAGCATACTCCTGCCGAAATCAGCAATTCCCCTTCTTTGCTTGCCCAGGCGGACAGAACCCACCGTGCCCGTAACTGCCGTGAGGATCGACAACGACCGACCCGTCCGGCGTATATACGGCACAGGCAGAAAGTGCGGCCAGGATTGCACACACGGCCAGGATTCGTTTCATGTTCAGGGTTCCGTTCTTATAGAGCCGCCATTTTCCACCAAATACCCAGAAAAACCATTACAGGGCGTAACGACACCCAAACATCACCCGAGCCAGGCGGCCGTACGGACGCCCTGGTTCAATTCCGGCTTGTACCTCCAGGGCTTTGTGGCCTTACTTCACCATCTTAAGCGAATCCACTTCGATTTCAGGGGCACGATTCAGGCCGGTATCAACCTCGCCGATAATCTCGACTTTCGTTTTTTCATCGACAGCCTCAGCGGGGAAATCCTTGTCGTCCACCTCGGCGACGATCTCTGCGGTGCCATCGGAAAAAATATATTTCTCGTGGCCGATGCGACGCAGCAGATTCCCTTGCAGGGTCACATTCTGGTCATCAACCGGATTCGCCAAAATCGCTTCAACGGTACCCTCGCCTGTCACGGACGGCCCGGTGTATTCCGCATGAGCGGGCACGATAAAAGCGCCCGCGGCGATCGCCAGGGCCAATACAGAGCCTGCTTTGATAGTCATATGCATGCTGCGCCTCCAAAACATCATTGAACAGTCTTCAACCATAACATCACCGTACCCCGTTTTCTGCTATTGTTTTTCCAACTGACTTATCATGCCCGGACGCGTGGGCGACGGGCTTTTTCCCCTATGGATGCACAGGTAATTGCTGCGATGGCACGCTGGCCGGACGTACCGGATGTGTACGGCTGGCTTTCGCTGTCGGTGCAAGGCCAGTGGCGCATCCACCCAGAGGGACGCGCCTGGAGCCAGAGCGACACCGATCTGGCGGGCTTATCGACCACCGATCTGGCGGGCGAAGCCATCACCAATACCCAATTCATTGAATTCATTGATCGCAATTATGCGGTCGATGCGGCGGGCCGCTGGTATTTCCAGAACGGCCCGCAGCGCGTGTATGCCAGGCTGGATGCGGC
>JAKDMO010000242.1 GCA_030452305.1 Alcaligenaceae bacterium | reverse complement strand
CAGCCATATATACCAGACGCTTAACGGCGTGTTGCGCCGCAGCCTGTGGTTTGATCCGGTCGCCGCCCGCGATACTCATGTCATGGTCGAAACCGCCGTGCACGCCGCCGGGCAGGCCCTGCTGGTCGTGCTCCCGATGTTCGGCCTGCTGATGATCGTCGGCATCTTTGCCGCGGTCGCGCTGGGTGGATTCCTGCTCTCGCCCAAGGCGCTCGAACCGAAATTCGAACGGATGAACCCTTTGAAAGGTTTCGGGCGCATGTTCGGCGCCCAGACTATGGTTGAACTGTTCAAGACCCTGGCCAAGGCCCTGCTGATCGGTGTGGTGGGCGCCATGGTGATTTGGCACTATCGCAGCGATATGCTGGCGCTATCGCACATGGCACCGACTGCCGCCCTGACCCAGGGGCTGAATCTGGTGGCGCTGTGCTGTGTGCTGATTGCCACCTCGCTTGCGATCATTGTGCTGATCGATGTGCCCTGGCAGATGTGGTCGCATACCAAGCAACTGCGCATGTCGCGCGAAGACGTCAAGCAAGAGACCAAGGAAAGCGACGGTGACCCACAGGTCAAGGGTCGTATCCGTCAGCAGCAGCGCTCTATGGCGCGTCAGCGGATGATGTCGGCGGTGCCGGCCGCCGATGTGATCGTCACCAACCCGACCCATTACGCTGTGGCCCTCAGTTATCAGGACGGGCAGAGCGGGGCGCCCAGGGTCGTGGCCAAGGGTGCGGGGCTGATTGCGGCACAGATCCGCAGCATCGCCACAGAACATCATGTGCCCACGTTGGAAGCCCCACCGCTGGCCCGCGCCCTGTATCGCCATGTCGAGATCAATCACGAAATTCCCGCCGATCTGTATTCGGCTGTCGCCGAAGTCCTCGCCTGGGTCTACCGGCTGCGCACCTGGACGGGCGGGGCCGGCACATCGCCCGATGTGCCGGCTCAGCTGGATGTGCCCGCGCAGCTTGATCCGGAAGGGGGCCGTGCACCAGCGACCCTGTCCTACGCATCATGAATAATCTACTGGAACTTTTCCGGACACATGGCGCCGGCCAGGCACGTCTGATTGCCGGCCCGGTCCTGATCCTCATGGTGCTCTCCATGATGATCCTGCCCTTGCCGCCGTTCATCCTGGATTTGCTGTTCACCTTCAATATTTCACTGTCGGTGATGATCCTGCTGGTGGCGATGTTTACCAGAAAGCCCCTGGATTTTGCCGCTTTCCCATCGGTACTGCTGTTTGCGACGCTGCTGCGCCTGTCGCTGAACGTGGCCTCCACGCGCGTGGTGCTGCTCAACGGCCACAAGGGGCCTGCGGCGGCCGGCCAGGTCATCGAAGCCTTTGGACACTTTCTGGTTGGCGGGAACTTTGCCGTCGGGATCATCGTGTTCGTGATTCTCGTGATCATCAACTTTGTGGTGATCACCAAAGGTGCGGGTCGTATCGCCGAGGTGGGTGCGCGTTTTACCCTGGATGCCATGCCCGGCAAGCAAATGGCCATCGACGCCGATCTGAATGCCGGCCTGATTGGCGAGGAGGACGCCCGCAAGCGCCGCGCCGAGGTGTCCCAGGAGGCCGAGTTCTACGGCGCCATGGATGGCGCGAGCAAGTTCGTGCGCGGCGATGCGGTGGCCGGCCTGCTGATCATGGTGATCAATGTCGTGGGCGGCCTGATTGTCGGTATCGCCCAGCACGACATGTCTGCCTCGGACGCGGCCACGGTCTATACACTGCTGACGGTGGGTGACGGTCTGGTCGCCCAGATCCCGGCGCTGGTGATTTCGACGGCTGCGGGTGTGGTCGTTTCGCGCGTGGCCACCGATCAGGATGTGGGCCAGCAGATCATGGGGCAGTTGTTCTCGAATCCCAACGTGATGTTCATCACGGCGGGCATTCTGGCGCTGATGGGCCTGATTCCCAATATGCCGCATATCGCGTTCCTGTCACTGGCGCTGGTACTGGGCGGCACGGGCTGGGCCTTGTATCAGCGCCGGATTCAAGAACAGGCGGTGCGGGACGAAGAACCGGCACGCGCGCAGGCCGCCGTGGCTGCGGCGGCCGCCGAGGCCAGTTGGGACGATGTAGCGTTGATCGATCCGCTGGGCCTGGAGGTCGGGTATCGTCTGATTTCATTGGTGGATCACGAGCAAAGCGGTGAGTTGCTGCATCGTATTCGCAGCCTTCGAAAGAAATTCGCGCAGGAAATGGGCTTTCTGTCGCCTGTGGTGCATATTCGCGACAACCTGGAACTCAAGCCCACTGAATATCGGGTCCTGCTCTATGGTGTCGAGGTCGGCCGTGGTGTGGCGATGAACGGCCAGTTGCTGGCCATCGATCCGGGCGAGGTCACGACACCGCTACAGGGCACCCCCACGACCGATCCCGCCTTCGGGCTGCCGGCCGTCTGGATCGACCCGGCGCTGCGCGAACAGGCACAGATCTCCGGGTATACCGTCGTGGATGCGGCGACCGTGGTCGCCACCCATCTGAATCACCTGATGCACCGTCATGCGGCCAAGCTGCTGGGTCGGCAGGAAGTCCAGCAACTGCTCGATCATATTGGGCGCGACATGCCCAAGCTGATTGAGGACCTGGTGCCCAAGACCATCAGTCTGACCGTGCTGCAGACTCTGTTGCGCAGCCTGCTGGACGAGGAAGTGCCGATTCGCGATGTGCGCAGCATTATCGAGACGATTGCCGAACATGCGCCGCGCCTGGCAGCCCTGAATCAGGCGGGTACCGGCCCGGACGCGGGCGAATTGCTCGCACACGTGCGCGTTGCGCTGGGTCGGGCCATTACCCAGCACTGGTTCCCCGGCGAGGGCGAGTTGCGGGCGATCGGCCTGGATGCCCGGCTCGAGCGCGTGCTGGTCCAGGCCATGACCAGCAGCGGTGCGCTGGAGCCCGGGCTGGCCGAAAGCGTGCTGGGCGACGCCCAGCGCGTCGTGCAGCAGCAGGAAAGTACCGGCGAGGCACCCGTGCTTGTGACCACCCCCGCGTTGCGCGCTTCGCTGTCGCGATTCCTGCGGCATCACCTGCCCCAGATGGGCGTGCTGTCCAGCGCCGAGATCCCCGAAGAGCGTATGATGCGCATCACGGCGGTCATAGGCGGAGGCCCTGAGTGAACATCAGTCGGTTTTTTGGCGCGACCAATCGCGAGGTCATGCGGCAGGTTCGCCTGGCGTTGGGGCCCGAAGCGCTGATCATTTCCAATAAGCGGGTCAACGGCGGTGTCGAGATTCTGGCTACGGACCAGACTTCGGCCGCCGGGTCGGGCGCCGCAGATTCGACCGACGCACCCCCTTCGGGTGCTGCGGTTCGTGGCACGCGTGCGGCCGGGTACGCACCGGCCGGCCCGCCCTCCGAT
>JAKDMO010000241.1 GCA_030452305.1 Alcaligenaceae bacterium | reverse complement strand
TTGACCCCCATTCAACCCCCCAACAACGCATCCATGTCCAGGATGGTGATCTTGCGTTGACCGGTTTGCTGAATCCAGCCGGCGTTTTCGAATTCGCCCAGTCGGCGGCTGACGGTTTCGGGGGTGGTGCCCAGGAAGGATGCCAGGTTCCGGCGGCTCATGGGCAGGCTGATGCTATCAGAGCTTTCTTGTTCCGCCAGACTGGCCAGGTATTGCGCCAGGCGCTGGTTGATCGATGCCGTGGCGATCACTGCGGTTTGTTTTTCGCTGGTGCCCAGCCGCCTCGCCAGCTCGGTGAGTACGTGCAGGCTGATGCCGGGATACTTCAGCAATAGCTCGCGCACGTCGTCCCGATAAATCGTACAGATCTCGGAGGGCTGCATGACTTCCGCGTACGAGTCGTGATCGGTGGCTGAAAACAAGGCCATTTCCCCCGCGAAATCACCCGGGTTCAGAATGCGTACCAGTTGTTCCTTGCCATGATCCGAGAGCCGATAGACCTTGACCTCGCCACGGTGGACGATAAACAGCTTGTCGGATGCGTCGCCGGCGCGATGAACGAATTGCCCCCGCTCGTAGACCTTCATGGACGCCTTGGCGGCAATATGTGAAAGGTCTGCCGGGGGAAGGTGATTAAAGATCGGTACGCGCGAAACGCATAGCGCCGGCAGGTGTTGGCTCATCAAAAGCTCCGGGAATCCGATAACGTATGAGTCTAACTGCATTGAGCGTCACCAGCAGCACGCTGAGTTCATGGACCAGCATGCCTGAGGCCAGGAATATCTTGCCCAGCAGCACACCGGTTAGCAGCAGAATCACGGTACCCACGGCCAGCACCGTGTTTTGCTGCATGTTGCGCACAGTGGCCTTGGCAAGGGAATAGGCGTGGGCGAACTGATCCAGCCTGTCGGACATCAGGACGATATCGGCGGTTTCCATAGAGATATCGGTCCCGCCCACACCCATGGCCAGGCCGACGTCGGCGGTGGCGAGTGCGGGGGCGTCGTTGATGCCGTCACCCACCATGGCGACATGATAGCCCTGGCTTTTCAGCTCATTCACCCAGGTCACCTTGTCTTGCGGCAGCAATTCGGCGTGCACCGCATCCAGGCCCAGTTCATCACCGACCAGTTGCGCCGTATGGCGGTTATCGCCTGTCAGCATGATTGCCTTTTTTACACCGGCGTGGCGCAGTTGCTGGATGGCTGACTTGGCTTCGGGCTTGATCTGGTCGGCAATCGAGATCACGCCGGCCAACTGCTGGTCGATGGCGATCAATACAGCGGTATTGCCTGCTTTCTCGCGTTGGATGGCGTAGGTATCGACTTGCTCGGCGATGCCCACCCCCTGATCCGCCATGAGCTTGCGGTTACCGATGGCCAGGTGTTGCCCCGCGATGGTGGCCAGCATGCCGCCACCCTTGATGATTTCCACGTTCTGCGGCGCTTCGTTCAAAGGAAGGTTCCGTTTTCTGGCTTCAGCTACGATGGTCTGCCCCAGATGGTGTTCGGAAAGCCGCTCGGCCTCGGCCACCAGGCGCAGCAGCGTGTTGTCTTCCATACCCCAGCTTTTGACTTCTGTGACTTCGGGCTTGCCCTTGGTCAGGGTGCCAGTCTTGTCAAAAATGACCAGGTCAATCCTGGACAGCTTTTCCATGATCTCGCCGCCCTTGACCAGTACGCCGTTACGCGCACCGTTGCCAATGCCGGCCACCATGGAAACCGGGGCCGATATCACCAGCGCACCCGGGCAGGCGATGACCAGGAAGGTCAGGGCCAGCTCGACGTTGCGCGAGAAGGCATACACCAGAATGGACAGCACAACGATGGTTGGCGTATAGATCTGGGCGAAACGATCCAGGAACTTCTGCGTGGTGGTCTTGGACTCCTGGGCTTCCTCGACCATCTCGATGATCTTGGCAAAGGTGGTGTCATCGCCCACACGATCAGCAGTGACTTCGATATAGCCATTGTCGACGATGGTGCCACTGAACACCCGGTCGCCCATGGACTTGCCGGCCGGGACGGATTCACCGGTAATAGCCGCCTCGACAATCAGGGCCTGGCCCGAGACGATGGCGCCGTCCACGGCGACTTTTTCACCCGAGCGAATCAGCACTCGATCCCCCTTGATGACTTCTTCGACAGGCAGCTTGATGTGGCCTTCGGGACGAATTACCGTGGCCTCGGTCGGGGCCTGGTCGATGAGCTTGCGCAGGGATGAGCGTGTTTTCTCTAGTGTGCGCGATTCCAGATACGCACCAAAAATAAAGAGAAAGGTCACTACCGCCGATTCGACGTATTCGCCGATGATCAGCGCGCCGACGACGGCAATGGTGACCAGCAATTCAATGCTGAAGGCCCTCATGCGTAGGGCCTTGAAGGCCTTGATGGCAATAAAGTAGCCGGCAAACAGGGATGACGCGATCAGGACATAGTCATTCCATTGCATCAGACCGGCCCAATGCAGTGCAAATGCAATTAACAGCATCAGGCCGGTGATGCCGGCTATGTGGGAATTTTTGAGGTCATTCATGATGTTCTCCAGTGCATCCGGGTTGGGTGCATCGTTATTGGCCGCGCGATGGCGGCCGATAATCCGATTACGCAAGCTTGCTGGACAGCACCGGATAACCAAGACGCTCGATGGTGCTTTGCAATGCATCGGCGTGGGTGTGGGCCTCATCGAATTCGACCCTGACGCGCCCCGAGTTGAACATGACCTTGACCGTCTGGATCCCCTCCATTTTTGCGATGGTTTTTTCGATTTTCGTGATGCACGAAGGACAGGTGAAGGGTTCCATGTTGAAAGTGACTTGTTTCATTTCCGTGTTCCTTGTTGATGACTCAGTGACTTCATCCTAAGGGAGCAGGGCGCTTTCACACATTGACGGGTGACAAGTTTAGAAATAGATGTAAAGAAGCAGAAAATCTTCTGTCATATGACGACATACATCAAGATTCAGGCCAAGCTAATAAACTTGTCGATCTGGCAGGCGCATTGATTGTGATTATTCTAGGGTAATTACGAATTACCAGTCATACGACGACCTATCACAATAACGGTCGTGATGATCGCTCGGGATCGATCATTGTGGCGTGGTGGATGCCTGTGCACTATCAGCAATTTCTAGGAGACGAAAACCCATGACGACAGTAAAAAAGATTGCACCGATTCTTGCTGCGGCCTCTATGGGCCTGGCAGGGCTCTTTGCCACGCAAACGGCTCTGGCGGCTTTTCCAGACAAACCCATTAGCATGATTGTTGCGTACTCCGCCGGGGGCGGTACCGACACTACGGCGCGTACGCTGGCGCCATTTTTGGAAAAGGTTCTGAAGGTGCCGGTCAACGTCGTCAATCGCCCCGGTGGATCG
>JAKDMO010000240.1 GCA_030452305.1 Alcaligenaceae bacterium | reverse complement strand
TTGCCGGGGCAGAGGCGGCGTTTTGCGTTCCCAAGGCGATCCTACTTGCGGCCTGCCTGCGTGCCGTCGGTATCCCCGCCGCTCTGGGGTTTGCGGATGTGCGCAACCACCTGAATACACCCAAATTGCAGGAACTGATGGGGACCGACCTCTTCATCTATCACGGCTACGTTCAATTGTGGCTGGAAGGGGAGTCTTACAAGGTCACGCCTGCGTTCAATATGGAGCTATGTGAACGATTCGGGGTCAAGCCGCTGGTCTTCGACGGGTATCACGATGCCCTGTTCCATGAGTTCGATGAAGAGAACCACCGGCACATGGAATATGTGAAAGACCGGGGGCTGTATTTCGATGCGCCGATGGAGGAATTTCTGACGGCCTTCAAGGAAACCTACCCGAAACTGGAAGAGTTCAACCGCGTTCGAATTTCCAAGGGTTCGAAGGGGTACGATTCCGGTTTTTCAGAGGAGGGGGGCTCTTGAAATACCTTGATGATTTCAAGCCGGGGCAGGTCTTTCGCTTTCGCAGCGTCCCGATGAGCGCGGTTGCTATAAAGGCGTTCGCCGAAGAGTGGGATCCACAACGACTGCACACCGACGAGGACTATGCGACCACCCTACATGGCAGCTTGATCGCCTCGGGCTTTCAGACGATGCTTGAGGTGTTCAAGCCGGTCATGACGGAAATGATGGTTAATGTCGCTAATATCGGTGGGATCGGTTTCGACAATCTGCGCTGGCTGCGGCCTGTCCGCCCGAATGAACCCCTCGATATCGAAATGAAGGTCAACTCGGTCACACCGTCCAAAAGCAAGCCCGACCGAGGTGTTATGCACTATACGCTCAGCGCCAAGAACCCCAAGGGTGAGGTCGTTTTTTCAACTGACACCTCAGTGATGATTCAGCGAAAACAAAATGACACAGACTGATATGATTTCCAGCGACCAGGACGATCTTCGCTTGCTGCGTGAGAGCGCCCGCACCCTGTTTGAACGGGCCGGCGGAAGCGGGCGGGCCAGAAAACTGCGTGATGCAGGGGGCACCTGGGATCCGGAGATGGTCCGCGAACTGGCCGAGGCCGGGGTTCTCGGTGTGGCGGTGCCCGAAGCGAATGGCGGGCTGGGCATGGGGCTGGCCGCCGGGGGTGTTATCGTGGAGGAAGTCGGCCGCGTGATTGCCCCCGAGCCGGTGGTAATGACGATCGGGCTGAGCCTTGGCCTTCTGCATCGGCTTTGCCCGGATCATCCGAAGGTGGCGCAACTGATCAGCGGTGACACTGTCCTGGCGGTGGCCTGGCAGGAACGCGGCGCGGGCGGGGCACCTGGCGATGCGGCATGCCGCTACGCAGATGGAAAGCTGACCGGCAGCAAGGCCTGGGTCGCCGGCGCGGCCGGGTCACATGGTTTCCTTGTTGTGGCCCGGGGGCCCGATGGTCCGGTTCTGGCCCTGGCCGAGGCCACTGCAAACGGGTGTTCCGTCGAAAAGCGCCTGCAGGCTGACGGCAGTGCGATGGGTGAGCTTTCGTTTTCGGCAACTCCGGCCGAGGAACTTGCCCGGGGCAGCGCCGTAACAGAGGCGCTCAGCGAAGCCGTCAGCGATACAACGGCGCTTGCCGCGGCCGAACTCGTCGGCCTGAGCGATCGCGCTTATGAAATCACTCTGGACTACATCAAAACCCGTGAGCAGTTCGACAGGCCCATCGGTTCCTTTCAGGTCCTTCAGCATCGCGCCGTGGACCTGAATATCATGCGTGAGGTTGCACAGGCGGGTGTGCGCGAAGTTCTGGCCCGGATGCACTGCGAAACAGATCCGGGGGTCCGCAAGCGGCTCGCCAGCCGCGCTAAGGCACGGGCTGTCACGGCCGCAAAGAAGATCACGCGGGATGCGGTTCAGCTGCACGGGGCAGTTGGCTATACCGACGAGTTCGATATCGGGCTTTATCTGAACCGGGCGCTGGTACTGTCGGCCTGGTTGGGCGACGACGCCTACCATAGGCGGATGTGGTTCAAGGCACGTGAACAAGAGGGGGCGGCATAATGGCGGACTGGAACACAATGAGTGATGCAGAATTCCGCAAGGAAGTGCGCCGCTTCTTCGAAATGGAATACCCCGAAGAGCTGCGCCATCTACCGCACCGTCCGAAATTCGCCGAGATCGAGCATTGGCACCGCAAGCTGCACGCCAAGGGTTGGGTGGCTCCGGCCTGGCCTGCTGAATATGGCGGCATGGGGCTGAATGCCGCCAAGCTGCTGATCTTTTACGAAGAGCAGCAGCGTTGGGGGGTGAACCGCGGGCGCGACATGGGTGTGCAGATGGTCGGCCCGCTGATTATCAAGTTCGGCACCCAGCAACAAAAAGACTATTGGCTGCCGCGCATCCTCAGCTGCGAGGACATCTGGTGTCAGGGCTATTCCGAGCCCGGAGCCGGGTCCGATCTGGCCAGTCTGCGTACGCGCGCAGGCATCGATGGCGACGACTTCGTCATCAACGGACAGAAGACCTGGACCACGATGGCGCATGACGCCACCCATATCTTCATGCTGGTGCGGACCGATCCGGGCGCACCAAAGAAGCAGCAGGGAATCAGCTTTCTCCTGGCCCCGATGGATCAGCCCGGCGTCGATGTGCGTCCGATCCGGACGCTTGCGGGGGAGACCGAGTTTTGCGAGGTCTTTTTCGACAATGCCCGCACACCCTGCGAGAACCTCGTCGGCGAACTGAACAATGGCTGGGCCATGGCCAAGGCGCTGTTGAGTTTCGAGCGTATCTTCATCGGTTCTCCAAGCCTTGCCCAGAACGCCCTGGGGCAGTTGGAAAGCTTTGCTCGGTGCCGCGGCGCCTTTGACGATCCAGTGTTCTGTGACCGCTTTGCCCAGGCCGCCCTCGACGTTGAAGACCACGCCGCGCTTTATGCCCGTTTCGCGGATCAGCTTAAGCGTGGCGAAACGCTGGGTGCGGATGTCTCGATGCTGAAAATCTGGGTAACTGAGTGCTTCCAGCGTATTACCGAGCTGATGATCGAGGCCGCCGGCCCGGATGGCGGCACAATAAGCCCGCTTCAGGTCGGCAACGTCAGCGTGGACATTCTGGCGAGCTTCTACAAGGCCCGACCAACAACGATCTACGGTGGGTCGAACGAGATCCAGCGTAACATTCTTTCCAAGGCCGTCCTTGGATTGCCAGGCTGAACCCAAACTAACATTCAACGAAGGAACAGAACTATGTCGGACCGTTATGCACAATACAACAAGCTGAAATTTGACTATCCGGCGGAGCGCGTCCTGCGCATCACCTTTGACCGTCCCGAGTCCTTTAATTCAGTTGATGCGGAAACCCATACCCAGATGACGGATATGTGGATCGACATCGACCGCGACC
>JAKDMO010000005.1 GCA_030452305.1 Alcaligenaceae bacterium | reverse complement strand
AACGACTCGCCGTCCCAGTCCACAGGCACCACATCGCGCGGGCCGAACTTGCCCTCGAGGATCAGACGCGCCAGCGGATTCTCGATGTTCTGCTGAATCGCACGTTTCAGCGGCCGCGCACCGAACACCGGATCAAAACCCACGCGCGCGAGTTGCGCCACCGCCCGATCGGACACTTCGAGCCGCATTTCCTGCTGCGCCATCCGTGCAGCCAGGCGCTGGAGCTGGATCTTGGCGATCGGCTGGATATGTTCCGCATCCAGTCCGTGGAATACGACGATCTCGTCGATCCGATTCAGGAATTCCGGACGGAAGGCTTCCTTCAACTGCTCGCGAATCACTTCCTTGACCACATCGTAAGGTTGCCCCGCCATGCTCTGGATCTCTTGTGAACCCAGATTGGATGTCATGATGATGACCGTATTGCGGAAATCCACCGTGCGCCCCTGCCCGTCGGTCAGGCGACCATCGTCGAGCACCTTCAGCAAGATGTTGAAGACGTGCGGATTGGCTTTCTCTACTTCGTCGAGCAGGAGCACGCTATAGGGCTTGCGCGGTACGACTTCCGTCAGATGGCCGCCTTCCTCGTACCCGACGTAGCCCGGAGGCGCACCGATCAGACGTGCGACCGAATGCTTTTCCATGAATTCGCTCATGTCGATGCGCACCAGATGATCCTCGGCATCAAACAGGAACTCGGTCAGGGCCTTGGTCAGCTCGGTCTTGCCCACGCCGGTCGGGCCCAGGAACAGGAATGAACCATAGGGCCGTGCCGGATCGGCCAGGCCCGCCCGCGAACGCCGGATAGCCTCGGACACCAGCCGTACCGCCTCATCCTGACCCACCACGCGACGGTGCAGAAATTCCTCCATGTCCAGCAGCTTGGCGCGCTCGCCTTGCATCATCTTGGATACAGGAATGCCGGTCGCTCTGGACACAACCTCGGCAATTTCCTCGGCGCCCACCTCGGTGCGCAGCAGGCGCGGCTTGTCATCGGTCGTTTCCTTCTGGCCGACCTCGGCGGCCTTCAGGCGCGCTTCGAGCTCGGGCAGGCGCCCGTACTGCAACTCGGCGAGCTTGTCGTACTGGCCTTTGCGCTGCAATTCGGCCATTTCGGCACGCACCCGATCGATCTCTTCTTTGACGGCCTGCGAGCCCTGAACTGCGGCCTTTTCGGCCTTCCAGACTTCCTCATAATCGTTGTACTCACGCTGCAATTCGCTCAGCTCATCCTCAATTGCCTTCAGGCGCCGCCCAGAGGCCTCGTCCGTGTCCTTCTTGACCGCCTCTTGCTCGATTTTCAACTGGATGATGCGTCGATCCAGCCGGTCCATGACCTCGGGCTTGGAGTCGATTTCCATACGGATGCGCGCCGCTGCCTCGTCGATCAGGTCAATGGCTTTGTCGGGCAGGAAACGGTCAGTGATGTAGCGGTTCGAGAGCTCGGCAGCCGCCACGATGGCCGGGTCGGTAATCGCCACACCATGGTGCAGCTCGTAACGCTCCTGCAGACCGCGCAGGATCGCGATCGTGGACTCGACATCGGGTTCGCCGACCAGCACTTTCTGGAAGCGGCGCTCGAGTGCGGCGTCCTTTTCAATGTACTTGCGGTATTCATCCAGCGTGGTCGCACCGACGCAATGCAATTCGCCGCGCGAGAGCGCGGGCTTGAGCATATTGCCCGCATCCATGGCGCCTTCGGCCTTGCCCGCGCCCACCATCGTATGCAATTCGTCGATAAAGACAATGCTCTGGCCCGCATCCTGGGAAAGCTCCTTCAGCACCGCCTTCAGGCGCTCTTCGAACTCGCCGCGATACTTGGCACCCGCCAGCAGGGCCGCCAGATCCAGCGACAGGACGCGCTTGCCCTTCAGGGTTTCCGGGACTTCGCCATTGACGATGCGCTGCGCCAGGCCCTCGACGATGGCGGTCTTGCCCACACCCGGTTCGCCGATCAGCACGGGGTTGTTTTTAGTGCGGCGCTGCAGGATCTGGATCGTCCGGCGGATCTCATCGTCTCGCCCGATCACGGGATCCAGCCGCCCTTCCCGAGCCCGTTCGGTCAGGTCGGTCGTGTATTTTTTCAATGCCTGGCGATTGTCCTCGTCTTCGGCACCCGAGACGCTCGAGCCACCGCGCACCGCATCGATCGCCGCCTCGAGCGCCTTGCGCTGAAGGCCGGCATCGCGCAGGATACGTCCGGTTTCGCCCTTGTCATCCGCCATGGCAAGCAAAAAGAGTTCGCTGGCGATATATTCGTCACCGCGCTGAGCCGCTTGCTTGTCGGTACGCGCCAGGGCTGCCTGCAAGTCGCGGCCCACCTGTATATTGCCTTCTGCGCCTTCCACCTTGGGAAAGCCCTCGATCTGCCGATCGAGCTCGGCGATCAGGCGCTGTACCGCCACCCCCGAATGAGCAAGCAGACTGGAGGCGCCGCTGTCGGAATCCGAGAGCAAGGCGGCCAGAACGTGGGCGGGCTCGATGTATTGATTGTCGTTGCGTACCGCAAGGCTCTGCGCGTCGGCAATGGCCTGCTGAAATTTTGTTGTCAATTTGTCTGGTCGCATGGTGTATTTGCCGTAAAAATGGTGGGCCAAGGCCCGAATAAAGAATATGTGTGGCTGTTCTGCGTGTTTTCAAGGCGTTGCACGTTCCCATCCGCAGCTGGTAAGCTTGCCCCTTACGTCGTCTACAAGGGCAGCAGCATGCGAGGAGTCGTCAAAAAATGGGGCAACAGTGCAGCGGTCCGGCTGCCGGCCTCGATGGTCAAGTCATTGAAACTCGGCCCCGACAGTCTGGTCGATATCCGCTTGGAACGCGGCAATATCGTCATTGAACCGGTACGCACCCAAGAATACATACTCGCGCAATTGCTGGGCGGCATCAAGACCCAGAATCGCCATCCCGAAATTGATTTCGGCGCAGCCGATGCCTGAAGCCCAAGCCATGAGCACTCGTAAAACCACCCGTCGCTACGTCCCCGATTGCGGGGATATTGTCCATATTCATTTCGCTGCGCCACTGGGCTCGGCAGTCGGCCCCCACAAGGCCGCACTGATCGTCAGCCCCAAGTCCTACAACGACAAGACCGGCCTGATGGTCTGCTGCGCAATCACCGAGCACGTCAAGGGCTATCCCTTTGAGGTACCCCTGGATGCCGGGGGCGGCCAGGTCGCACTGGCTGACCAGCCCAAAAGCCTGAATTGGTCCGATACCCGTATTACACTGGAAGGCAAGGCCACTCCCGACGAGTTGGCCCAGACACGCGCCAAGCTGCGCGCCCTGTTGTTCCACGAATAAGCAACTTCGATTCCCTGCCGGCGCACCCGTGTGTGCCGACTGGGCCTTGACCATGACATCCGAACAAGCAACTGATGCGGACCCGCGCCCGGCCGAACCCTGCGAGCCCGACCTGAACGACTGCTGCGGCAACGGCTGCGACCCCTGTGTATTCGATACCTATATCGAGGAAAAACGCCATTGGGAACAGGCCGTGAAGGAATGGGAAGTGCGCCAGGCCGGCCGTACCGGGCACCCGGCCCACGACCAGGCGGGCTGACAACCTTGATCGCGATAGGGTTCTGCATGGTGTTTCGCAGCGCCGTTCCTATAATCGTGGACTCTGATGAACCCATCCCCGAGGAACCTTGCCGTGGCCAATGATTCGATCCCCATGTTTGCCGAAAACGTCTATCCCTTTGATGCACGAGGGGTTGCGAGACGCTTTCGCCACGCCGCGATCTTTGGCGCACTGTCCGCCCTGCAGCCCGGCGAAACCATGCGCTTTTGCAACGACCACGACCCCCTGCCGCTGCTGCAGCAGCTTCAAGGCCACTTTGGCGACCAGATCCAGATCGAGTACCTGGCCCGCAATCCGGGAGAGATCGTAATCGACTTCCGGATCATCGCCTGATCGCGGCTTCGTTTCCCCTGCCATGCAGCGCGCCCTGGGCTAACCTCGATAACTCGCCAGCGCGTCCAGATCCCCGACGGTGATCTCGCGGCCGCGCATGCGAATCAGGCCTCGATCGTTCAGTTCCCGCAGAATCCGGGAAAAATGCTCGGGCGTGATGCTCAGGCGCGATGCAATGACGGATTTACCTGTTTCCAGACGGAATGGGATCCCTGCGCGCACGTCCGGGTCTTTCAGCAGGTAGCCGATCACCCGCTGCACTCCCGATCGCATCGAATAGGTCTCGACGTCGCCCATCAGCGCATGCAGGCGCCGGCTGAGCCCAGCCAGCATTCTTCGGGCCAGCACGGGTTGCCGTTCGATCTGCTCGAACAGCACATCGCGTCCGACGTGCAGCAATAGCGTGTCGGCCAGGGCCTGCGAGGTAACAATATAGTCCTTTCCCATAAACATCAGCGCTTCGCCGAAACTATCGCCCGGTCCGACCAGGCGCACGACTTTCTCGACGCCCTCCGGCGAGACGAGTATGAGCTTGACCTGGCCGGACACCACGATATGAAAGCCTGTGCACGAGTCACCGCGTCGGAAAATAATGTCGCCCCGTGCAACGGGGATCTCGGTCGTGCCGCCCACGATGGGATCCATTTCCTGCGCGGATAGCTCCTTGAACAGCGGCACACCAGACAAATGCGCCCGAACTCGCGCGGCGCGGCCCCCGGCACTGCTAGAATCGATCTGCATTCCCATTTTCGACATGCCTCCCCTGGCTGTTTATCCGCATGACCCGAATACTGTTCAATATTCTCGGGACGCTGGCCCTGATCCTGGCCGTGCTGGGAATTTTTCTACCCCTGCTGCCCACCACGCCATTCCTGCTGCTGGCTGCCGCCTGCTATATGCGCGGGTCCAGGCGCATGTATGACTGGTTGACCTCGCACCGCATCTTTGGCCCGTATATTGTGGACTTCCAGACCGGACGCGGCATCCCTCTGCGTACCAAAGTGCTCGCCCTGGCCATGATGTGGCCCTCGCTGGCCGTATCGGCCTGGATCATGCCCGTGCCCTGGGCACGCTGGCTGCTGCTGATACCCGGCCTGGGGGTGACCATCTACCTGCTGCGCCTGCCCACCCGGACACACGACGAAGATCAGATCAATCGGGAATAGGTCGATACGGTCGGGCGCCGAATATAGCCGTCGAACACCATGGCCAGGGCACGCACAAACAATCGCCCCTTTGGGGTCACATCCAGGCTGTATGCGTTGATCTGCAGCAGACCGGCCTCGGAATACGGCTGCAGGCGCTCGATTTCGTCGGCAAAGTACCCGGTGAACGGCACGCCATGGCGTGTCTCGAAATCATTGAAGTCCAGCGGCATGCTGCACATGATCGTCATGATTGTTTCGCGGCGGATAAGGTCGTCGGTGCTCATGTCGAAACCCCGATCGGTCGGCAGGCAGCCTTCCTGAACCGCGCGGCAATACGCATTCAGCGAATGCTGATTCTGTACATAAGCGCCGCCGATTTTCCCGATTGCCGATACCCCCAGACCCACTAGATCGCATTCCGCACGCGTGGTGTAGCCCTGGAAATTCCGATGCAGGCTGCTGTCCAGGCGTGCGAGGTTGAGTTCGTCGTCTGGTTTGGCAAAGTGATCCAAACCAATATAGACATAGCCTGCATCCAGCAGGCGGCGCACGGACATCAGGAAAATCTGCAAGCGGGTCTCGGCCGAGGGTAGGTCTGCCGCCTGGATCAGGCGTTGCGCCTTGAACCGGTCGGGCAGGTGGGCATAGTTGTACAAGGCGATGCGGTCGGGCGAAAGCCCGATCAGCTTGTCGAGCGTAAGGCTGAAGCTATCGAGCGTCTGTTTGGGCAGGCCGTAGATCAAATCGGCATTCACCGACTGAAACCCGTTATCGCGGCTGGCTTGCAGGGCCGTCTGGACCATTTCATAGGGCTGAATCCGGTGCACGGCCTCCTGGACCTGAGGGTCGAAATCCTGCACGCCAAAGCTGCAGCGGTTAAACCCCAGGCCGGCCAGCATGGCCAGGGTTTCGGGCTTGACCGTGCGCGGGTCGATCTCGATGCCCAGTTCGGCATCCGGCGTGAATTCGAAGTGGCGGCGCAGCTGCGCCATCAGCCGGGCGAGTTCCTCGTCGCTCAGGAACGTCGGCGTACCACCGCCCAAATGCAATTGGATGGTCTGGCGTGCGCGGCCCAGATGCGCGCCCACCAGATCCATTTCCTGAAAGAGAATATCGATGTACTCGGCCGAGCGGCCGTGATCCTGCGTGATGATTTTGTTGCACGCACAGAAATAACACAGCGATTCGCAGAAGGGCAAATGCACGTAGACCGACAGCGGGGCAGGATGATCCGAGGCCGCGCGCCTGGTCAGATGATTAATATAGGACTGGGCCGAATAGCCCGGCTGAAAACGGTCGGCCGTCGGGTAAGATGTATAGCGGGGCCCCGAGTGGTTGAAACGCCGGATCAGGGCTTCGGAGATCTCGATATCAGGAAATGCGACCACCTCGTCGCTATTTTCAGTATGGTTGATGACGCGCATGTCCGGCTCCTGGAAACTTTGGCGACCAGGCACTGAAAGCGGTCTGGCCCACCGTGACAGATTATCGTTGCCGCAGCCAAATTCAGCTTTGATTCAGATCAAGTTTTAGTTTCACGTATCATTGGTGCTCGTGCCCCCATCTTTGCTGTAACTCATGTATTTGGTTCTGACCCTCGCCCTGCCCTTTGTCAGCAGCCTGATCGCCGCGCTGTTGCCCACCAGTGCGCGCCGCGCCGGGGCCTGGCTGGCGGGCCTGACCGCCCTGGCATGCCTGGCGCTGGTGCTGGTGCAGACGCCGGACATCATCGCGCACAGCGTGCTGAAATACCAGTTGCCGTGGATCCCGACCATGGGGGTCGAATTGACATTACGCATGGATGGCTATGCCTGGCTATTCGGCGTGATCATCACGGCCATGGGCGCGCTGATTGCCCTGTATGCCCACTACTATCTGTCGGATCAGGATCCGGCCCCTCGTTTTTTCTCATTCCTGCTCAGCTTCATGGGCGCCATGCTGGGGGTCGTGCTGTCGGGCAACCTGATCCAGCTGGTGGTTTTCTGGGAACTCACCAGCCTGTCGTCCTTCATGCTGATCGCATACTGGCACCACCGCATGGATGCGCGGCGCGGCGCACGCATGGCCCTGCTGGTGACGGGCGGCGGCGGTTTCTGCCTGCTGGCCAGCATGCTGATCATCGGGCATATTGCGGGCAGCTATGATCTGGACACGGTCCTGGCCTCGGGCAGCCTGATTCGTGACCACAAGTGGTACCCCATACTGGTGATCCTGCTGGCGGTCGGCGCACTGACCAAGAGCGCACAGTTTCCCTTCCATTTCTGGCTGCCCAATGCCATGGCCGCCCCCACACCGGTGTCGGCCTATCTGCACTCGGCCACCATGGTCAAGGCCGGGGTATTCCTGCTGGCCCGATTCTGGCCGATTTTCGCCGGCACCGATTGGTGGACTTGGACGATAGGCGGCGCAGGTTTGTGCTCTTTGATGCTGGGCGCCTACGCCGCAACGTTCCAGCGCGACATGAAGGGTGTGCTGGCCTACTCGACGATCAGCCACCTCGGGCTGATCACCCTGCTGTTGGGCATGAGCAGCCCCCTGGCCCTGGTCGCAGCGGTCTTTCACATCGTCAACCACGCGACCTTCAAGGCCTCGCTGTTCATGGCTGCGGGCATCGTGGATCACGAGACCGGCACCCGCGACCTGACGCGCTTGTCGGGCCTACGCCGCGCCATGCCGCTGACCGCCACGCTGGCCGTGGTATCCGCCATGGCCATGGCCGGCGTGCCGCTATTGAACGGCTTTATTTCCAAGGAAATGTTCTTTGCGGAAACGGTTTTCATCACCGGGCACTGGGCCAGCCGATGGGGCTTGCCCACCATCGCCGTCATAGCCAGCGCCTTCAGCGTCGCCTACTCCCTGCGATTCATCATGCAAGTGTTCTTTGGGCCGCCTGCCCACGATTTGCCACGGGCCCCTCACGAGCCCCCGCTGCGCATGCTGATTCCCTGCGCCGTCCTGGTACTGATCTGCCTGCTCGTGGGGGTTCTGCCGGGTGCCACGCTTGGTGCGGTGCTGCACATGGTCATGCAATCGCTGCTCGGCCCCCACCTGCCATCCTATGACCTGCACGTCTGGCACGGCTGGACGCTGCCGCTGATGATGAGCCTGCTGGCGACGGCGGGGGGCATCCTGATCTACGCGCTGCTGCGCGGCCACGACCGCAGGGCCCCCGGATCCGCGCCCCTGATCCACTATCTGGACGGCCGACGCGCTTTCGAAACCCTGCTCGAATCGCTGGATGCCTGGTCGGCCGGCCTGCTGGGGATTCTGCAGACACAGCGCCTGCAGGCGCAGGTTCTGCTGCTGGTCGCCTCGACCCTGATCGTGGCGGCCCTGCCCCTGTTGCACACGGGCTGGTGGGCGCAGCAGCCCGGCACACCGCCCCATCTGGCGTTTGGCCTGATGTGGCTGGCAGGCGGCGCCTGCGCGGTGACGGCAGCCTACCAGGCGAAATACCACCGCGCCGCATCCCTCATGCTGGCCGGCACGGTCGGCCTGGTCACCAGTATCACCTACGCCTGGCTGTCTGCCCCCGATCTGGCCCTGACACAACTGGCGGTGGAGGTCGTCACCGTCGTGCTGATCCTGTTGGGCCTGCGTTGGCTACCGCCGCGCATCGATGAATACCCGGGCCCGACAGCGCTGCGCACCCTCGTGAGGCGCTTTCGCGACATGGGGGTCGCAATACTCGGTGGCGGGGGCCTGGCCCTGTTGGCCTACGTCATGATGACCCGGCCCGCGCCCGACGGCATATCCGGATTTTTCGTGCAACAGGCCATGCCGCTGGGTGGCGGAGCCAACGTCGTCAACGTGATCCTGGTGGATTTCCGGGCATTCGATACCTTCGGCGAAGTCACCGTGCTGGGCATCGTCGCACTCAGCGTCTACGCGCTGCTGCGCCGTTTCCGTCCACCCGACGAAACCATCACCGTTCCGCTGACTTTGCGCCGATCCACCCTGAGCAACCCCGGACCTGAACTGTTTGTCGAGCCCGATGTCCAGGCACCGCTGCCCGAAGGCCTGCTGCGCATTCCGGCCGTATTGGTGCGCCTGCTGCTGCCGGTCTCCACCCTTATTTCGCTCTATTTCCTGCTGCGTGGCCACAATCTGCCGGGTGGCGGCTTTGTGGGCGGCCTGATCATGGCCACGGGAATCATCCTGCAGTATGTAGTGGGCGGGGTGCAGTGGGTCGAGGCGCGGCCGCTGATCCGCCCGCAGATCTGGATCGCGCTGGGCCTGTTGCTGGCGGGAGCCACAGCGATGAGCGTCTGGTGGGTCGGGCAGCCACTGCTGTCGGCCTACAGCGTGGATCTGGTCTTGCCGATCGTCGGCGCCATCCACTTGTCCACGGTCCTGCTGTTCGATATCGGTGTGTATATGCTGGTGGTGGGCGCCACCGTGTTGATGGTCATCGCCCTGGCCCACCAGTCGCTGCGCTTTTATCGCAAACTGCCGGCCGCCCCGAAACCCAATGTTGAAGCGAGGACTTGACCATGGAATGGATTCTGGCTCTGGCAATCGGGGTGCTGGCCGGTTCAGGCATATGGCTGCTGCTGCGCCCGCGCACCTTTCAGTTCATTATGGGGCTGTCGCTACTGTCCTATGCCGTCAACCTGTTCATATTCTCGATGGGCCGCATCCGCATGGACGCTCCGCCCGTCATCAATACCCGTTGGGCCGCTGACGCCGCCCACTACGCCGATCCCCTGCCCCAGGCCCTGGTGCTGACCGCCATCGTTATCGGCTTTGCCACGACGGCACTGTTTCTGGTGGTCCTGCTGGCCTCGCGCGGGCTGACCGACACCGACCATGTGGACGGCCAGGAGCATCCCCAATGATTGCATGGGGCAACCACCTTCCGGTCATGCCGGTACTGATTCCGCTGCTTGCCGCAGCGGGGATGCTGTTGCTGCGCGACACCCAGCGCAAGCCCCGGTTGGTGATTTCCGCAGTCGCCCTGATCCTGCAGATCGTCGTCGCACTCAGCCTGCTCGAGGCCACGAGCAGCGCCGACCACAGCATGTGGCCAGGCGGAGTGGGCGTCTACCTGCTGGGCGACTGGCCGGCGCCCTTTGGCATCGTCATCGTGGTCGATCGGCTGTCGGCGCTGATGCTCAGCCTCACCAGCCTGCTCGGGGCATGTTGCTGGATCTACTCGACCGCGCGCTGGGATCGCGCGGGCGCGCATTTCCACTCATTGTTCCAATTACTGCTGATGGGTCTGAATGGTGCGTTCCTCGCCGGTGACCTGTTCAACCTGTTCGTGTGTTTTGAAATCCTGCTGACCGCATCCTATGGCCTGATGCTGCATGGCTCGGGTATGCGGCGCGTCAGCGCGGGCATGCACTACATCGCGGTCAACCTGATCGCCTCGTTCATGCTGCTGATCGCGATTGCCATGATCTATGGCCTGACCGGCACCCTGAACATGGCCGATCTGGCCATTCGTGTGCATACCCTGTCAACCGCCGATCGCCAGTTGTTCGATGCGGCCGCAGCCATTCTGGGGGTCGCCTTCCTGATCAAGGCGGCGGCATGGCCGGTAAATTTCTGGCTGCCGAACGCCTACACGCAGGCATGCACGCCCGTGGCGGCCATGTTCGTCATCATGACCAAGGTCGGCATCTATGCCCTGCTGCGCATCGGGGCACTGCTGCTGCCGGCCGGTGCGCCGGCGGCTTTCGGCGGCGACTGGATGTTCCCCGCCGGGATCGCCACGCTGGCCTTCGGCACGCTGGGCATGCTCGCCAGCCAGCACGTCGAACGGATTGCCGCCTACGCCATTATTGTGTCCTCGGGCACCTTGCTCGCAGCGCTCGGCATGCCCGGGGTGGCACTGACCGGCCCCGCCCTGTACTACCTGATCAGTTCAGTCCTGGCACTCGGTGCGCTGTTCATGGTGCTCGAAATGGTCAGCCGCACACAGACTTTCGGGGCCGACCTGCTGGCGATCAGCCTGGAATCGTTCGATCTGGATGACCCGGACGACGGAGGCCTATCCGACGAAGTCGTGGGCGTCGCGCTGCCGGCCGCCATGGCATTCCTGGGGCTGAGCTTCTTTGCCTGCTCACTGCTGATCATCGGTTTGCCGCCGCTTTCAGGCTTTGTCGCAAAATTCTCCCTGCTGTCCGCAGCCCTGAATACTGCTGAAAACGGAGTACCGACCTCAAGCGTCTGGCTATTGGTGGGGGCCATGCTGGGCTCTGGCTTTGTCTGCCTGATCGCACTCAGCCGCAGCGGTGCGCGGCTGTTCTGGATACCTGAACAAATCAAGATCCCGCGACTGCGCCTCAGTGAGGCGACGCCGGTCATCGTGCTCTTGGGCGCATGCATCGCCCTGACCTGGAAGGCAGGCCCGGCCATGGCCTACCTGGAGGACACGGCTTATTATCTGGACAGACCGCAATACTATATACAGGCCGTCCTGCACCAGGACACCCGGCGCCCACGCCCCGCAGAGGTCTCGCCATGAGGGCCCTGCTGCGCTTCCTTCCACTGCCCTGCCTGCTGCTCGCCCTGTGGATCGTCCTCAACGATAGCCTGTCGATCGGAACAATCGTACTGGGTTCGGCCATCGCCCTGATCCTCAGCCTGCTGGCACCCAGCCTGCGCCCGGTGCGCGCCTCGCTGTCCAGCCCACTGGCAGCCCTGCGCCTGATCCGCGATGTCTTCATCGACATTGTTCGCTCGAATGTGGCGGTCGGCCGGCGGATCTGGCTGGGCGGGCGTGCCGGTGCGACACCCGGATTCGTTGATATCCCGCTACGCTTGCGCGACGCCCATGGCCTGGCCGCACTGGCATGCATCATCACCTTCACGCCAGGCACCGTCTGGTCGGGCTACGACGAGGCCGAACACGTCCTCACCCTGCACGTTCTGGATCTGAAGGACGAGGACGGATGGCGGCACACCGTCCAACAACGCTACGAACGGCCTTTGATGGAGATTTTCGAATGACTCTGCTCTCTTGGGCGAGCGCCTTCGCCCTCTTGTGTTTTTCCCTGGGACTGGCCTGCGCAGCGATCCGCCTGGTACGCGGCCCCTCGGCGCCCGACCGCGTCCTGGCGTTGGACACGGTCTACATCAATGGCATGCTGATCCTGTTGGTACTGGGCCTGCGCTTCGAAGAAGGCGTGTATTTCGACGTCGCCTTGATGATCGCGCTGTTCGGTTTCGTCGGATCGGCGGCCCTGGCCAAGTTCCTGTTGCGCGGCGAGGTCATCGAGCCATGAACGATCTGCCACTGTGGGTCAGCATCAGCGCATCGATACTGCTCGTTATCAGCGGGGTCCTGACCCTACTCGGATCAGTGGGGTTGCTGCGCCTGGGCACACTCTACGAGCGCATGCATGCCCCGACCCTGGGTACGACCATGGGGACATTCTGTGTACTGCTGGCCGCGACACTGGTCGCAAGCGCCATGCAGAATCGCCCGATTTTTCACGAATTCCTGATCACCTTGTTGCTGATTATGACGTCGCCCGTTACAGCAATTCTGCTGATGCAAAGCGCGATTCATCGCGATCGCAGCAACGAATGAACCATTTGATTACATTTTTCTTACGGGAAAACCCCTAAACTGGTTTTACACCTTACTCACGAATCGGCATCTGCCGATTGAAACAAGGAGTCCCGTTATGCAGAAAATTCAATCAATATTGAAGCAGTCGGCCCTGATTACAGGGCTGGGTATGGCTTTGCTGGCAAGCCCTCCGTCCATGGCCGCAGGTGAGTCCCAGGCGCAATATCAGGCTGACGTCCAGCGCTGCCACAAAACACCGGGCATCGATCAAAAAGCCTGCTTGCGCGAAGCAGGTGCGGCGCTTGAAGCCTCGCGACGCGGCAAGCTGACGGCCCCGGATCCCAATTCCGCAAAGATGGATCGTACACAGCGCTGCAATGCGCTGCCTGCCGAACAACGCGACGGATGCATCACACTGATGACCAGCCCCGATACACGCGTACAGGGCTCGGTCGATTCGGGTGGCGTCTTGCGCGAAACCACCATCACGATTCCAGCCGGCGAAATGAATTGAACGATTGATGGGGCTCTGGTTCAGAGCTCCATCTGCATGCCCATTTCAACGACCCGATTGGGTGGAATCTGGTAGAAACGCGTCGTGCGTGTGGCGTTGCGTGCCATGAATGCAAACAGATACCGCCGCCAACCCAGCCGCCCCGGCTGCTTGCGCACGACGATCACCGTCTGGCGTGACAGGAAATACGATACCTGCATCGGATCCAGATTCAGTTCAGGATAGTCCTGGGCAATCTGTTCGAGCAGTTGGGGGACGTTGGGCTCTTGTTTGAAGCCCCAGCGTGCTACAGCCTGCCAACTGCTGCGGCTGATGCGCTCCAGCCGGTAGCGTTCATCAAAACGCACGTAGGGCACATCGGCGCTCTCTACCGTCAGGAACAAGGCCTGCTCATGCAGGACCTTGTTGTGCTTCAGATTGTGCAACAGCGCGGGCGGTACCGTCCCGACCAGCATGCTCATGAACACCGCAGTGCCCGGCACGCGCGTGGGTGGATACTGCTCGATCGATGCCATGAAATCGCTCAAGGGCTGATGATCGCCGGACAGATTGTCGTGGATGGTCTGCCTGCCCTGCTTCCAGGTCACCATCAGCGTCAGCAGGGCAAGCCCCACCAGCAAAGGCAGCCAGCCGCCTTCGAACATCTTTAGCGTATTGGACGAGAACAGCAGCACATCCACGACCAGAAATGTGCTGACCAGCACCAGCCAGGCAAAGCGCCGCAGGCCATGCGAATCGCGTGGCAATACGGCAAAAGACAGCAGCGAGGTCATCAACATGGTGCCCGTCACCGCAAAGCCATAGGCCTGTGCCAGGCTGTCGGACGTGCCAAAGGATACGATCAGGACCAGGACCGCACCCAGCAGCAGCCAATTCACGCGAGGCATGTAGATCTGGCCTTCCTCGCGGATCGACGTATGCTGGATCACCATGCGCGGCCAGAAGCCCAGCTGTACCGCCTGGCGAGTCACCGAGAACGCACCAGAGATCACCGATTGCGAGGCAATCACCGTGGCCAGGGTCGCCAGGGCCACCAGCGGCACCAAGGCCCAGGGCGGTGCCAGCAGAAAAAACGGACTGCGGATTGCCGAGGGGTCGTGCAGCAGCAAAGCGCCCTGCCCGAAATAGCACAGGGCCAGGGCAGGCGCCACTAGGCCGAACCAGGCACGCCGAATGGCCGGGCGCCCGAAATGCCCCATATCGGCATACAAGGCCTCGGCCCCCGTCAGTGCCAGCACCAGGGCACCCAGCAACACAAAGGTCTCCCAGGGCGCGTCCCCGATGAAACGCAGCGCCCACAAAGGGTTGATCGCTGCGATGACTTCAGGTACCTGAATAATGCGCCAGGCTCCCAGCACACCCAGCACCAGGAACCACACCAGCATGATCGGCCCGAATAGACGGCCCACCGTTCCAGTACCTCGAGACTGCAGCAAAAAGAGCGCCAGCAGGACCAATATTGAAATTGGGATCACCCACGGATCGAGCGTGTGCGAAACGATGCCGATGCCCTCCACCGCCGACAGGACCGATATCGCCGGCGTAATCATGCTATCGCCATAAAACAGGCATGCCCCGATCAGGCCGAGCGTAACCAGCCATGCGCGCGCTCGCCCGCGCCGGCCGCGCACCGCCAACTCCATCAGCGCCAGCGTACCGCCCTCGCCCCGGTTGTCGGCCCGCAGGATACAGATGACATACTTGATCGACGCGACGCCCACCAGCAGCCAGAACAGCATCGACAGTACGCCCAGGATGTGCTGGGCATCGGGCCGTACCGCGCCGGACAGCGCCACCCGCATGGTGTAGAGCGGGCTGGTCCCGATATCGCCAAAGACCACGCCCAGCGCCCCGACAAGCATCGCGGCCCGAGGCGAATGATCGCCGGAAAGCGCAACATGTTCCTGGGTCATGCCGCCTGCTCGAACCTCGTCAGGCCCGCCCCGCGTCGTGGGCCCGGAAAGACAATCGCCACGCGCGTGCCCGGAAAGTCCGGACGGCTGGCCAGCTTCCACCATGCCCCATGGGCGCGGGCGATCTCGCGCACAATTGCCATACCCAGGCCCGATCCGCCGGAGGCGGCGCGCGGCGAGCGGTAAAAGGCTTCGAAAACGCGTTCGACATCCTCGGTATCGATGCCGGGGCCATCATCCGCTACGGAAAAGCTTGGTGGATTCTCTGTGACGCGCAGGGTGATCCCGGTGGCACCGACGCCGTAGCGCAAGGCATTGTCGATCAGATTGCTCAATAATTCGCCCAACAGCACCTTATCGCCGTCGATCCAGACCGGGTGATCCGGCGCAATCAACTCCAATTCAATATGCCGGGCCCGCGCCGTACCCAACCATTCCGAGCCGGCATAGCGTATCCACTCGCACAGATCCACCCGATTGAAGCTATCCTGCGGCCGGGCCGAGGTGTCGGTCCGTGCCAGCACCAGCAACTGCTGGCCCATGCGGATCATGCGATCCGTAACTGACTTGATGCGCTCGGCCCGCTCGCGGACATCGTCGGGCAAGGGGCGCCCAAGCATCAGTTCGGATTCCAGCTTCAGGCCACTGAGCGGTGTGCGCAACTGGTGTGCGGCGTGGCCGATAAAGCGGCGCTGCGCCTGCATGGAATCATCCAGGCGCAGCAGCAAGTCATTGAAATGCGTCACCAGCGGCGCCACCTCGGTCGGCAGCCCCGCCTCGTCGAGTGGCTGCAGGTCATCAATCGAACGCTGACGGATATCGTCTGCCAGTCGATTGATGGAAGTCAGCTCCGACCTTACGCCCGAAATCAGCACCCAGGCAAACAACAGCACCAGAAAACACTGGCTGAGGACCATCAGCCAGAAAATATCGCGCAGCAGCCAGGTTTCCAGGTCGATCTTGATCGTCATGATCCAGGTCACACCCAGATCCAGCAGCACCAGCAGCAACACCGCCGGCATCAGCCTGCGCACCAAATGCCGGGCGAGCGAGCCGCGCGGAATCAGGCGCTCGATCAGGCCGCCGGGTTTTATTTCAGTCGGCACTGTCGGTATCGAGCAGATAGCCGAATCCCCGGACCGTCTGAATGCCGGCGCCGGTGCCGTCCAGACGCTTGCGCAGGCGATAGACGTAGACTTCTACAGCGTTTTCGCTGAAGTCCGCATCCCATGCCGACAGGGAATTGACGATCTGCTGCTTGGTGACCACCCGGCCCGGGCGCGCCATCAGCATCTCGAGCACTGAAAGCTCGCGCACGGACAGGGCCAGGCGCTTGCCATGGACGCGAATCTGGCGGCCCACCGTATCAAAGGACAGGGGGCCGACTTCCAGAACAGTCTGTGCCTGCCCGACGCGCCGCCTGGCAAAGGCGCGCACGCGCGCCGCCAGTTCAGGCAACTCGAAGGGCTTGGTCACATAATCATCGGCACCGGCGTCCAGGCCGGCCACGCGATCCTCAAGCCCATCGCGAGCCGTCAGGATCAACACCGGAATCTGGTAGCCCCCGGCACGCAGGCGGCGCAGGACTTCGAGCCCGCTAAGACCGGGCAGATTCAGATCCAGCAACAGCAGGTCATAGTCCTGACCCGCGACCGCCCCCTCGACACGGTCGCCTTCCTTCAGCCAATCGACGGCATAGCCTTGATCGACCAAAAATTCCTGCAAGGCATGGCCCAGCGTCGTATCGTCTTCGATAACTAGAACTCGCATGCCGTGATTCTATATCCAAATCACTGCTGCGCGGGTGGAACCTCTGGCAAAGAGGGGGCTCCCGAGGCGTCGGCCTGCCCGGGCCGCGTCACGAAACCCAGGCGCTTCAGGCCCGCCTTGCGCGCATCGGCCATCACCTGGGCCAGCACCGAATAGCGTGTATCCTGGTCCGCGCGAATGCGCACATCCGGCTGCGGATCCATCCGCCCTTCGACCATCATCTGCTGGGCGACGTCCTCGGGTTCCATGCGCTGGTCGTTCCAATACATGACACCATCGGCATCGATAGCCAGATCCACGACGCGCGGCTCCTGCTCGACAGGCTGGGCAGTGGCCTGCGGAATATCGATCCGGATCGAGTGAGTAAGCAGCGGCGCGGTGATGATGAAAATCACCAACAACACCAGCATGACGTCGATCAGCGGGACCATATTGATTTCCGACATGGTATGTGTCGAGCTCTTGGAATCAAAGCTGCCAAAGGCCATATCAGGCTCCGCGCGCACTGCTCAGATTGACGGGACGTGTACGCTCGTGCACGCCATCGGACACCTGCTGACCGGTGGACAGGAAGGTAAACAAATCGTGCGCAAAGGCATCCAGGCGCGCCAGATAGACGCGGTTGCTGCGCACGAAGCCGTTATAGGCCAGCACCGCCGGGATCGCGACGGCCAGGCCCAGGCCCGTCATGATCAATGCCTCGCCCACCGGACCGGCAATGCGGTTGATCGTCACGCCTTCGCTCATGCTGATGCTGAGCAAGGCGTGATAGACCCCCCACACCGTGCCGAACAGGCCGACGAAAGGCGCCGTGGACCCGACCGAGGCCAGCACGGTCAAGCCATTTTCCAGCCTGGCGGTTTCCTCATCGATCACCTTGCGAATGGTGCGCGTCACAAAGGCTGCCGTCGTACCGCTTTCCTCAAGCTTCAGCGCACCATACTTTGCATGGTGCTTGCGTGCGTAGATGGCATGGCTGGCCAGATGCGCAAAAGGCTCCGTGGCGCCATGCGTGGCAATCTCGTTTTCAACCTGCTCCAGCGAACTGGCCGCCCAGAATTCATTGAGGAACTTCGCCGATCGCCTGCGAATGCGCAGATGCGTGAACACCTTGGCCAGGATCAGATACCAGCTCGCCAGGGACATCAACAGCAGGAATACGAACAGGCTTTTGCCCACCAGATCGCTTTGCGAGACAAAATGCAGCATGCCGCCCGCACTTGCGCCCAGAGCTGCCGGATCGGCCAGTGCGGTCGGTGTGGCAGCCGCACTGGCTGCAACAGCGGGGGCCGCTGCAGACACGGTCGGTGCAAGCGCGCCTGCCGTATCGGGCCCCGCCACTTGTGCGAGCACCTGCAGGGCTTCAGTCATCAGATCCAGCATCTCTGTGTCCTATAAAACGAAATCGAAAGGGATGTCCACCAGCGCCTTGTAGGCCACGCCGTTTTCGGTATAAGGCTTGAAGCGCGCCACGCGTATGGCATCAATCGCAGCATCATCCAGGCGTTCGTGCCCGGAGGACGTCCGCACTTTTACATCGGCCACCCGGCCCTCGGGCGAAATCAGTACCCGCAACACCACCCTGCCCTGTTCGCCCCGCCGCTGCGAGGCGCGCGGATAGACCGGGCGGGGGCGACGACCCAGATAATCGACACGCCCGATTACACGCGGGCGATCCGGATCGACGGTAACGGGTGCGCCTCGCGGCGGCTGGACGGCGGGCGGCGCGCTGGATGTCTGCGCGGCCGGAGCAGCTGGCGCAGCCTTGACGACGGGTTTGACTGGGGCCGGTTTGGGCTGCGGCTTGGGTTGCGGTTTCGGCGTTGGCTTTGGTTGCGGCTTTGGCTTCGGCTGCGGTTTCGGCGTTGGCTTGGGCTCCGGCTTTGGCTCGGAAATCGGTTCCGGGATTTCAGGTTCCGGAATCGGCTTCGCAATCTCGATTTCCGGCTCGGGCGGCTGTTCGACAACTTCGGGCTCGGGTATAGGCTCGGGTTCTGGGATCGGCTCGGGCTCAGGTATGGGTTCCGGCGGGGGCGGCTCGACGAGTTCGGGCTCCGGCAAAGGAGGTTCGACGGCTTCCGGCTCGGGTTCCGGCGTTTCCTCTGTTTGGGGCTCAGCGGCCGCCGGCGCAACCTCGGATTCCGGTGCCGGGCCAAGCTCTACATAATGAATGACTTCGGATTCCGGCGCGCCCAGCGACACTGTGGTCTCGTCAGGCAGCAAGACCGCCGCGAGGACTGCCAAATGCAAGCCCACCGCCATGCATGCCGCAACGATCTTCAGTATCGGCAGTCGGGAATCGGGTCCGCGCAACATAGAAAGCACAATCGGGGAAAGCCGAAAGATTAACAGAAATGCGAATTGTTCTCAATTCTATTAATTTGAGCTCGTGTGAGCTTGAGCAGAGCCCATATTGATACAAAACGATACATTATTGTATGAAACTCAAAAGGGCAAAACCGGGTCACTACAAGAACAAAAGGAGACTCAAGCCATTATGCACAAAGCCTTTGCCCTACTCTTTGCCGCCTGCGCACTGCTTCTGAATGCCGCAGCCCCCGCACTTGCCGCCGAACCCGCGATACCCGGTATCTTTCTGACCAGCGACTATCCTTCGGTCACACTACAGCCCGGCCAGACATCAAGTATCACCCTGCATCTACGCAACCGCAACACTGCGGCCGAGCGTTTTGCGCTCAGCGTCAGCGGAGTGCCGGACGGCTGGAAGGCCACGTTGCTGGGCGGCGGCCAACCCGTGGCTTCCGCCATGCCCGGCGTGGACCACAGCCTGTCCGTCGAACTGCAGTTGGTGATTCCCAAACAAAAGGCACAAGGCTCGCAAACGCTGGTCGTGCACGCAGACAGCGCCCAGCATAAGCTGAGCCTGCCTATCGACATTGCCCTGGCCGACGAGTTGCCGCCCAAGCTATCGATCCAGACGGATCTGCCCCAGCTGACCGGCTCGACCAAAACCTCGTTCGACTACCAACTGACCATCAAGAACGACAGCGGTCAGGATGCGCTGGCCAGCCTGGCCGCCAAGGCGCCAAAATACTTCGACACCTCGTTTACCGAAGGCTACGGCAGTCAGCAGATCAGCGCCCTGCCCATCAAGGCCGGGGAATCCAAGACCGTAAAGCTGCACGTGCGCCCACCCGCAAATGCCGCCACGGGCACCCATCCAATCACTGTGACGGTCGCCAGCAACGGCACCTCGGCCACCGCTGACCTGAAGCTTGAACTGACCGGCCAGCCCAAGCTCAGCCTGTCCGGGCGCGACGGTCTGATGAGCGCAAGCGCCCAGATCCAGGAAACATCCACCGTGCCGCTGGAAATCGCCAATACCGGCACGGTCGCCGCCACCGGCATCGCACTCAGCGGTACCGCACCCTCGGGCTGGAAGCTGGCGTTTGAACCCGCGCGCATCGAGCAAATCGAACCGGGCAAGACCACAGAGGTCCAGGCCCACATCACCCCTTCGTCCCAATCGCTGGCGGGCGACTATATGGTCAGCCTGCATGCGCGATCGCAAGGCCAATCGGCCAACGGCGACCTGCGGGTATCGGTGACGACTTCGAGCCTGTGGGGCGTCAGCGGCGCCATCCTGATTGCCATTGCACTGCTGATCCTGATCGGCGCCGTCGCCAGGTACGGCCGGCGATGAGCGGGCCGGTCATCATCGCCGACGGCCTGGTCAAGCGCTATAAAAAACAGACCGTTGTACACGGTGTATCCTTCACCGTCGAACCGGGCGAAGTGTTCGGCCTGCTTGGACCCAATGGTGCAGGCAAGACCACGACCATCCTGATGCTGCTGGGCCTGACCGAAATTTCTGCCGGCCGCGCCGAGGTCCTCGGGCAGGACCCGCAGCGCCACCCGCTGGAGGTCAAGCAGCGCCTGGGCTACATGCCCGACTCGGTCGGTTTCTATGACGATCTGTCGGCCCGCGAAAACATGCGCTATACCGCCAGGCTGTTGGGCATCGGCCCGAACGAACGCGACGAACGCATCAGCCAGGCGCTGGAGCGGGTGTCGCTCGGCGACCAGGCCGACAAGAAAGTCGGCGCCTACTCGCACGGCATGCGCCGTCGCCTCGGCCTGGCTGAAATCATCATGAAGCAGGCGCGGGTTGCGATCCTGGACGAACCCACCTCAGGCCTGGATCCGCAGTCCACGGAATCATTCCTGCTGCTGATCGAGGAACTGAAAGCCGATGGCGTCAGCATCGTGATCTCGTCACATCTGCTCGACCAGATGCAGCGCATATGTGACCGCGTCGCCCTGTTCGGCAGCGGCCGCATCGTACTGAACGGGCGCGTCGACGAATTGACGGCCGATACCCCGAGCCTCGCCGAGGTCTACCAGCGCACCTTCAGCACAGGAACAAGGTCATGAGCACACGCACAGGATCCCCATGGCGCGGCCTGGGCGCCGTATTTTCCAAAGAACTGTCCGACCACCTGAGCAGCGCGCGCATGCGCATCCTGGAATGGCTGGTCGTGCTGACCGCAGTCGCGGCGCTGTATGGCGCGCTGGCCGATATCCGCCAGACGACTTCCGTTGACCCCTTCGTATTCCTGAGGCTATTCACCGATTCCCAGGCGCCGATGCCCTCGTTCGCCGCCCTGCTGGGCTTTCTGATCCCGCTGGTGGCCATCGGCCTGGGCTTCGACGCCATCAATGGCGAATACAGCCGCAGAACGATGAGCCGCATTCTCTCGCAGCCCATCTACCGCGACGCCCTGCTGCTCGGCAAGTTCCTGGCCGGCCTGGCCTCGCTGGCCATCGGCCTGATCTGCCTGTGGCTGCTGGTCATCGGCTCGGGCCTGATCCTGCTGGGCGTGCCCCCCAGTACCGAGGAAATCCTGCGCTCGCTGGCCTTCCTGTGCGCCGCCCTGTTCTACGCCGGGGTCTGGCTGGGGGTCGCCATGCTGTGCTCGGTGATTTTCCGCTCGGCCTCGACCTCGGCGCTGGTGGCCCTCGGACTGTGGCTGTTCATGGCCCTGTTATGGCCCATGCTGGCGCCCGCCGTCGCACAACTGATCGCGCCGCCCGATATGGCGACTGTGCTCGCGGGCGGGCTGGATATCCACACCGTGCAGTGGCAACAAGCCCTGTTGCATTTATCGCCCTCGACCCTGTTCAACGACGCGGTCATCACCCTGCTCAGCCCCAGCACACGGACCCTGGGCCCGGTATTCCTGTCGCAGCTTCAGGGCGCGTTGCTGGGCTCGCCGCTGCCGTTGTCCGAGAGCTTCGCAATCGTCTGGCCTCAATTCACCGGCCTGATCGCCGCCTGCATCCTGCTGTTCACAGCCGGATATGTGGTGTTCCAACGGCAGGAAGTGCGCGCCTAAAACAACTGATCAACCGCGCGGGCTCAGCCTCAGCAGCCGGCCCGCGCGCCCATCCTCGACCAGCCAGACCGCGCCATCGGCGGCCACCGCCACATCGCGGATACGATGACCGAGGTCCCAGCGCTCCGCCTCGTTTGCGCCACCCTGGTCGTCAAAGACCACACGCACCAGGCCCCTGGACACCAGGCCACCGATCAGGGCCGAGCCGCGCCATGCGGGGAACAGATCCCCCTCGTAAAACGCCAGCCCCGCCGGAGCAATGACTGGTGTCCAATACACCACGGGCGGCTCGAACTCGGGGCGTGTGGCATGGTCGGGAATCGGAATGCCGCTGTAATTGTTCCCATTCGATACCTCGGGCCAACCATAGTTCCGACCCCGCACGATCAGATTCAGCTCATCGCCGCCGCGCGGCCCCATCTCGTGCAGCCACAGGCGCCCCGCCGCATCGAAGGCCAAACCATAAGGGTTGCGGTGACCGGTCGTCCAGGTCTCGGCCCGCACACCGCCTGCGCCGGCCATGGGATTGTCCGGCGGCACCGAACCGTCCAGGTTCAGGCGCAACACCTTGCCGCGCGCCTGGTCGGGGTCCTGTGCCGTGCTCGGCCGCTGTCGATCGCCTACGCTCAGGAACAGATGCCGGCCATCGGGTGCAAAGGCAATGATGCCGCCCGGCTGCCCACCGCTACTGCCGGCCTCCTGGTGCCAGATGATCGCCAGATCCGCCAGGCGGGCCGCACCGGCGCTTTCCTCCAGCCGCGCCCGGGCCAGTTCCAGCGCACCGCCCCCTGGTCCGGGTGCGACAAAGGTAAAGTAAATCACGTGGTCTTGTTCAAAATCGGGCGACGCCGCCACATCCAGCATGCCATTCTGGCCGCGCACATACACATCCGGCACGCCCGCCACCTCGGTCTTTGCGCCGTCCTGCGTCACGATGAACAGCCGGCCCGCTTTTTCAGTGACCAGCAACCGGCCATCGGGCAGGAACGCAATCGCCCAGGGATTCTCGAACTCGGCCACCGCAGCCATGGCAAACGGCTGCACCGGATTGGGCTCGTTCAGGCCTGCATTCACCGACGCAGCCCAGGCGCGCGTCATCGGCCCGGCGCACAGCATGATGCCTGCCAATGCCACAGCACAGACGGCCCGGATGAGGGTTGGGTTCATGGTCATTCAGCACGCCTCCGGTCTATCTACATGCAGCCATACAAATCGGCTGTCTGATCTTTGATCATCGTACTATGGGCTGACTGCAAAACAAACGGAGCGGCTCTTCATCATTAAAGGGGGACAGCCCAGAGATCCGGCATATCGCCCATCAACCCAAAGTCGGCCTGGTCTTTCCTGACCGAAGTGCGCCCCTTTGGCAAAATCTGGTAGAGCCTAGCGCAAAAAAAGCAGGGCCTGGAGTAATCCAGGCCCTGCTTTCATTGAATATGTGGTGGTGGGTGCTACAGGGTTCGAACCTGTGACCTACGCCTTGTAAGGGCGCCGCTCTACCAACTGAGCTAAGCACCCCCTATGGGCGCCACGGCTGGCCGCATATGCAAGGCTGCGATTATATCGACTGCGCCGGGACGGCGCAAACAGCCTGCGGCCAGAACGTGCAATCAGTTCACGGCGTCCTTCAGGGCCTTGCCCGGACGGAATTTGGGCACACGCGCTTTTTTGATCTTGATGGCCTCGCCGGTGCGCGGATTGCGGCCCGTGCGGGCAGCGCGCTCGGACACGGCAAAGGTACCGAAGCCCACAAGGGTGACCGAGCCCTTTTTCTTCAGGGTCGTCTTCACAGCGCCGATAAACGCTTCCAGCGCGCGTCCGGCATCAGCCTTGGACAGGTCGGTCTTGGAAGAAATATGCTCGATAAGCTCAGTCTTGTTCATTTTAAGGAATACCCCTGAAAATTATTATGTCCAGGCCGACACAGCCGACCCGGCATTTGATTGGAAATGTTTGCGACCTTCGCCAGCCGCAAATCCCCGCATGGACAGCACAGGCACATGGGCCTTGCTTCCCCTTGGCGCGCACGCGCTGGCTAAATCGTATTAAGCCTTCGAAAAATACCCATGTCAAGAAGAACACCGCCGAAGACCCGCATCGTTGCTGACTTTCCACCAATTTTGACAGTCTAACTAAGGGAATTCCCGCAAAAATATGCCGGTTACTTGATATACAGCAAAAAGCCCCGCCGGCTGACTGCCTGCGGGGCTTGTTTGTACCTTTCCCAGATCCAACACTACGCAACCGCAAGCGCCGGCACAACATTCAGATCGTCGCCCGAATGGTCAGCCTGCCACAGATCGTAGGCACTTGGCCGCGCAGCCAGGGCCCGTGTCCGCCAGGCTTGCGCAACTAGGCCTCCAACCTGCGTGCCAGATCCACCGAGACCCCGCAGTTGGCACGCCAGCCTTGCAGCATGCGCCGGTTTGGATGCCAGCCTTGGAGCCGGTTTCGAAGAACGTGCCCCATCGAGATGCGACCTGCCTTGGCGCCTCGCCTTCTCAGCGCAGCGTCAGCCTCTCAGAAACCCTGATTGATGTTCTACCTTGAGAGGGATACTTTGAACCAACAGGTAACAAAATTTTAATAGCAATGTCGGATGCGAGGAGAGAGATATGGGCTGGTTTGACGAGGCGTTTTCAGGGGCCAAGCGCGAACCCAAGGATGCACATGGGCAACCAATCAATCAGCGATATAGAGCCCAAGCCGTTCAGGGCAGGCAGATTGATGAACTGATCGGCCTTGTGAAGGGCGTCCTCGCGGACGGAGTGATCTGCCAGCAGGAAGTTGAATTTCTCTTGCGCTGGCTTGAGGCCAACCGCGGCGCCACGAGCGAGTGGCCTGCCAGCGCCCTATACCCAAGGCTTGTCGCGGCTATGGCAGACGGCCACCTAGACGCAAAGGAAGAAGCAGACATCATGGCCATGCTTCTCCAAACGGCCGGAGGCGCCAGCATCCCCGATCAAAACAACGGTGTCGCCGCCAGCAACAGCACTTCCCTGCCCCTGAGCGATCCTCTACCAGCCATACAGGTTCCCGATCATACGTTCTGCTTCACTGGGAAATTCGCAAGCGGCACGAGGGCTTGGTGCGAATCCGTCGTGCTCGAACACGGTGGCGTTGCTCTGCCGAACATCACTAAGAAGCTGAACTTCCTCGTCATCGGGGAAATCGGCAGCAGAGACTGGTTGCACAGCACACACGGCACCAAAATCAAGAAAGCCGTGGACTACCGCGCTTCAGGCGTTCCTCTGCACATCATCAGCGAACAGCATTGGCACCACCAGTTGGTCGGATGATGGTGCACGCTTTCTAGTGGAGGTTTTGGTTCTCCGACGACTACTTCCCCTTGCGAGTAACAATAAGCTTAATAACATGTTGAAATGCTAACGGTGGGGAATGTCAGCAGGGAAAATGTGGCGGAGTGTGAGTTCCAACAAAACCTTGTAAATTCACTTGTTCTTTTTCGTACCGTATATACAATATGAGCGTCGATGTCTGGTTTGCCACTCGTAATTTCGCGATCCGTTCGCATGAAGCTGGAAGAGAAACATCATGTTCAGGAGCAGGAGATTCGTGAATGCTTCCTAAACTTCCAAGGGAAGTATCTTTTCGACACACGAGAAAAGCACGATACAGACCCACCAACACTATGGTTCATTGGGGAAACCTACAGAGGCCGCACGCTGAAGATCATATTTGTTCACAGGGATGGCAATATTTTCCTGAAATCTGCCTATGAGCCACATGACAATTCTATACGTATATACACCACACTGACCAAAAATGGAGAATGATATGAGCGAAGCCAAGAAGATCTTAGGCACCGATGACGCCTGGGAGAATGGCGAGCTTGGAAACAGCGAAGAACATGCCGCCTTGGCGAGTCCCGATGTGCAACTTGCCGTCGAAAACACCTTGGCCATGCAAATGATATCGATTCGTCTGCCGCAGTCGGTTATTGACGACTTTAAGGCGATTGCGTCCATAGAAAGGATTGGGTATCAAACCTTGATGCGTGTAGCCTTAATGCGGTTTGCCGAGGGAGAGAGCCGTCGAATCATGAGAGAGGTTGCGGCCAACAGGAAGCGGGCACGATCTGCGCAGGACGGCAGCAAAGGTCCTGGCCGACGCAAGGCTGCATAACACACGATGAAATTAAGATAAAAGGCCCTCTCCTGAGGCTTACTTGATATACAGCAAAAAGCCCCGCCGGCTGATCGCCTGCGGGGCTTTTTGAATATCAATCTGGTGGTGCCCAGGAGAGGACTCGAACCTCCACACCCGAAGGCACATGGACCTGAACCATGCGCGTCTACCAATTCCGCCACCTGGGCATAACATAACGTGTATGCTATTGCTTTGCCGACTACTTTGCGCTGCTCTGTACTCGGCGAAGACAGGATTATAGCAGCATTTTTATGGATGAAAAGTAGCCTTTGAAGAAGCGATCTGAAAACGACAACAAGCGTGATGCACGGGCACAAACGTCCGCCGAATTACCCCCTGACTTCGACCCGGACGTCCCCAGTCGCGAGGTCGTGATGCACACCCTGCGCGAGGCAGGCAAACCCATAACCATCGAAGCCCTGGCCGACGCGACCCATGCGGGGATTCCGCCGTCCACAGGGTTCATTCGTCGCATCAAGGCAATGGAACGCGACGGTCAATTGCGCTTTAACACCCAGGGCAAGTTGCAAATCAGCAACAGCACTGAATTCGTTACAGGCGTGGTCCAGGGACATCGCGACGGCTTTGGTTTCCTGTTGCCCGACGGCGACGGGCCGGATCTGTATCTGTCGCCCTACGAGATGGCCAAGGTATTGCATGGCGACCGGGTCTGCGTGAAACCTTCGGGCGAGCACAGGGGCAAGCCCGAGGCCATGATCGTCGAGGTGCTGGAACGGCGCACCGGCCGCCTGGTCGGGCGTTTTCTGAAGGAACGCGGTTCGTACATCGTGGCCCCCGAAGACCAACGCATCAAGCACGACATCCTGATTGCCTCGGGCGACACCAGCGGCGCCGAGGACGGCCAGGTCGTTACGGTGGAAATCCTGCGTCAGCCCGCGCGCCATATGCAGCCGCTGGGCAGGGTCGTAGAGGTGCTGGGCGAAATCGACGATCCGGGCATGGAAATCGAAATCGCAGTGCGCAAGTTCGATGTGCCGGTTGAGTTTTCGCAGGCGACGGCGCGCGAACTGCAACGCGTTCCCGAACATGTCGTCGAGGGCGAGTACGCCGGGCGTATCGATCTGCGCGACGTGCCCTTCATCACGATTGATGGCGAGGATGCACGCGACTTTGACGATGCGGTGTTCTGCATGCCCACGCAGGCCGGAACGCGCGCCAAACCCGTCCCGGGCTGGCGCCTGCTGGTGGCCATCGCCGACGTCAGTCATTATGTGCGGCCGGGCACGGGGCTGGACGACGACGCGCGCGAACGCGGCACCAGCGTGTACTTCCCCCGGCGGGTCATCCCGATGCTGCCCGAGGCCCTCTCGAACGGTATCTGTTCGCTGAACCCGGATGTTGATCGCCTGGTCATGGTGTGCGACATGGTCATCCCCGCCGAAGGCGCAAAGGCAGGTTCGGTCACGGCCTATCAGTTCTACGAGGCGGTGATTCATTCCCACGCACGCACCACCTACACCGATATCTGGGCCGCACTGCAGCAGCCCAACGGCCCGGCGGCACAGACCCTGGCCGACGTCATGGAGCACGTGCGCGATGCCTATGACCTGTTCCAGGCCTTTGCCCAGGCGCGCAAGCAGCGCGGCGCCATCGATTTCGACACAGTCGAAACCCGTATCGTATGCAACCCGCTGGGCCGCATCGAGAAAATCGAGCCCTATACGCGCAACGATGCGCACCGGCTGATCGAGGAATGCATGCTGGCCGCCAACACTTGCGCGGCCGATTTCATCGTACGAAACAAGCGCAAGGCGCTGTTTCGCGTGCACGAAGGCCCCACGCCCGAAAAGCTGCAGGCGCTGCGCGAATACCTGCGCAACCTGGGCCTCACCCTGGGTGGGGGCGACGATCCGACCACGCGGGACTACGCCGACCTGATCCTGACCGCACGCAGCCGCCCCGATTACGAAATCATCCAGTCCATGTGCCTGCGCTCGATGCAGCAGGCGATCTACAGCCCCGAGCAATCGGGGCACTTTGGGCTGGCCTACGAGCACTACGCTCATTTCACCTCGCCCATCCGGCGCTACCCCGACCTGCTGGTGCACCGGGTGATCCGCGCGATCCTGCATAGCAAACGCTATGTGCCCGAACCCGAAAACACCCAGGTCCTGGCCGGGGTTCCGGCCGCCAAGCACGAACAGGAAATCTGGGACAATCTGGGCGTCGTCCTCTCGGCACGCGAACGCCGCGCCGATGATGCTTCGCGCGATGTATCCGCCTGGCTGAAATGCTGGTTCGTGCGCGAGCACGTGGGCGAGGTATTCAGCGGCAAGATCACCGGCGTGGCCAGCTTTGGCGTGTTCGTCACCCTGGACACGCTGTATGTCGAGGGCATGGTGCATGTCTCTGAGCTGGGGTCTGACTACTTCCAGTACAACGATGCCATGAACGAGTTGCGCGGCGAGCGCACGGGCATGCGCTATCGGCTGAGCGACACCATGCAGGTGCAGGTTTCGCGTGTGGATCTGGAGGCCCGGCGCATCGAGTTTCGCTTGGTCAAGGGCGAGGATTTCAAAGCCCTGCAGGCCGAGATCGCAGGCGGCGGTGCACCCGCCAAACCGCGCGCCAAGAAAAAAGCGGCTTCGACCAAACCGGCGGCGCTGCGCGGGACCACCGCGCACCAAAGACGGGCCGAGGCCAAGCGCGCTGCGCGCCAGGCCACGCCCCGCAAAGCCACGCGCAAGACACATTAGAATCAAGGACCCACAATGGCTTCAAACCAGGTACTGGCTGGATTCCACGCCATACAGGCCCGTCTGCGGCACGCGCCCGATTCGATCCAGGACATCTACCTGGACGCCTCGCGCCGCGACCGGCGCATGACGAACTTTACACAGCAGATCGAGGCGGCCGGTGTGCGCTGGCACCCGGTCGATTCGGGGCGCCTGGACGGCTTGGCGCGCGGCGCGCGGCATCAAGGTGTGGTCGCGCTGGCCCAGGCGCAACCCCTGGCGGTAGATGTGGATGATGTGCTGGACGTACTCGAGGACCAGGCCGGGCCCGCGCTATTCCTGATTCTGGACGGCGTCACTGATCCACATAATCTGGGTGCCTGCCTGCGTACCGCAGATGCCGCAGGCGTGCATGCGGTGATCGCCCCGCGCGATCGTGCGGTGGGCCTGAACACCACGGTGCAGCGCGTGGCCTGCGGGGCGGCCGACACGGTACCCTACATCATGGTGACCAATCTGGCACGCACCATGCGGGCCATGAAGGCTCGCGGTGTCTGGCTGGTCGGCACGGACGATCAGGCACCACGCAGCATGCATCAGGTGGATACCCGCCGGCCCATGGCCTGGGTCATGGGTGCGGAAGGCGAAGGCATGCGCCGCCTGACCCGGGAAACCTGCGACGAACTGGCCGCCATTCCCATGCTCGGTTCGGTCGAAAGCCTGAATGTCAGTGTCGCCGGCGCAGTATGCCTGTACGAGACCGTCCGGCAACGCGCATAATTCAGCTTTCAATCGCATTGATTCATCGACATGTCAGAAAACGGCTTCACCACACAGATCATCCATTCCGACCGGCGCTCGGGCATCGAGCACGGCGCCATCCACAAGCCCGTCCACGTCTCGACCGAGTATGCCTATGCCGATGCCCGCGAGCTGGCAGCAGTGTTTCAGGGCAAGGCCGGCTACACCTACGCGCGCCAGGGCACCCCAACCACGACCGCGCTGGAACTGCAGGTCACCAGGATGGAACAGGGCGAAGCCACGGTGAGCTTTGCGACCGGCATGGCCGCCCTGGCTGCGACCTTTCTGGCGCTGCTGCGCCACGGTGACCACCTGATTTCCAGTAAGTACATTTTCGGCAACACCAACAGCCTGCTGATGACACTGGAAAACTTCGGCGTCGAACTGACTCTGGTCGACGCCACCGACGCCGCTGAGGTCGCCGCCGCCATCCGGCCGAATACGCGCATGGTCTTTGTCGAGACCATCGCCAACCCGGGCACACAGGTGGCCGATCTGGCGGCCATCGGCGAGCTGTGCAAGGCACACAATCTGGTGTACGTGGTGGACAGCACGCTTTCCAGCCCCTATCTGTGCCCCTCGAAATTCTATGGCGCCTCGCTGGTCGTGAACTCGCTGTCCAAGCACATCGGCGGCCACGGCAACGGCCTGGGCGGCGCCGTCACGCAAACCGGGCTGTACGACTGGTCCGACTACCCGAACATCTATGCTTCCTACCGCAAAGGCAGCCCACGCAATTGGGGACTGCTGCAGATCAAGAAAAAAGGCCTGCGCGATATGGGCGGCACCTTATCCTCTGACGTCGCGCATCGCGTGGCGGCCGGCGCCGAGACCCTGGCCCTGCGCATGGATCGCATCTGCTCGAACGCCATGGCGCTGGCCAGTTTCCTGTCGGTGCACCCGAAGGTCACGCGCGTGCACTATCCCGGCCTGGCCTCGCACCCACAGCACGAGCGCGCCTCACAATTGTTTGGCGGGCGCTATGGCGGTCTGATGGGCGTGGAGCTCGACCCACGCATTGACGTGTTCGAGGTCCTGAACCGGTTAAAGGTAGCCATTCTGGCCACGCACCTGGGCGATAACCGGACCCTGGTCCTGCCCGCCGCCCATACGATCTATTACGAGATGGGGCCTGAGCACCGCGCACTCATGGGTATTCCCGATGGCTTCCTGAGGATTTCCGTGGGCATCGAGGATGAAAACGATCTGACGGGTGACTTTGCCCAGGCGCTGGACGCTGACGCGAACAGCTGACGATCAGGCGCGGTGCGCGGCGCCCAGGCGCTCGGACAGGCGCTGCGCCAGGCTGCGGATGGCCTGCCCGGCACGCTCTTGCAGGGCGTCATCCACCTCGCCCGACAATATGCTGACCGCCACCCCGGCTACGGCCTCGGGGCCATTCGAATCGAATACGGGCGCCCCGAAACAATACATGCCTTCGCGCACCCCTTCCCTATCGACCGAATAGCCCCGACGCCGCCCCTCGGCCAATTCCGCCAGCAACTCATCGACGCCGCGCGGCCCCTGTGAGGTCAGCGGTTCGGGCCAGGCCGCATCGCCGCTAAGCAGCTTGCGCACAGCCTCGTCTGGCAGGGTACCCAGCATGGCCTTGCCGGTCGCGGTATAGACCGATGGCAGGCGCATGCCCGTGCGAAAGGTGAAGCCCAGCGGCCGACTGCCGTTGCGGCAGGCGATATACACCACCTCGGCCCCATCGCGTATCGACAGGGTAATGGTTTCACTGGGCAAGACCCGCATATCGTCCCACGAGGCAAAGAATTCCTGCGTGATATCGATGCGCGCCAGAAAAGCGTTGGCCCACATCATGATGTGCGGCCCCAGCGTCATCTGGCCACCATCCAGTCGGGTAATCAAATTCAGTTGGGCCAGGGTTCCGCACAGGCCGTGCAAGGTGCTTTTAGGCAGGCCGGTTTCACGGGCCAGATCGGCCAGGGACAGCGGAACGGCCGATCTGGCAATCAGGTCCAGAACCGCCGCCGCCCGCGCGACGGCAGGGGCGGCGGGCTTGTCACTGGTCAGGGGTTTATTTGGCTGGTGCATTCAGGCAAACGGCACGAAGTGCCTCAAAATGTCGAGGCACAATGCCCGCCGGTGGGCGCCTGACCCGAGCCGGCGGCGATCAGCGGCGGTTCGCTGTACACATCGACCGGGCCGCTGTGCACCCAGTCCCATGCAAAGAACGACAACAACAGCACCCAGAAGATCGCGGCCCATACTGGTCTTTTCATCGCAACCCCCTTAGAACGCAAAGTGGCGGCGCACGCGCACACCGATCAGCGATCCCATGAAGGCCATGGGCACCCAAATCCAGCCATGCAGGCTACCGGTGGAAATCCCGCTGACCATCGCACCGATATTGCAGCCGAAAGCCAGGCGCGAGCTATAGCCCAACAGGAACCCCGCCACCAGGCCGACCATCCATTGTGTCGCCGTCATGGGCCGCGCACTGGAACGGGACTTGCCCGCTGCAATCCACAAGGCACCAGCCAGAATCCCCAAATTGGTGATCGAGGTCACATCCAGGAACACCGACTGGCTCAGGGTGTTCATATTGACGGTTTCGCTCCAGAAATGGTTGACGGTCGGATCAAACACGCCCACCGCCGTGGCGACCTTGGCCGCCCACAGCCCAAAACCGTACACAATGCCCCAGGGCTGCCCGGCAATCACCAGATTCAGGGCAGCCAGAATTGCCAGCAACACCGCACCGATCAACAATTTGCGATCCACGATCCTGGCCGAGCGGCCCGCCCAGCGCACCACGATCAGGCCCAGCAGGCCCAAGCCCAAAATCGTCACAACCAAGGCCACCGGCGCGCCAAAGTGCGCCACCAGCCCATAGGGCGGCATCGCGCCCAGGGCCAGCCAGCGATCCAGCGTGGCGGAACCCAGGAAGCTGCCAATCGCAAACAAGGGCAGGATAGCCATATTCATCGGTATGCCCAGGCCGGCCTTGTACAAGGTGCCCGAGCCACAGCCATCAGCCACCTGCATGCAGGCGCCGAACACAAAGGCCCCGATGATCAGGCTATAGCTGGGTGGCCCCAGGGCAGCGCCCAGATCCGTCGGGAAGGCCGCCAGCAGCGGCATGGAAATCGCCGCAGCCAGGCCCAGCAGCAGCAACTGGGCCAGCACCCCGCTGGGGTCGCGCTGCTCGATCAGCTTGCGCCACCCCGTTGTGAAACCAAAACGCGCACCGGCCAGCACCGCGCCCATGCCCAGGCCGACCAGAAACAAAACAGCCTGGCGCAAGGCCACGAACCAGGCCAGTGCCAGCACGAATGCGACCACGACGATCGCAAGGGGAAGACGCTTCATTCAAACCATCCGTCAAACAAACCGAAGACACGATTATAGTGACCGCCGCCCGCAGGCGGCGTCACTTTATCTACCAGACGGATATCAGCCGATCAGGCCTTTGAGCTTGTTGAGGATCTGTGTGCCACGCCCCGGAACGTTTTCCATGGGCAGCTTGGCGTTCTGCGACCACTCGGCCAGCGATGCCGGATAGAGACGCACATTTTTCCGGCCCACGACCTCAGACAGCGCGAACCAGTCCGTCGCAGCCCAGTGCCCGGTATTGCAGAAGGAAATGGTTTCGGCCGCAGGCTTGGGCAGGGACTCGGCCGCGATCTTGCGCGCCTGGTCTGCCGACACAAATATCGACGTACCGGGTTTGAACCACTTGTCGTTTTCCAGATTGACCGCGCCATCGATCGTGCCCGGAACCCGTGCCGTGGGCGCCTTGGTCTTGCCCAGATAGAAATCCAGGGGGCGCGCATCGACCAGTTGCGTGTCCGGGTTACCCAACTGTGCCGCCACCTGATCCGTGGTGGCAATCAGGCTTTCGTCGAGCTGTGCCGTAAAGGTACTGGCGGCGACCGCAGGCACGGCTGTGTCCTGCGCGAGCCCCGCATTGGCCCAGGCTTTCAGGCCGCCATTCAGGATCGACAAATCATGCAGGCCCAGATATTTCAGCGTCCAGTACACCCGCGCCGAGGCGCCGAAATCAGTCGAATTCGCACCCGAGGACACCACCACAGCGTGCGTGCCGTCCGCCACGCCCAGGCTGCGCACCAGATCGGTCAACACATTGGTGGGTGGCAGCTTGCCGGGGTTATCGGCGGGGCCGCGCCACTGGCCATAGGGGGCGGACACGGCACCGGGGATGTGGCCGGCCGCGTAGTCAGGCGCCGGGCGAATGTCGATAATGCGTACTGCGGCATCCTGGCGGATGCCATCGAGTTCGCTCGGGTTCAGCAGCGGCTGGGCCGCCCAGGCGGCCGAAGACACGCCCAGCGTCGCCACGGCGACTGCGAACAGGGAAAGCAAGGATTTCATGATGGGAACTCTAAAGAAGAAACTAATGGCTCTATTTTCGCAAATTGCGGAATA
>JAKDMO010000056.1 GCA_030452305.1 Alcaligenaceae bacterium | reverse complement strand
GTCCTTGGGTATTGGGCACGCGCCCAATAGACACGATCAGATTGTTCACTGAAAGCTTCTGCTCGGCGCCCGACGCGTCGGTGTACGTCACGTTCACGGCCTTGGAAGTGGTCTTGACATCGCCGATCTTGACCCCGGTCTGAATGTTCAGGCCCTGCTTGTCAAAGGCCTTGCGGGCCTCCTTGGCCACATCGCGATCCACGGTAGCCAGGAAATCGGGCATGGCTTCCAGGATCGTGACCTCGGTACCCAGGCGGCGCCATACGCTGCCCATTTCCAGGCCGATCACGCCGGCACCGATGACGCCGAGTTTCTTGGGCACGACCGGGATGCTCAGAGCCCCGTCATTGGACAGAATCTGCTTTTCGTCGAAGGGCAGACCTGGCAATTCGCGAGCACTCGAACCGGTGGCAATGATGACATGGCGGGCTTCGAGGTCTGCTTCGCCCGGGCCGGATACCTTGACCGACCAACCAAAATCGACCTTTGCAGCCAGCGACCCCGTACCGTGAAAGAATGTGACCTTGTTCTTTCGGAACAGATACAGGATGCCCTCGTTGCTTTGCTTGACGATGGTGTCCTTGCGGCCAATCAGCTTGGCCAGATCCAGCGACACATCACCGGCGACAATGCCGTGGTCTGCGAGGTGATGGTTGACCTGATCGAAATGCTCTGAAGACTGCAGCAGGGCCTTGGACGGAATGCACCCGACATTCGTGCACGTGCCGCCCGGCGCAGGCTTGCCTGCGGCAGTGCTCCACGCGTCTACGCACGCGACGGACAGACCCAATTGTGCGGCGCGGATCGCAGCGGTGTAACCGCCCGGGCCGGCGCCGATCACGACGACATCAAATTGTTTTGCCATAATCTGTACTCACAAACAGGTTTCCGGGCCCATGCAGCGCATGCGCCCAAAAAGGCGCGCCCAACGGCGCGCCCGTTTCAGGAAAGCAGGATCAAAGCCCCAGCAGCAGGCGCTGGGGATCCTCGAGAGCTTCCTTCATGGCCACAAGGGCCAGGACGGCTTCGCGGCCGTCAATGATACGGTGATCATAGGACAGGGCCAGGTAATTCATCGGGCGAATCACGATCTGGCCTTTTTCGACGACAGGACGTTCCTTTGTGGCATGGATGCCCAAAATCGCCGACTGCGGCGGATTGATGATGGGCGTCGAGAGCATCGAACCAAACACCCCACCATTGGAAATCGAGAACGTACCGCCAGTCAGTTCATCCAGGGTGAGCTTGCCATCCTGGGCCCGACGACCGTAGTCGGCGATCTGCTTTTCGATGTCCGCGATCGACATCTGGTCGGCGTTGCGCAGGATGGGCACCGCTAGGCCGCGTGGGCTGCTCACGGCAATACCGATATCGAAATAACCGTGATAGATGACGTCCTTGCCGTCAACCGAGGCGTTGACTACGGGATAGCGCTTCAGCGCCGCCACGGCCGCCTTCACAAAGAACGACGTAAACCCGAGTTTGACGCCGTGTTCCTTTTCGAACTGCTCTTTGTATTCCTTGCGCAGGTCGATGATGGCCTGCATGCTGGCCTCGTTGAATGTGGTCAGAATGGCATTTTCGGATTGCGACTGCAGCAAACGCTCGGCTACGCGTGCGCGCAGGCGGCTCATGGGTACGCGCTGTTCGGGGCGGCCATCCAGGCCGAGGCTGGCTGGGGCGGGCGCGGCCTGCGAGGCTGCGCCGCCTGCCGACTGAGCACTGGCGCCCAGGGCGTCTTCCTTAGTGACGCGACCACTGCGGCCCGTGCCTTCGACCGTAGCTGGATCAATCCCCTTTTCCGACAGGATCTTGCCTGCGGCGGGCGAAGCAACTGAGGATTTTGCGGACGCTGCGGGGGCCGCCTGAGGGGCTGGTGCAGGCGCAGCAGCTGCAGCTGCAGGCGCCTGGGGTGCTTCTTCGGCCTTGGGCTCGGGGGCAGGAGCGGCAGCAGGCTTGGCCGAGGTATCGATGCGTGCAAGCACCTCGCCGGCGGTCACGGTGCTGCCATCGCCCTTCACGATCTCGGACAATACGCCCGACGCGGGCGCCGGCACTTCCAGCACGACCTTGTCGGTCTCGACTTCAATCAGGATTTCATCGGCCTCGATGGCGTCTCCCGGCTGCTTTTTCCAGTCCAGCAGAGTTGCCTCCGAGATCGATTCGGAGAGCTGGGGAACGAGAACTTCTGTAATAGCCATAATGTGTGTCTTCCGTAATTTGAAATCTTAGCGTTACTTGATCAGCGAAAAGCTCTTGAGCTTGGGTGAAAAGGCCTGCTCGATCAGATTGCGCAGCTGCTCGAGGTGCTTGGCCATGTAGCCGACAGCCGGCGAAGCCGACGGCGCCCGGCCGGCATAGCCGAGACGTTGGCCTTCGGACAGATTCTCGAAGAGGTGGTGCTGCACGTAGAACCATGGGCCCTGGTTCTGGGGCTCGTCCTGCACCCAGACCACTTCGCCGGCATTCGGGTATTTTTGCAGTTCAGCCTGAAACGACTTATGTGCAAAGGGATAGAGCTGCTCGATACGCAGAATGGCGACGTGCTTGGCCTCGCGCTCGATGCGCGCATGCATCAAATCGTAATAGACACGGCCCGAGCACAACAGCACCCGTGTGACTTCGGCATCGACGAGATCGGGATTCTGATCCGCGATCACCGGCTGGAAGCCGCCCGCGGCAAGGTCCTCTAGCGACGAGGTCGCGTCCTTATGGCGCAGCAGAGATTTGGGCGTGAAAATCACCAGAGGCTTGCGGAACGGCCGGATCATCTGACGACGCAGCACATGGAAAATCTGTGCACCATTGGTCGGCTGAACGACCTGCATATTGTTATCGGCGCATAACTGCAGGAAGCGCTCGATCCGGGCCGACGAGTGTTCGGGCCCCTGCCCTTCGTAGCCGTGCGGCAACATCAGGGTCAGGCCGCACTGGCGGCCCCATTTGGCTTCGCCAGAGCTGATGAACTGGTCGATCACGACCTGGGCACCGTTGGCAAAGTCCCCAAACTGGGCCTCCCAGATCGTCAGCACATTGGGCTCAGCCGTGGCATAACCATATTCGAAGCCCAGCACCGCAGCCTCGGAGAGCACCGAATCAATGACGGTAAACGGTGCCTGGCCATCCGAGACGTTCTGCAGGGGCACATAGGTACCGTCGTCCCACCGTTCGCGCTTTTGATCATGCAGGACGGCATGACGATGCGAGAACGTACCGCGCCCCGAGTCCTGCCCGGTGATGCGCACCGCATAGCCATTGGCAACCAATGTCGCAAAAGCCAGGTGTTCACCCATACCCCAGTCCAGGCGATGCTCGCCGCGCGCCATGGCGCGCCGGTCGTTCAAGAGTTTGTTGAGCAGGGGATGCACGGTAAAGCCTTCGGGCACCTGTGTGAGTTTTTCGCCGATCCGGGTGAGCTCGGCAATAGGCACGCCGGTATCGGCATGATCCGTCCATTTGGCATTCAGGAACGGCGACCAGTCGGTTGCGTACCTGTTTTTGTAGTCGGTCAACACGGGCTCGACCGTGCGCTGGCCGTCCTCCATGAGCTGACGGTAATCCTTGACCATCTGGTCGGGTTCGTCGGACGAGAGCACGCCCTGGGCCACCAAGCGGTCGGCATAGAGTTTGCGCGTACCGGGATGCTTGCCGATGCTCTTGTACATCAGCGGCTGGGTCAGCGACGGGGTGTCTTGTTCGTTATGGCCGAGTTTGCGGAAGCACACAATATCGACCACGACATCATGCTGGAACTTCAGGCGATATTCCAGGGCCAGTTGGGTGACGAATACCACGGCCTCGGGGTCGTCGCCATTGACGTGGAACACCGGGGCCTCGATCATCTTTGCCACATCGGTGCAATACAGCGTCGAGCGCGTGTCGCGAGGGTCCGACGTGGTGAAACCGATCTGGTTGTTGATGACGATATGCAGTGTGCCGCCCGTACCGTAACCACGCGTCTGGGCTAGGTTCAGGGTTTCCATGACCACACCCTGCCCTGCAAAGGCTGCGTCGCCATGCACCAGGACGGGCAGAACCTGCAGCCCTTCCTCGTCGTCGCGCCGATCCTGGCGAGCACGCACACTACCCTCGACGACCGGGTTGACGATTTCGAGGTGCGAAGGGTTGAACGCCAGTGACAGGTGCAACGGGCCGCCCCGCGTGGCCAGGTCACTGGAGAAGCCGTTGTGATATTTCACATCGCCGTCGCTGAGGACCTGGTTGTGCTTGCCCTCGAATTCGGCAAACAGGTCGCCCGGCATCTTGCCCATGATATTGATCAGCATGTTCAGGCGCCCACGGTGGGCCATGCCAACCACGAGTTCCTGAACCCCGTTCTCGCCACCGTGATTGACGATTTCATCCATCGCGGCGATGAAGCTCTCGCCGCCTTCCAGTGAGAAACGCTTTTGGCCGACGTATTTGGTGTGCAGGAAGCGCTCGAGCCCTTCGGCCTCGGTGACCTGGCGCAAGATATTGCGTTTCTGTTCGACGGTATATTCCGGCAGGCCCAGGGTGGACTCCAGCCGTTCCTGGATCCAGCGCTTGACTGCGGGATCCGAGATATACATGAACTCAACACCGATATTTCGGCAGTACGTATCGCGCAAAGCCTTGATGATGTCCCGCATGGTCATCGTATCGGCTTTGGTGAAATAGGTGTTCGTTGCGGAATAGACCTGGTCCAGATCGGCTTCGGTCAGGCCATAGAATGCCGGATCGAGTTCGGGGATGCCGGGACGGTCACGGCGCTTGAGCGGATCGAGTTCGGCCAGGCGTGCCCCCATCGAGCGATACGCGGCAATAATCGATTGAACGTAGACCTGTTTGCTCGCGACGGCCATCGCCTGGGCTGAGGCGTGGGCAGGCGGTACGGTGAAGGTGTTTTCGCGTGCGCGCTGGGCAAACGAGGCGATGATCGGTGCGTGTGCCTGATCCCGGGTGGCCTCACGCCCGTCTACGGCGGGCTGGTGCTGGAGCTGGTCGAAATAGCTGCGCCACTGATCTGGAACGGTTCCGGGGTTGTCCAGATAGGACTCGTAGAGTTCTTCTACGTACGGGGCATTGGCGCCAAAAAGATAGGATGATGAAAGGAGTTCTTGTTCCGATGACATGTATGCTTCACCTATACGAGTGCTTCACTCGATTGATGCAGGACTGAGAAACCTTCCGCGACACGGCCAGACCGAATAGCGGATAGCAGGGCAGAAGGCAACGTACGACGCCTTGATAAGCCGTATTAGTGATTGAGTATACCCTTGTTACCGAAGAGGCCGACTCGATCGGGGCCGGAAATGGGGATCTCCACAACATTGCGTTGGGATTAACAAACACTCATCGCGTTTTTGGTGGAAAATCGTGTCATGCGCCAACCTTAATTAAAATATTTCGATATATCGGAGATCACATGGACCTGAATGACGATCGCGCCAAAATGGCGCTGGACTATCACCAATACCCCACTCCGGGCAAAATCTCCATCGTCCCGACCAAGCCGCTGGCCAACCAGGATGACCTTTCCCTGGCCTATTCACCGGGCGTTGCTGTTGCCTGCATGGCGATCCACGCACAAGGCGAGGACGCCGCCTCGCGCTACACCTCGCGCTCGAATCTGGTTGGCGTGATCACCAACGGTACTGCGGTGCTGGGCCTGGGCAATATCGGCCCGCTGGCCGCCAAGCCGGTCATGGAAGGCAAGGGGTGCCTGTTCAAAAAATTCGCCGGGATCGATGTGTTCGATATCGAACTGGCAGAAAAGGACCCGGACAAACTCGTCGAGATCATCGCCGCACTGGAGCCCACACTGGGCGGGGTCAACCTTGAGGACATCAAGGCGCCTGAATGTTTCTACATTGAGAAGCAACTGCGCGCGCGCATGAAGATCCCCGTGTTCCACGACGACCAGCATGGCACAGCGATCATCTCATCGGCCGCCATACTCAATGGCCTGAAAGTCGTGGACAAGCAGATCGGCGAGGTGAAGCTGGTGTGTTCGGGCGCGGGGGCCGCAGCCATTGCCTGCCTGGATCTTCTGACCAAGCTGGGCGTGCACCCGGAAAACATATTCGTCGTGGACTCGCGCGGCGTGATCTGGAAGGGCCGCGACGAAAACATGGAGCCCAACAAGGCACGCTACGCTCAGGAAACCGATGCCCGCACCCTGTCCGATGTCTGCCGTGATGCCGACGTCTTCCTGGGCTGCTCGGCACCCGGCGTCCTGACCCCGGAAATGCTTCAGACCATGGCAGATCGCCCGCTGATCCTGGCGCTGGCCAACCCCGACCCGGAAATCCGCCCGGAACTCGCCAAGCAGACACGGCCGGACTGCGTGATCGCCACCGGCCGTTCCGACTATCCGAACCAGGTCAACAACGTTCTGTGCTTCCCCTTTATCTTCCGTGGCGCCATGGATTGCGGTGCAACCGTGATCAATGAGGAAATGAAACTGGCCTGCGTGAACGCCATCGCTGAACTCGCCCAGGCCGAGCAGAACGCTGAAATCGCCAGCGCCTACGCCGACCAGGACCTGTCGTTCGGGCCGGAATACATCATCCCCAAGCCCTTCGACCCACGACTGATCGTCAAGATCGCCCCCGCCGTGGCTGCCGCTGCGGCCGCCTCGGGCGTCGCACGCCGGCCCATCGAGGATATGGATGCCTATCAGCAATCGCTGATGAGTATCGTGTATCACTCCGGCCAACTGATGCGCCCACTGTACAAACAGGCCAAGGCCTCGCCCAAACGGGTCATCTATACCGATGGTGAAGACGAGCGCGTGTTGCGGGCCGCCCAAACGGTGATTGACGAAAAAATGGGCTACCCAATCCTGGTAGGGCGCCCGTCCGTCATCAATATGCGAATCCAGAAATTCGGCCTACCGCTGGTGCCGGGTGAAAATATCGAGATTGTCGATCCGGAAGACGACGCACGCTTCAATGAAACCTGGACGGCCTACTACAAGCTTCGTGGCCGCGAGGGCGTCACGCCGGATATCGCCAAAGCCATGGTGCGCAAGCATAATTCGCTGATCGGGGTGATGCTGCTGCAGCGCGGCGATGCCGATGCGCTGATCTGCGGGGTCGCCAGCCGCTTCGACAATCAGCTGAGGTATGTCGATGAAGTCATCGGCATGAAGCCCGGGGCCGGCACCTATGCCGCGATGAATGTCCTGATGCTGCCCACACAGACGCTGTTCATTTGCGACACCCATGTGAACGAGGATCCCAGTGCCGAACAGATCGCCGATATGACGATCCAGGCGGCAGGCGAGGTTCGGCGCTTTGGCATCGTACCCAAGGTTGCACTGCTGTCGCACTCGAACTTCGGCAGCCGGGTGACGGCATCATCCCAGAAAATGGCAAGGGCGCGTCAGATCATTGCCGAGCGCGCACCCGACTTGGAGGTCGATGGCGAAATGCACGCGGATTCGGCACTGTCCGAGGCGATTCGCCTGAAGGCCTATCCCGATTCGACGCTGACGGGGCCGGCGAATTTGCTGATCACGCCTAACCTGGATACGGGGAACATCACGTACAACATGCTAAAGATGACGGGCAGCCATGGCGTTGCGATGGGCCCGGTGCTGCTGGGCGCCGCCCGGCCGGTGCATATCCTGACGACGAGTTCAACCGTTCGTCGGATCATCAATATGACGGCACTGGCGGTGGTAGACGCGCAGACTGAGTCGGCGGAGTAAGGCCGGCCGTTTTGGGTGGTAGCCCGGCGAGTCCAGGTCTAAAAGCTGGAACCGGGCTGCATCAGGAATTCGGTTTCCTCGGGTGTGGACATTCGCCCCAGGGTCTCATTTCTGTGCGGATAACGCCCAAATCGGTCGATGATTGCCTTGTGGCGCAGTTCGAAATCGTAGTTTTCAGGCGCACCATATTCCCGATACAGTGGCTCGGCCACCTGGTGGATGGCCGCAGACTCACTGTGCATATACGGCAGGAACAGAAAGCCACGCTCGGTCTGGGTCAGGGCGTGGTGCGCCCCGGCGGCCACGGCCTCCTGCGCGAGGGCCAGAGCCATTGAATCCTGCGCAAACGCCTGGGGGGTATTGCGATATACATTCCTCGAAAACTGATCCAGGACGATGATCTCGGCCAATCGGCCTCGCGGCCCGTCGCGCCAGGAGTAGAGCTCGCCCTGCGCAGCCTGGCGCATCAGCGAAAGGAATCGCCCTCGGATCAGATCGTCGAAATCAGGATCGACCTTCCACCACATGGCCGGCTCGACCTCGTCAAACCAAAATGCCAGAATATCCTTGGCGCTCATCTGTTCATTCATGTGTGCCCTCCTGCCCTTTCCCCAAAATCACGTCTACCAAGACGCAATGATCTAGAATCAAGCCTGATACTTACATTTACCCTTTACCGGAGACGCCCGTGTCCAGCCTGCTGCCCAACATCGACCCCGATGGTCTTCTGGAATACTCAGTGGTCTATTCCGACCGCGCAATCAACCACATGTCGCATTCATTCCAGGATGTGATGAAGGATATCTCGGGAACACTGAAGGAAGTCTACAACGCCCCATCGGCCATTGTCGTGCCGGGCAGCGGAACCTACGGTATGGAGGCGGTTGCGCGGCAGTTTGCCACCGGCAAAAAATGCCTGGTGATCCGCAACGGCTGGTTCAGCTACCGCTGGAGCCAGATCCTCGATATGGGCAGCATCCCGTCGAGCACCATCGCCCTGAAGGCACGGCCTGTGGAAGATGGCCCGCAAGCGCCCTTTGCACCGCCACCGATCGAGGAAGTCGTCGCATCGATCCGGGAAAACGCACCCGACGTGGTGTTTGCGCCGCACGTCGAGACTGCCTCGGGCATTATGCTGCCGGATGCCTACATCCGCCAGGTGGCCGATGCCGTGCACGCAGCAGGCGGTCTGTTCGTGCTGGACTGCATTGCCTCGGGCACGATCTGGGTCGATATGAAGGCAGCAGGTGTCGATGTCCTGATCAGCGCACCGCAAAAAGGCTGGAGCGGCCCGGCCTGCTGCGCACTGGTGATGCTGGGCGAGGACGCACGCCAAAAGATCGATTCCACCACCAGCACCAGCTTTGCCTGCGACCTGCGCAAATGGCTGCAGATCATGGAGGCCTACGAAAAAGGCGGCCATGCTTACCACGCGACCATGCCCACGGATTCACTGACTGCACTGCGCCGGGTCATGGACGAGACACGCAGCTATGGCTTCGAAAAGGTACGCGCCGAACAGCAGGATCTCGGCGACAAGGTGCGCGCCCTGCTACGCGAAAATGGCTTTCGCAGCGTGGCGGCAGCCGGCTTTGAAGCCCCAGGCGTCGTTGTCAGCTATACCGACGACGATGGGATACATTCCGTCCGCAAGTTCACCGAGGCCGGCATCCAGGCGGCGGCAGGGGTGCCGCTGCAATGCGACGAGCCGGCCGATTTCAAGACCTTCCGCCTGGGGCTGTTCGGCCTGGACAAACTGCATAACGTCGATCGTACCGTAGCCACCCTGGCCAAGGCTCTGGACAAGATTCTGTAGCGCACCTGGCCGCACCTATGCGGCAGACATGAAAAAAGCCCTTCAAAGGGCTTTTTTCATCAAATGCGGCTTTGAACCTTACTTTACATCGCGCGGCGGCTCGCCTGTGTATAGCTGACGCGGACGGCCGATCTTGTAATCGGGATCCGACAGCATTTCGTTCCATTGGGCAATCCACCCGACGGTGCGAGCCAGAGCAAAGATCGCCGTGAACAGCGAGGTCGGGATGCCGATGGCACGTTGCACAATGCCCGAATAAAAGTCCACGTTCGGGTAGAGCTTGCGCTCGACGAAATACGGATCCTCAAGTGCAATGCGTTCGACCTCCATCGCCAGCTTGAACAAAGGATCGTTTTCCAGGCCCAGGGCGCTGAGGACTTCCTTGCAGGTTTCCTGCATCATCGTTGCGCGGGGGTCGTAGTTCTTGTAGACGCGGTGGCCAAAGCCCATCAGCCGCACGCCGGAGTTCTTGTCTTTGACCTGTTCCATGAACTCGCCGACCTTTTCGACCCCGCCATTGGCCTGAAGATTTTCGAGCATATTCAGGCAGGCTTCGTTTGCGCCGCCATGCGCAGGCCCCCACAGGCAGGCTACGCCCGCCGCAATGGCGGCGAACGGGTTGGTACCCGACGAGCCGCACAGACGTACCGTCGAGGTCGAGGCGTTTTGCTCGTGGTCGGCGTGCAGGATAAAGATGCGATCCAGCGCGCGCTCAACGACGTCGTTGACCTCGTAGTCGTCGCAAGGCGTGGCAAACATCATGCGCAGGAAATTGCCCGTGTACGACAGATCGTTCTTGGGATAGATGAATGGCTGGCCCAGGGAATGCTTGTATGCCATGGCCACCAGCGTTGGCATCTTTGCAATCAGCCGGATCGCCGAGACTTCCCGATGATGCGGATTGGTGATGTCGGTCGAGTCGTGATAGAAGGCCGACAGCGCACCGACCAGGCCCGTGAGCACCGCCATGGGGTGCGCGTCGCGACGAAAGCCCTGCAAAAATGTGTGCATCTGCTCGTGCACGAGCGTGTGATGCGTGACCAGATTGTCGAACTCGTGTTTTTGCTGTTTATTGGGAAGTTCGCCGTTGAGCACCAAATAGCTGACCGTCAGAAAGTCGCAATTATGCGCAAGCTGATCGATTGGATAGCCTCGATACAGCAATTGGCCCTTATCGCCATCAATGAAGGTAATGGCCGATTCGCACGAGGCAGTCGCCAGAAACCCCGGGTCGTAGGTGAACATCCCGCTCTGGCCGTAGAGCTTGCGAATATCGATGACCTCGGGACCCACCGTTCCCTTATAGACAGGAAATTCAATCGACGGACTGCTATCGGAGAACGATAGTGTGGCCTTTTTATCGGATAACTGCATTTGATTTTTCCTTTAAGTTACAGCGCTTTCATTTGCTCGACCAGCCGGTGAATATCGGGGCGATCATAGTCGCCCTGGAGACCGGTCCGGCCCAACAACACGTCAAGCAATTCGTTGTCGCCCATCTCGAACAAGCGCGTGAGCGCCACTACGTCCTGATCCGTCAACTGCGTTTCATATGTATCCAGGAAACGCGTCAGGATCAAATCATTTTCCAGTAGCCCGCGACGTGCCCGCCAACGCAGACGGGCACGGTCGAGTCCCGACAGTTCTTCAGCCATGTCTGGAAAGCCCCTATACCGTGCGGCGAACCAGCATTTCCTTGATCTTGCCGATCGCTGCCGATGGATTCAGGCCCTTCGGGCACACATCGGTACAGTTCATGATCGTATGGCAACGGAACAGCCGATAGGGATCTTCGAGGTTATCCAGGCGCTCGCCAGTCGCCTGATCGCGGGAATCCGCAATAAAGCGATACGCCTGCAGCAAGCCCGCCGGCCCTACGAACTTGTCGGGATTCCACCAGAATGAAGGACAGGCCGTGGAACAGCAGCCGCACAGAATGCACTCGTACAGGCCATTGAGCTCCTCGCGTTCCTCGGGGCTTTGCAGACGCTCTTTTTCCGGGGGCGGGGTGTCATTGATCAGATACGGCTTGATGGAATGGTACTGATCAAAGAAGAAGGTCATGTCAACGATCAGGTCGCGCACCACCGGCAGGCCGGGTAAGGGCTTGAGCACGATGGGCTCGGTCAGCTCACGCAAATTCGTCGTGCAGGCCAAGCCGTTCTTTCCGTTGATATTCATCGCGTCAGAGCCGCACACACCCTCTCGACACGAACGACGCAGAGCCAGGCTGTCGTCCACCTCGTTCTTGATGCGCAGGATCGCGTCGAGCAGCATCCGGTCTTCGGGGTGCAACTCGACTTCGAGTTTCTGCATGTACGGACGCTCGTCCTTGTCGGGATCGTAGCGATAGACTTCAAATTTGACGATACGTTTGCTCATTTCAATTTCCTGCTTAGAAGGTACGCGCCTTGGGCGGGATGGAGTCCACAGTCAGCGGTTTCATGCGCACCGGCTTGTATTCCAGGCGGCTGTCTTTGGAAAACCATAGGGTGTGTTTGAGCCAGTTTTCGTCGTCGCGATCGGGGTAATCCTCGAGTGCATGGGCGCCACGGCTTTCAAGGCGATTGGATGCGGACCGCGTGGTCGCACGCGCGACCTCGATCATGTTGGCGACCTCAAGGGCTTCGAGCCGGGCCGTATTGAACACCTTGGACTTGTCCGCAAAGTAGATGTTCTCGACTTCGGGCACCAGACTGTTGATGGCTTCCTCGCCTTCCTTGAGGACCTTGTGCTGACGAAACACACCGCAATGGCTTTGCATGGCGATGCGCATTTTGTGGGCCACGTCCTGCGCTTTTTCGCCCGATGTGCGGGTTTCCATGTGGTTGACGCGGTCAAGCGATGCCTCGATATCGGTATCGGGCAGGGGCTGGTGAGCATGCTGGCGCTCGGGATGCTGGTCTACGATGAACTTGCCCGCCGAACGGCCGAACACCACCAGGTCGAGCAGGGAATTCGTGCCCAGACGATTGGCCCCGTGCACCGAGGTGGCCGCACATTCGCCGATCGCGTAGAGCCCATTGACCACCTGTTCCTGACCATTCACATAGTTCATGACCTGACCATGGTAGTTGGCCGGAATGCCGCCCATCTGATAGTGGATCGTCGGCACAACCGGTATCGGATCCTTGATCGGGTCGATATTCGCAAACTTCATGGCGATCTCGCGAATCGACGGCAACCGCTTCAGGATGGTCTCGGCACCCAGGTGATCCAGTTTCAGGACGACATAGCTGCCGTCGCCGCAGCCACGGCCTTCCTTGATTTCCTGGTCCATCGAGCGCGACACGAAATCGCGCGGCGCCAGATCCTTGTCATGCGGAGCATAGCGTTCCATGAAGCGCTCGCCGTCCTTGTTCAGCAGGAAGCCGCCCTCGCCGCGCACCCCTTCGGTGATCAGCACGCCGGCACCCGCCACGCCAGTGGGGTGGAACTGCCAGAACTCCATGTCTTCGAGCGGCAGGTCTGCGCGCGCCGCCATTCCAAGACCGTCGCCGGTATTGATGTAGGCATTGGTGGTCGCAGCCCAGATGCGACCCGCGCCACCCGTAGCCAGCACAGTGTGCTTGGCTTCGAGCACATAGATCTGGCCGGTTTCCATTTCCATCGCGGTCACGCCCAGCACGTCGCCGGCGTTGTTGCGCAGCAGATCCAGCGCCATCCATTCGACGAAGAACTGGGTGCGCGCCAGCACATTGCGCTGGTACAGCGTGTGCAGCATCGCATGACCCGTACGGTCGGCGGCCGCACAGGCGCGCTGAACGGGTTTCTCGCCGAAATTCGCGGTATGGCCGCCGAACGGCCGCTGATAGATCGTGCCATCCGGATTGCGATCAAAGGGCATGCCGAAATGCTCGAGCTCGTAGACCGCATTGGGCGCCTCGCGCACCATGAACTCGATCGCATCCTGATCACCGAGCCAGTCCGAGCCCTTTACAGTGTCATACATGTGCC